>JAGBKB010000068.1 GCA_017934175.1 Lachnospiraceae bacterium | reverse complement strand
GTCTGCCCCCTTTGGCCACTCGGGAACCCATCCATAAACTTTTTATTATTTAATCATAGGGGCGGATTATATCCGCCCCTTGCGACCCGAAGGGGACTCGAACCCCTGACCTCTGCCGTGACAGGGCAGTGCTCTAACCAACTGAGCCACCGGGCCATTAAATAACATTAAATTGCTTATCCAACCCTACTTTATAATATTCTACACGAATGTCCATTTGACATTTGCAAATCAAATATAATGTCTATTAGACAAGCCCTATTATTTTACTATAAAAAATAATTTTTTGCAAGCATTTTTTTCTAAATTTTACACTAAATTTTATACTTATTTTTAGAGTATTTTTATGAGTTTTTAAGGCTTTTAAAGGCTATTTTTACTATATTTTGCCCTTATAGCATAAAAAGAGCGGATATTATCCGCCCATAATTACTTTTTTGCTTTCTTAAGTTCTGCTTGCTTTGTTGCAATTTTCTTATTGTAAACCTCTATCTTGTCAAGTGCAGCATTAATTTTTTCATTATTTTTTGGAATTGGTAATCCCGCCTTCACAACCTCATTTCCTATAGTGTATTTCTCTTTCTCAATAAGACCTTTACATTTGATAATTTCTGCTTGTATTTTAGCCACATTAGAAAGTTCTTTTCCTTTCTTTAAAACTTTCTTTCCTATTTCTTTTCCTCTTGCAACAACTTTCTCTCCAACTTTTTTACCTTTCTTAACAGTTTCATCAACTGTCTTTTTTACCTTTGCTTCATCTTTACTTGACATACCAAATAATCCCATAATGATTCTCCTTTTATAATTTTATATTTATAATGTTTCGCTCACGAAACACAATTTAAATTTTAAACTAATTCTATTTAAGCAATTGGTCATCATACTGTCTTTGAATTATTTGAAAATAGGTTTGCAAAAAAGTTGTAAACTAAATTATTATTATAAAGTGCACCCACTAAAAATGATGACTCTATATTATCCGTTAATACTTTTACCTGTGGTACACCATTAAATGCTTTAAGAATTGCAAATATCACCCAGAATAAAAGTATAGTTTCAAGCACACCAAGAACTCCACCAAGTATTTTATTTAATTGACCGATGAGTGGAATATAATTTACAACATCCAAAAACTTTATAAGTAACTTTAACAATATAAGTATAACAATAAATACAGCAATTCCACAAACTACATTTATAATTCCATTTGCTATACCATTGCATAAATTGTTTTTCAATGACTCTTGAATATTTCCTATATCTATAGCACTCTTAATCCAAGGAATATTTATCTGGTCATAAACATTACTCTTGATAAGTGCATCATATATTGAAGATGTCAAAGTTGATTCTATGTTAGTTATATTTTTTATTGCTTCAACTACTACAGGTGTAAATACTTTTGTAAGAATTATTGAAAGTATAAGACTTCCAAATGATATAATCATTTTTATAAAACCTTTGGCAAATCCATTTATAAAATTAAAAATGATTAATACAATAAATAGAATTGATATTAAATTTTTAATAAGTAATTCTTGCATTAGAAATTAAAATGTTCCTCTTGTAATATAAGACAATCATCTTTGTCATATTTAGGTTTTTTGAAAAGTTTAGGTTTTTCTGCTCTGTCTGCAACTTCCTCTATCAAAGCCTCGGCATTTTCTTTATTGAGTGTTATATTATTTCCTTGCATATCTTCAACTTTTTCATAGAGAGCAGGTATTGAATCTCCTGGTATAGTACAATCTATACTCTTTGCATAAGTTTTACATTCATCCACAAACTCATCTATAGTCATCTCACTTCTTATCTTTCTACCTTGATTTTGCAAATGACTCTTATCGTCATCACTCTCTATATGTCTACTGTCATTATGCTCTACTTTATTATGTTCAATAGTATGTCTAACATTATTTTCATTTTTTTCTTCATTTATATTTTGATGTGATGCCACTCTATCATCTGTTTCTTTTACAACTTCTTTCTTGTCTGGAGATTTTATGACACTATGTTTATCTCTCTCTGCTTTAAACTCATCAATTTCATTTTGTGATGCATTTAAAGTTTCTTGTGGTCTACTTGATAAAACTGAATAAATATCAAATCTACCAATAAACGCTGGTCTTTCAGTTGCTATTTTATCAAAATTATTTATTAAATCGACAAGAGCAAATACTGTCTTCCCCCTTTTATTGATGATATACTCTTCTATATCATCTAATAATTCATTTTTAAGTTGCCCAGCATTTTCAATTATCAAATCTTTATCCTTAACTTTTTCTGCATAATAATTAAATCCCTTTTCATTCATGTTATATGCAGATGCTTTTGCAATAGAAACTTTTTCATTTAAAACACTATGAATGTATTCAAGTTCTTTTTTAGCGATTTCCACTCCTTCATCTTTAGAATGGGCTTCAATAATCATATGAACTTTTGTATCACTCAATTTCATTTTCTTGAACCTCCCTACCCTTTCAAAACTTTTCTGCCTAAACTTATTAAACTCACTATTCTGTATCTTTTCTTCTTCTTTTAATGTCTTTATCAATGTTCTAAGTTTTTCTTTATCATCTCGCTCTTTACTTAAAAATGCCATCTTATTTTTTTCTTTTTCAACATAACTCTCTTCATCTGGTGTGTAAGATATACTTATATTCTTTGGTACTTCATCTTCATTTAACTCATCTTCATTTTCATTTTTTACTGTTTCCGTATTTTCTCTTACAACTTTTTCTACCACAAGGTTAGTTCTCTCTTCTTCTGGTCTTACATCATTATAAAACTTTAGTGGCTCTTTAAACTCTATATCTCTATCTTCATCTCGCACATACCCAATCTCAGCATCAAGCAAAAGGTCTTCTTCCTTTGCACTTAAATCAGTATGCTTTTTCTTAAGTAACAATGCATTTTTTCCAAATCCACTTTTCTTAACTCCAAAAAAGTCCACTATAAAATTACAAATCTCTATCACTTCATTTATCTCGCCCATCTTTTCACAGATGAGTGCAAGTTCAAATGACATCTTTTCATCTTTTTCTTCACTTAAATATTCAGAAAGAACTCTTTTAAGTTGGTCAAGTGGTGCATTTTTTGCTTTTAATATATAGTATTCAAGTATTTTTTTTCTTATATCATCTGGAAAACTTTTATCAAAATCTATAAAATAACTTATAGCATCTTTAAGTTCTTTACACTTTGCATTTATAAGACAAAGTGCAAAATAAAGTCTATTCTTTACTGGCGCTATCTCATATGCATACTCAAGTATAAGTTTTGCATCCTTGTAATTTTCTCCCTCATCATATATATTTGCAACATACATAAGTAAATTTACATCTTCAACTTCATCCCAAGGAATTTTATTTGCAACCTTAATAGCAGTCTTTATATCGCCCTCTTCTTTTCTTTTCTTCAATTTTTCTACAAGATTTTCAAATTCTATTTGGTCCATCATAACTCGGTTCTCCCGTTGAATGCTCGAAGTAATGTCACTTCATCAACATTTTCTATGTCACTTCCAATAGGTACACCTGATGCGATTCTTGTCACTTTTATATTAAATGGTTTTATAATTTTTGCAAGATAAGTTGCTGTTGTTTCACCTTCTACAGATGAGTTCGTAGCAATTATCACTTCTTCAATATCATCTTTTAGTCTACTTATTAATTCTTTTATTTTAAGTTCATTTGGACCTATTCCTATGAGTGGAGAAATTGCTCCACCTAATACATGATACACTCCTTTATACTCACCGACATTTTCGTATGCAATCATATCTCTCTCATTTTCTACAACCATTATTTGCTTTTTATTTCTATTTTCATTACTGCAAATGTTGCAAATGTCAGAGTCTGACAAGGTCCAACAAATCTTACACTTCTTTATATTATCGCGAACATTTTTTATAGCAGATATAAGAGAATCTATTCTTTCTTTTGGTGCATTTGCTATAAAATAAGCAAGCCTTCCTGCAGATTTTCTCCCAAGTCCTGGCAAATTAGCAAACTCTGCTATAAGATTCTGTAGGTTTTCAGAACTGTTCAACATTACTCTTCTTCTATCTCCATATCTATTTTATCATAAGCATCTTCTTTTTTCCACAATACATCTTTTGAATATTTAGAATCTTGCTCTGATACTATTCTAATTTCTATTTTTTTATTGATGATTTTTTCTATACTCTCGGTCAACTTTTCCTCAAGTTCTATAGGCTTATTGTTTTCAAATAAAATGTTATACATCTCATTGCTAATCTGCACTTCCACATACTTTAATTCTTTTTCGCCCACTGGTATAATTTTACTATCAGAAAGCACTGCTCTCATAGTAAGCCCAATAGATGAGATAATTACTTTCCAATTTTCAATTAAAGCATTGGCATCTTTAAATGTAGCAGGTGATAATTTAATTTCTTTTATTTTTTTATCATCTTCACTTGATAAACTGGCATTATCACTTTCACTTTCATTTTTTTTATCTGTACTCACTCTATCTGGCATCACAGCATAAGTCATTTTCCCTTTATTCTCTTCAAGTTTTTTTATTCTTGCCATAACAGCGGATTCTATATAGTTAGTTTCAGGACTTGCAAGTCTTATAAGCGTTGTCTCTAATATCACTCTTCTGTTTTCATCGTATTTCATAAGATTTGCTGTTCTTGACAATTCTTCTATATAATATATAAGTACATCTTTTGCAAATGATTCTGATTCTTTCTTTAATTTATCAAAATTAGTTTTAGTCAAGTTAAGTGCTTCAACTGGCATAGATAAATCTTTTGCAATTAATAAGTTTCGAAGATACCATAAAAAATCATTTGTGAATTGTGTTATATCTTTACCCTTTTCGAGACAATCACTCAATAAATTAAATGCTTTTTCTATATCTGAATTATTTATAGCATTTGCAAGTATACTAAAGTCATCATCATCAACAATTCCTAATATGTCCAATACTTTTTCTTTTGTAAATGCATCATTTCTTGAATATGCTCTTACTCTATCAAGTATACTAAGACTTTCTCTCATACTTCCATCGCTTTTTTCAGCAATGAAAATAAGTGCATCATCTTCTATCTCAATTTTTTCTTCACTGCAAACTTTTTTAAGATACGAAACTATAGTTTCTATATTTATTCTTCTAAAATTATATTTTTGACATCTTGAAAGAATAGTCTCTGGCAATTTATTTGGGTCAGTCGTTGCTAAGATAAACACTACATACTCTGGTGGCTCTTCCAAAGTTTTTAAAAATGCCTGCACTGCAGATTGTGAAAGTGCATGTGCCTCATCTATTATAAACACTTTATATTTCTCACCATTTTGTGGTGGATAATCAAGTTGCTCTGTGATTCTTCTTATATTATCTACGCCACTATTTGATGCTGCATCAAGTTCAAGTATGTTCATATTATTGCCTTCTATTGACTGCACGCATGTTGCACATTCATTACAAGGATTGCCATTTAATTCATTTGGACAATTTATCGCTCTTGCAAATATTTTTGCAATAGTTGTCTTACCTGTTCCTCTTGTTCCAGAAAAAAGGTAGGCATGTGCTATGCTACCTTCTTTAATCTGATTTCTTAAAGTTGTCACTATGCTATCCTGCCCTACAACTGTATCAAAATCAAGTGGCCTATATTTTCTATATAATGTCTCCATAACCAATATTCATTTTATCATATATTAACCACAAAAACAAATAAAAATCAGGCAAATTATATGCCCGATTTTTACTATTTTGTAATAACATACCCCCTCTTGATGTTATTTACAAATAGAAGTATTAATGTTTTAAAACATACTTATTATTGTAAGCTGAGCATATAGCATTTGCATTCTTAATCAAAATATATAATGCATATAATGAACCTAAGCAACAGCAAACTATGCCCAAAATATCCCATATCAAAACTGTAGATCCATTCTCATTTATCATTATGCCATATTGCTGACCATTTCTTTGAAGTTTATTGCCTAATTTATATCTCCAGTAAAGTGGATAGATACCAGTTATAATGTTTACAAGTGTAAATGGAACAATGCTTATAGAATATGTAGTAATAAGTCTGCCATATTCGCCGTATCGAACCATTTCTGTTATTGTAGAAACTCTAAGCAAACTGAATATACCTAAAATATTTCCTAAGACAATTCCTATAAGCCAAACAACAATAAACATACCTACCCCTGGTGTATTTTCACTGTCATTTTTGCAAGCTTCATTTACATCTTTTGCCAAGCTATGAATGAAAAAGAAATTGTAGATTCCGCATGTAACAATATTTAAAAGTATAAAAATCAAAAGTGACCTATCTGTCCTTAAAAATCTATGTCCACTTTGATTTTGATTTTCATTTGTATTAAATGTATTTCCTACACTATCTATAGCTCTATTAAATTCTTCATCAACTTTATTAGACACTGAATCAATCGCTTGCCCCATTTTTTCAAAAGAATTTTTTACACTTGCTCCACACTTTGGGCAAAAGTCCATTCCTTCATTTATTTCATTGCCACAATGTTGACAATACATACTTACCTCCTAATATATCATGAATAATTTTATATAATATGCTCTTATGTATATCTGCATATACAACATCATTATATGGATCTAAAATTCTTATAATGTAAACAGATATAAATGCAATTATTATCAAAACAAGAATTGAATTGAGAACTACCGTGTTAATTCTTTTTTTGAAAATAAAAAGTGCTGCAATCACTGGCAAAGTGAAAACTAATGGATGATAATGTATCGCGCCATTTATATCACCTTTAAGCAAATGTATAGTTGCTCTTGTCATACCACAACCAGGACAACATATACCCGTTAAATATCTCGTAGGACACCCTATGTCAAAAATAAATAACACTACAGTCATAATGCAAATTACTGAAAATGATATTAAAAAATCATTCTTTACAATGATATCATATATTTTCTTTAATTTATTTGTCATCATAAAACATTATTTATCGGCGTTTTATTTATTATAACAAATATAAGGGTAGGTTGCAATGAGAAAATAGGGTGGCTGGCATCGTCTTCGCTGCTATTTTTTCATAATAATCTCTTAAGTTCACTTCATCTTTTTTATATTATCCACACTGGCACCATTGTATTTTCTCTGTCTATCACTGTAATTTTGTCTTTCATACATATAAGGCACCCTGCCCCTCTTTTTCTACTTGATTTGTCAAGACATTTGAAGCTTTTTATCATTTCACTACTTGGCACATTTGATTTTTTTATTTCTATTGGATGAAGTAGATTATCATAATCTATTATCAAATCAATTTCATTTCCATCTACATCTCGATAATAATAAAACAATTCTTCTTTGCAATTATTATGATAAGTTTTTCTAAGTTCATTTACAACATAATTTTCTAATATTGCACCATTAATTGCATCGTTCATTAATATTTCACTGCTGCTATATTTTAAAAGATATGCCACTATACCTGTATCAAAGAAATACATTTTTTTATTTTTTACGGTTCTTTTAAGCAAATTATTTGAAAAAGGATGTATGAAAAATATAATTTCTGATTTTTCCAAAACTGCTAGCCATCTCTTTGCCGTATCATCAGATATCCCCACATCCTTAGCTATAGAATGTATGTTCAATTCATTTGCAATTCTGCAAGCACAAGCTCTTATAAAATCTGAAAATATAAATTTATCTATCCCTTCTATTTCTTCCGACACATCTCTTTCAATAAATGTTTTTATATATGAAGAATAATATACATTTCTATCAGTGTACTTTTTACTAATGAGTGCAGGCATAGCACCATCAAAAATTCTTTTGTATATATCATGCATATCACACGCTATACCATTTCTTAGTTTCAAATTTTCTAATTCTGTTTTAAACTCATCATTTTGCACATTCAAAATTTCAGATTGAGATAAAGCTGGTAATTGCAAAACAGCAACTCTTCCAGCAAGCGATTCTTGTGCCAATTTCATCAATTTAAAACTTTGTGAACCAGTTAAATAAAATGTACCTGGTGTTGCACCTTTATCTATTGCTATTTTTATATATGAGAAAAGTTCTGGTGCATATTGAACTTCATCTATAACAATTGGTTGTTTATGTGAATTTAAAAATAATTCTGGATCCCTCTTTGCAACTTCTCTTTCTGCAAGATCATCAAGTGTAACAAACTCAATCTCTTTATCGCCGATTACATTTTCTAAAAGAGTTGTTTTCCCCACCTGCCTTGGACCAGTTAGCAATATACAAGCATATTCATTTGATAAATCCTTTATTTTATCAGTTAAATGCCTTTTTATATATGTCATCGTCACCTCCGATGAAAATACGATTCAATCTTATTTTAATCGAAATATTAAAAAAAGTCAATATTTTATGCATTTTTTATTTACTGCCACATCAAAAGTAAATATTTTATCATTAAAAAGTTTATGTCGAGCTAAAAGCAAGCAGTCCACATAATCTAATTTATTGTCTCTATATATTTTTATTGCATCTTCATAAAACACTTTGTCAAATATATCAACATCTAGCAATAAGTCAAGTAAAGCATATCCGATTTCTTTCCTATTTACATTATATCCCTTTTGCAGCACATAGACAATTTCAACAAGTGACTCTGGTAAAATATATGCTCCTTCACTAATTATATCTCTTGCAACTTTTGCTTTTTCAATATCATCTTGAATTAAATATCTCAAAGCATAATTTGTATCAATTATTTTTAACATATTTTTCCACCATAGCCTTTGCTATTATGTCTCGCTCTTCGCTTGCGATCTTTTTATTTGCGTATTTACTTAAAGATCCATAAGCCTTATGACTTTTTATTTTCTTGACTGAAAATGGCATTGCTTGCTCGTCTATACTTTTCTTTGCAAACATTCTAACCGCCTCAGCAAAACTTGTGCCAAGCTCCTTATATAATTCTTCTGCCGCATTCTTCATTTCCGTATCCATACGGATTTGAACTACTGATTCCATTGACATATTTGAAAGCTCCTTTTTTTATATATTTTTATTCCAGAAATGTAAATAATATATGCTTGTTTTCATATTTTAGTATGTATTTTACAAATATATTAAGATAAGTTAAGACATATAACATGTAATACAATTATATTACAATAATTGTATTATGTCAACAACAAGTATTTCGCTAAATTATGCCCAATAAAAATGGCGGGAGGACCCCACCAAATACATTTCCTATTATTCATTACACAACTTTCAGTTTTTCCTTTAATGCCTCTTGCAATGTTAGTGAAAAATTAAAGTTTTTTGATATTGCAAGTGCATTTAGCCAAGCCGGCAATGTTACCGTTCTATTCACTGCTTTTGAGTTCTCTGCTAAACGAATAGATGGCATATACACATCAACTAATATAGTATATTCATTTTTGCCTATCTTTAATGATTCAATCTTAGAAGGTTTAGGAATCTTTTCTTTGTCTTGCTCTTTTCCATATATAACAAGACCAAGTAACTCTCTTGCGGATTCAAATGCATCAGCTTCATCTACACCAGATGTTGCCACATCTAAATCTGGGAAATACACACTATACTCTTTTTCATTTTTCTCTTTACCTATAATTGCTGGGAAAATATACATATCTTTTTTCATATTCTTACCTCAAAAATTTAACTCCAGATTGCCTTTCTATTGATTTCACAGTTGCTTTTGGAACATCTTTATCTGGATCTTTTACTGTTACAGTACCCTTCTTTGTAGGATGCTTAAACTGATGATGACTGCCAGATACTCTAACTTCAACCCAACCATCATCTTTCAAACCTTTTATTATTTCTTTTGAACTTATGGAATTCATATTGTCATTTTAACAAATATTATTATATTTGTCAATGATGTACTTTTTGTGAATTAAAAATGGTGGGAGGGACCCACCAATACAATTAAACAATACTACACAATAACACTATTTATAAATACAAATATTCGCTATCCACCAACATATTTATAGGTTGATTATAAAGCATATTTAAATTATCTATTTTGTCAATATACTCAAATTGCACTGGTCTTCCTTTGTCATCAAAATATGCTAAATACTTTTCTCTATCATTATTTTTGATATTTCCATGAATTTTTTTAAATAAATAAGCTGCGCCTTTATTTATCAAAGACCCATCAAATATGATAGTTCGTTCTGCCGAAGAATCTAAAAAATCACCCAACTTTTCATACCAATCTTTATCAATGCAATCACTAATAAAATTTAAACATTTATTATATATCTCTAAAACTTCATCAAACTCATTTTGCAAATTGGTTTTAACTTTTTGCAAATATTTATCATCAAACTTCTTTTCAAGAATAGTAACCATATATACAGCTAACCCTTGTAATGACATAGATTGCAAAACAATATTGAAATATTTCTTTATTTCATCAAACCCTTTTTTATTGCTCCATTTTGATGGATTATCAATTATATCATTTATTTTATCAATATATTTAATTTTTATATCATCAGCAAGATCATTATATTTATAGACTCTTGTAATATCATTGCTAATTAATTTATCATCATCTTTTCTATCTTCATACTTTTGCATTATATCAATTTGCTTTTTAAATCCACCTTTAAGACTCGCTTTGTCATTTTCTTCAAAACATTTTAATGCCTTATCAATCTTTTTAGAAATCTCATCTAATTATACTTGCAGTGCAATATTTGATATTGATGAGCATAACTCAATAGGATTCAAAACAACTGGATTAGGTGCTGCTTGAGCCATATCCCCATTTTGAAGAAATGTTGCGCCTATATAACTATTTTTCATTGAGCTATAGCACAACTTTCCTCCATACGTATTAACATAATATAAACCGGACCCACCTTGGCCAGCTATGTTTCCAACAGTTTCTATACCAACTTTAACAATCTCAGCTAATGCACCAACATCACTTAGTTTAATCTTAGTCTTATTTGACAAATCTTGGTTTTCTTTACATTCACTTAATGTAAAACTTACATTTTCAATGTTATTGTTATTACTTTGTTTTAATTCGTTCATTAATTTTTCTCCATATATAATATTTTTAAACATCTTTATATTTAAGTATTTCTTTTGAATATATTGTATGTTGCTCCTAATATTATTATTATTATTTATATTGGTTTCAAAATATACAAAATAATTTCTTAAAACAAAAACTTTAATGTTTTTAATTTGGCTCTTATGTTTTTTCTATTGCAACCAAATTATTTAATACTTTCTACTATATTGCACCTGTCTATAATTTTTTTTAAAATTGTCTCTTTCTCAGCATATTCTTTATTACCAACAATATAAATTTTATTTTTTGCTCGCGATAGTGCCACATTTATTCGTCTGTCATCTGCTAAAAACCTATACGAACCTTTAGTTCTAGTAACTGAAAAAATCACAATGTCACTTTCCTTTCCTTGAAAACCATCTACCGTATCTATTTTAACACGAGCTGAACCAACGCACACTCTGCGTAAGAGTGATGTCTGAGCACGATATGGGGCAATTACAGCAACTGATGTATTTTGATTGCTCATGTGGATAATCCGCTTCAACAAATCAGCAATTATTTTGCACTCATCCTCATTATAGATCTTGGGTTTTTCCGATAGTTCTTCTATTGATATAGGCCAATCTTTTGATGGGCTATATGTAATCCAAGTTAATCCATCCTCAACATCTTCATTTCTACCATTTTTCAAGGAACCATTATAAAACAAATCTGATATAATACTACCAATTTGATTTGACATACGATACTGCGTGTCTAGCAGTGAAACATTTTTACTTTCGGCAAATAGAGAGTCTATATACATAAAACGATTTAAATTACAGTTCTGAATACTATTTATAATTTCTTGCTCTTCAGAGCAAAAAACAGGTGGCAACTGCTTAGGATCGCCAAGTAGTATAGCTTTCTTTGAAATTATAAGTGGTGATAGAATCTCTGGTAAAGTTGCCTTGCAAACCTCATCAATAATTGCAACATCGAACATTTCTGTCCTATCTCTAAAATCATATGCGGCGGCTCTATTACAAGTCATCCCCACAATATTTGCAGAAAGGGCCAATGCCTTCTCAACTTGATTTTTCTTTTTTTGATTATTTAAAATTGATTCTTTAATTTCTTCTTCAATAATATTATAAGCATCCTTATTCTGAATGTTCTTTGACGCCCATTCCAAATATGAATTGATTATCATTTCTGGAGAAAGCTCATCAACGATGTCATCATTCTCCTTGTCACGAATGCGCACAATTCTAATCCCTTTACAATAGTGAGCTATTCTTGAAAGTAGGTTGTTAACAGCAACATGCGTTTCCGAACAAACCAAAATACGAAGTCCTGGATTCATTGATAAAAGTTGAAGACACGTTTCAGCAATAACCTGTGTTTTTCCGGTACCTGGTGGGCCTTGTACCAATAACAGATCGTTCTTTCCAAGTGCAAGTTTTATAGCCTTCTTCTGCGAATCATTCAGATTAAAATTAAACTTCTCACATGGCGCTTCTTCTAATTCGTTAGATGATGGAGAAATAAACTCAAATAAAAGATTCGGATTTAGTACCGCACCACATCTCACCCTCTCAATAGTCTTAATTTGGCGTTCACATTTTATTCTTTCACCAACATCATCTGTCAGAGAAATTCTTTCATTTAAAAATGTTTTCCAGCTTGTAAGGTGATCTATCCATAATTGCTTATTCATGTTGGTCACCTCGCTCTTCGTATAGTATAAAGTCTATTATGTTTATATACATATCAAGATTTACACCCGGTAGTAGCTCAAATAGCATTGCTTTTTTTACAAACTGTGTTGCATCTTTTAGAGATTGTCTTTCATCATCTATAAGACTATTTGTGATACCGGAAATCAACAATCCACTTCCTTTAATATAGTTTTCCAATTCGACTGGGACATTAATTTCATATGCATTCTCCATACACTTATCAATAATTGCAATTAATGGCTCAGACAAAGAAAGCTTACTAGTTCCTATATTAGCGGTCAATATCTGATGGTTTACTAAATTCCTTATTCCGTTTGCTATCACGAAATCTGAAAACAAAGGAAGTGCTTTTACAATTTCCTTTACATCTATAAATCCATTAAGAACAAGCCTAAATATAATTTTTTCAACAATGCCGAATTGACTGTTTAAGGTGAAATCTATCCTTGTTTTCAATATGACCCCCCTTTTTTACATCTTTCCATTATTTCTCTCTTTCTATAAATCAATTTTTCCTCTTCATAGCTTTCATCTTTTGTCGGTCTTGACACAACTAAAACACATTTTTTTAGCTCTTTTTTATAGTTCTTATCTAACTCTTCAAGCTTTTCATTCATTTCAAGCACTTTTGTCTCTGTTTTCAATTTTTCTTTCTTAATTGCCAAAAGTTTATTTTTCAATGATAGTTTATTCTTTTGTGCTGCCTTAAATTCAGAAGTTTTATTAAATATTTTTACCAATAAAAAACGATTATCTTCGTCGTATATTTTCATTGCTTTTAATTCGGCATTGAAAACATCAAATGATATTTTTTTATATTCATTTTCAAGTTCCTGCTTTTCTTTCTCAAGTGAAATCAACTTAAACTCCATTATAGTATGTTCTTCATAATATCTTGCCATAATCTTTAACCGCTTTTTATTATACTTTTCTTTAGCTTCTGCAATTCCTTTATCACGAATCAATGCTAATTCAGTAAGCCTTTGATCAATTATTCTCTCTTCATCTGTCTCTTTTTTTTCTTTCCGAATTAAAGGTGTTTTGTACTTTTTGCATAATTGAAATATATAGTTCATCCTCGCAAGCCATTGCTTTCGCTCATTTTTATTAGATAAAATATTAATCTTTAAAGAACTATTTTCTAGCAAAAGTTCTATGCGTTCAATATCTAATTTATTCCATCTGTCCTGATCATCAGAATGTCTACTTGCCATATTATGCAATTCTTCACCTACAACACTAAGCTTATTTTCAATCACGTTTTTCTCTTTATACGCATAAGAAATATCTGCATTTAAATATGTGATTGGTCTAGCCCAATAATAACGTATCCTCCAAGCTATTTCCTCCAATGTTTTATTTATTCCCACTATACCATTTTCAATCTGCCCAATCTCTTGCCAAATATCTTTTTGTGCATCTCGTATACTTTTCCTTTTATCAGAAATCTGTCTGCTAAACTGGATCTTTTGTTGAATAACCCATGATATATATTTTATAGCAGGAAGATATTCAGATCTTTCTTGAATAATTCCTTTCAAGCGAACTAAAGCAAACCTCTCATTATTCTGGTCACACTCACAATTTGAAATTGCTTGAGACACTTTATCTAACAAATCTTTTGCATTGTCATTTTCAGCAGAGTTAATTTCATATCCTGATAACGAAATAAGCTTGATAATATCTTTTACATCAGTAAATGATGTTAACTCATTCTGTATTTTCCTAAAATAATCTACTTCCCTACTAATAAGAACCATTTGGCTACTAAGAAAGCTATTATCTTCTTTAAGTATTTTAATTTGCTTCCTTTTTATATCACGCATTTGAAATAAGCAATTCCGATGTAAATATTCATCTACATATGATGTAATATCCTGTGCCACAGATTCAAGAATACTTCTCTCTTTCTGTAATTCCTCTTCTAAAGAATTATTATACTTAATACATTTTTCTTGATACTCGCCCTCAACTCTTTTTAATTCCTCTAGACACTTTTCTAATTGCCCATCATATTCTATTTGGTATTCATCTAAACGAGCATGTAGATCTTCTGCTGCTTTTCGAAGAGACTTGTTTATTAAAAGTCTGTGAGGCATTACATAATCCCATGCGCTCATAAAGATTCACCTCCATCCACAAGGTATAGAGCTTCATCAAACGATATATATTGACGCCCGATCATTAATTCATCTTGTTGAATAAACCATGTAACCTTATCAATAAAAGGCATTAATAAATCAACATCTCCGTCCTCCATTAATTCATGGAGAGTATTTTTTAATTGCTCATTAACTTCGTTTCTGTGTCGCATATAATCAAGCACGGATGAATGCTCTACCTTTCTATCTTCAAGTTCCCTGATTAAAGAATTTGCATTTCCTTCATAAACCTCGTACATACCAATATACTGCATATATGAATTAGCGACATCTATATTAACCGATTCTTTGAAATTGTCTTGCATTACTAATCTTTGCTCAGCAAAACTATTTTTAAGTTCATTTATTCTATTTTGATATAAAGTTTCCATTTTTTTCAGTTCTTTTTGCTTTTCTATATCTATTTTATTCAAATTATCTTTTAACATATTTTTAATATTTTTTATTGCTTTCTTTCTTAGGTTATATTCTTTAAGATCCGAAATTAAATTATAACAAGGCAAAAGATTTTTAAAAGACAATCTAAACTCAGATATGCTCTCCATGGAATCAGCAAAATAATATAGTTTTTCAACCCCACTTAACTCAATATGCGAATTAATTTCTGCTATGCATTCATTGAAAGCCTCTGAAGCATCCTTATTAGCAACATCAATAATAGAATTTGCACCAATTCCAATTACAATTCCACCAACCACTGAACCCACCACAGTGCCAATTGGCCCCAAACTAGATCCAATGGCAGCTCCAGTTTCAGCTGCAGCTTTTGCAGACGTAAATAACTTCATTCCTTGTATAAATGCTTGACCACCAACCCACGCACCACCAAACCCTGCAGCAGATGAAAAAGTATTATTTATGGTGCTACAAAGAAGATCATCGGTATCTATTGTTTGTGTTACAAAACACTTATATAAATCTTTAGCAAAATCTACAGCCACATTTGCAGTTGACATAATTGGAATAGCTTCTATTGAATTTGCAGCCACTTCTTTTCCAAGCATCTTCCCAAATAGTTGAACTGATCCAACAATTGCACCTCCGCGCACTCCACCTTCAACCGTTCCACACATAATATGCTCAATACTTTGAACAAACTGATCTTCAGATAAATCCTTTGAATTCTTAATCACCCCGACAACTTCCTGAATTGTGGTAAGAATAAAACCTGTAGTTGCTCCTGCCATAACTGCTCTACCAAGGTTCACTTTATTCAGCTCATCAAATTTCTCTTGTCTTTTTGAATATTCTGGTGTTGACTGAGTTTTCATCTGTTCAGCTAACTCAGCTGCTTCCTCTGGTGTTATTGAATCAGAAGTAATAGATTTTCTTCCAATGTTAACTTTTACCGTATCATTTACACCCTGCCCTGCTCCGCCAACAAACTGTACATCCTGATACTGTGGGTTATTCATGTCTTTGGCATATGAAGATGCTTTATTATGAATTTTGGACTGATAATCTACCGTTCTCATTGGTTTGTCCCAAGGATGCTCTCTTGTCCAAATGGAAAGGTCCGTCTTCATATCAGTACCAGAAAGGACAGTGCCGCCTGGCATCTGTCCTTTTGTATAAACACCAATCTTCCAGTCAAACTCACCTTTTGCAAGTGCATTGATTTTTAAAGTATGTTTAAAATATTCTTCTGCGGCAAAACCCTTATACTGTTGTGTTGGAGTCACCACTGGCAGTCCTGTAGACTTAGCTATAGCAGCTTGATTCATAGCATTTGCATAATTATCCATAGCAAACTGAAGGCTTTTTACTTGTATGCCTGCCTGTGTTGCAGCTCCCGCTAACGAAGCATCACTAACAACCGAAGATAAATTCTCATCTTCAGTTGAATAATCAGCAAGTTCATTAAAATCAATCTCATTACTTACAATTCTTTTTTTTCCATCATCATTAGTCATTATGTTTATCAAATAATAATATTTAGTTTTATAATATATAATTTAATTATTCTATTTTAGCAATTTGGCAAGAGTAACAGGTTTTCTAAATATAATATTTATATTATCTATAATTTTTAAAAGTGTTTTAGCAATATCATACTTACTAATAGTGCTTATCCCTCCTTCCATTCCATTACCACCAATTCTCTTTGCTCCTCCTCCAATATTAGCAAGCATAGCAGAAAACTTTGAAGCACCATGCAAGTCTTTTATTGGTTTACCTGTTGAAGCAAAATGATTGTTTATGCCATCTACAATCTGTTTCTCACTGCTTATCTTTACTTTTCTTATTCCTTCTAAGGTATTATTATTATTTAATGCTTTTTGCCATTCGTGCATATTAATATTCTCCTTTCAATAATGTTTATTGTTGCACTTTTCATTTTTACTATTTTGTATATATATTAACATGGAATTTATATAGTATTATACTATGATTTAGTCTTGTTAATTACCTAATCTTAAAAATTTTATATAGCAACTCTCTATTTTTATCCTTATATGCATCCGCCGCTAATTTAATGAGCACTACCAATCTCATAAAATCAACTATTTCAGTAAATACTTTTATTTGACCTCCAAATGTACTAATATCAGCCTTAATTGAAAATAAAACTAAAAACCAATTAACAATAACTGGAATGTAACCTATAAATATATTTATTAAAGAATATATTATCGTCACAACAAATGACATCATGACATCCAGTCGTAATCTTTCATCTTTTTTCTCATATAGGAACACATATCCAGCTAAAAGAAGCATTGGATTGTAACCACCCAATGCCGCCATCATATAAATTATAACACTTATCATTTTACTAGCTACTCTTATCTTTGTACTTTTCATTTGCGCCTCCTCAAACTTTTTATTACTTATTTAACCAAACTTATAATCAATCCTATTGTTAAAACTTCACTCAATTATGTTTTCAAAATATAATAACATTCAAACTAATTATTTATCTTTATAATGTGACCCACACTGAAGAATTTCTAATTCATCTTGCCCATTTACATTATTTATTTTAAAAACAATTCTATTCTTTTCATCAATATGCACACTATAATAGCCTGATAAATTTCCTTTTAGTGGTTCTAAGTGTCCACTGCAATTATAGCCATTTCTATCTATATCTTTTAGTATGTTATTTATCTTTTTGAGAGTCTTTTTATCTTGCGTTTGCCAATATACATATTCTTCCCAAGCTACGTCTTCCCAGTTCTTTCTCATACTAGTCTTCAATCAAATCGTGGTAGTGCATGTTCTTGCCACTCTTGGCATTTGCTGCTGCACTTTCCAACCTCTCCATATTCTCTTTTGAATAAAATGGGTCTCGCTCTACGCTGAAAGGAAGTTTTTGATTGGCAATGACATTTTTCACAAACATACTAACTGCGGTAGATATGCTCATCCCTACATCATTACAAAACTCTTCAAATAAATGCTTATCCTTTGAATCTAATCTTACACTAATTGTTGACATAATTCACCTCTTAAAATGGCAAATGCATTTGTAATACATTTGCACGATATTTATTACATTGTATTATATAGTACAAACTTAATTTTGTCAACCGCTATACACATCAATTTATAAAAGCACTTATTTTACAACATTTTCTATCAAAATAGAACGATTTTTCGATTTAATTTCCGCTAAAACACAATTTGATAAAATATATGAAAATTATGATAAATTTTTCACGAAATTCTGTGAAATTTTATTGATATTTTCACGAAATTCTGATATAATTCTGCATATGAAAAGAAAAATTTACCAAAAACTACTCGAATGGAAAAATAGTAGTCAAAGAAAGCCCTTAGTTTTAATGGGAGCAAGACAAGTTGGCAAAACTTATCTTGTCAATTTATTTGGCAAAAATGAATATCAATCTATAGTTTATTGTTTGCTTGAGGGGAATGAAATTTTACAAAATTGCTTTGACATATTAAACACTAACATAATAATTGATAAAATTTCAACAGTAACAAAGAAAAAAATTATAAAAAATGAAACTTTAATAATTTTGGATGAAATACAAAGTTGTCCCAAAGCACTAACATCATTAAAAATCTTTTGTGAGCAAAATAACGATTACCACATCATTGCACTCGGTTCACTTCTCGGTCTTGCAACTCATAGAGATAATTATTCTTATCCCGTCGGAAAAGTTGATATGATGGAAATGTTTCCACTTGACTTTGAAGAGTTTTTAATGGCAAATAATGAAAATGATTTATTGAATAAAATACAAAATTCATATTATGAAAATATATCTCTTGACACTACCTACCACAACATTGCATTAGATTATTATAAAAAATATTTATTTGTAGGTGGTATGCCAGAAGTTGTAAAAATATATATTGATGAGAATAATTTAGAACTAGTAAATATTAAACAACAAGAAATTATAAAACAGTACTTGTCTGATATGAATAAGTATAATAGTGAAGCTGAAAAAGGAAAAACCCAACTAGTCTACAATAACATTTCAAGACAATTAGCAAAACAAAATAAAAAATTTAAATATAGTTTAATTAAATCTAGTGCGAGAGCAAGAGATTATGAAGAAGCCATAGAATGGATAGAACTTGCCGGCATCGCCAATAAGATTTATAAGCTTGAACAAATAAAACTTCCACTCAATGCCTACACATCTCTCTCAGATTTTAAAGTTTACATGAATGATGTGGGATTATTAACTGCTATTGGGAACTTATCATTTGAAGATATTTACAATGAAAATGAACTGCTATACGATTATTTAGGTGGTCTTACTGAAAATTATGTTTATAATCAATTAAAGCAAAATCATATGGAATTATATTATTGGGTAAATGGAGATTATACAGAAGTTGATTTTGTAACTCGAATAAGTCAAGACATTGTCCCTATAGAAGCAAAGTCTGGTATACATACTAATTCAAAAAGTTTAAATAAATATATAGAAGCATTTAACCCAAATTACGCCATAAGAATTAGCGAAAAAAACTTTGGTTTTGAAAATAATATTAAGTCAGTACCACTATATGCGGTGTTTTGTATCAATAACAAGTAACCATTAATTATGATGTCTCCATCTATATCCTCCAGATGTTGTCCCCTTCCGTATAGCATTAGATATGGCACCATTTGATAATCCGCAAGCTTCCGAAGCAGCTCTAAGACTCTTAAAAGTTTTAATATATTTTCCAGATAATGTTAATTGATCAACCATTCTACTGTTTTTTTCTCCTGCTCTAATGTTTCCACATATAGGACAGCCTGTTCCATTTATTCTATGTGATGGTGAAGCTAAATAACTATCATGCCCTTTGGGGCATACCCACCAATACTTATGACTAGATGAATAAGAAATTTGACTTGGATTTAAATTAATATTTTTTTATAGTCCCATTCTTTTGCTAATTCTGGATGAGTCGTTGCCAAATCATTAACACCTTTTACTACGACTTTATTTGAACAGCACGGGCACCCTCTTTTTCCTTTAGCCCTATTGCATATTTGTGCTTTCCATTCATAGTTACACTTCGGACACTTCCAATATACTTTCCTATTGCTTCCTGGTAACACATCTCTTGGAAGTAATTCCCCATTTAATGTCGGATGCCATTCTTTTGCCAAATTAGGGTACAAAGTTTCTAAATCATCTATTCCTTTTTTTACTCGCCTACTCATCTCACTAGTATTTTAATAATTATTTCTACATATCAATCGTTTATATGCTCCCCAAGAAGCTCCCTTATCCCCGCCTCATTTTCCTTCATAGCTTCAAGAGTTTTATTTAAAACTTCGTCAAGATCCATTTGCATATATTTTTCTGCTCCAAGTTTTATAACTTCTCTATCGCAGCCTGCTGCAAATCTCTTATCTTTAAATTTCTTTTTCAAGCTACTCAGTTCCATATCGGTGCAACTTTTGCTTGGTCTCATCTTTGCCGCTGCAAATATGATGCCAGTAAGTTCGTCCACTGTAAATAAAACTTTTTCCATTTCTTTACTTGGCTCAACATCTACGCAGTGACCAAAACCGTGACTGCAAACTGATTTTATAAACTCATCATCATATCCTTCATTCTTCAAAAGCTCAACACATTTCTTACAATGTTCCTCGGGATACATTTCAAAATCTATATCGTGAAGAAGTCCAACTGTCTTCCAGTACTCCACTTCCTCATCACTCATCCCAGCATTTTTTGCAAACCATCCAAGCACCGAGCCAACAGTTATTCCGTGCTCAATGTGAAATGGCTCCTTGTTATACTTCTTTAAAACTTCGATTGATTCATTAAAATTTTTCATATTTAAATTCTCCTCGTATAATATCTTTAATCAAATATAATCATACCAACATAATAAATATAGTGTTAGAAGCAAATCTACAACTTCAATGTCGGGTTAATCTATTTTTAATATTCAATCCACATCGCCGGCCTTACACCACGACGATTTAGCCCCGTTCCAACAAATCCACTTGTAGATATAATAGCATCAGGTCCTACTGCTGCTGTACGTTCTTGTGAACCGCCTGGGCTTCTTAAATTATATGCGCTATTTTCAAACATCCACTCTTCATATTCATCTTGTTTGTTTTTTGGTATTATACCTAGTCTTCTATGTTTTGCGTATTCAGTTCCTTTTGCTGCACCAGCTCTTACTAGCTGATCTTTATTTCCTAAATTATCACCGTTTGAAAAATATTTTCTTGCTTCACTGATACTTAATAAAAATATTTTATCTGTAGTATCTCTTCCACCAAGAGTCATATAATCATCATTATCTTCGTTTACAAGTTGCACTTCTTTGATTTTATTTTTTTCTTCTGCTGTGAATGCACTATTATAAAATTCGTCGTTTAACCACGCACGAATATTACTATTTCCCCAAGTTGTATTCTTTTCCCCACTTTTATAAGTGATAGGTCTAACATCAAGTATATATTTACTAATAATTAAAGCTTTTTTGTTTTCACTATCTTTTTCCAATATAATCCATTCTATCGGATCTTCATTCCAATCATTCTTTTCTGAATTGTATGATTGCTGATATTTACCAAATTCTATGCTCTCAAAATCGTTAATTTCTTTTTGATTATTATTATTTTCTTTTTTATTGTATCTAACCCACACTGCAGGTCTTATACCACCTTGGCAATTTGCCACAGAGTAATTAGACTCACCCATTAAAAGAGCTCCATTACTATTTACTCTCGCGACGGAAGTTAAATCAAGTCCATTTGATCGGAGCCAGTAAAAACTATTGCCTATACACCACTCAAATTTCAACGCCTCATCCTTATATCGTTCTACAATCCTATTATAAAATATACCATCTTCCGTAATGCCAAAAGTATTTTCACCAGTGTTCTCTCTAACCCACAATTTTGTGCCATTGTTATCCACATTTTTAGCATAGTTAGTGCCTCTTGTTGCAAGCTTTCTGTTTTCTTCAGTCATATCATATCTTTTAAAATATTTTTTCGCTTCAGATTCTGATAGTATAAACACTTTATCTGTCACAGTATCGATTTCTTTATCATCACGAACTATATCACTAATATGCGAGTCTTCTACTACTATGTTTTTTTCATTTTCATTAAATGCCTTTTCATAAAATGTTTGATTCATCCATTGTCTAAGTTCTGAATCTTTCCATTTACATATTTTGTGTTCCGAATTGAAACTCACATTGTCTAGTATATATTTACTTAAAAGTAATGCTCTATTGTTTTTATAATCTCTTTCCAATACTATCCATTCAATTGGCTCTAATTTATCTGCAGATGTGCTACTCTGCGGATATGAACCAAATGTAACTGTATCCATCTCATCAATAGTACTCATATCACCATAAGTACTCACTAATTTTGCTTTTGATATTTGTTCTTCTATATCGTCACTATTGTTTTTTTGAACTTCAATATCGTTGCTCTTTGATTTCTGTGGCTCAACACTAATCATCGGTGTTATTTTGCATCCAAAAAGTAAAATTAAAGTTAATACCATCACTAAAAAATTTTTATAGTTTTTTCTTTTAATCATTACTTATTTTCCTCACTTGTCATAATTTTATAACTTTTTCACATTTTATCATTATTTCTACGAAATATCAACAAATCAAAAAAGACCCGGAGTTGTCTCCGAGTCTTTTTTTAGTGGATTAACCTTCTATCATAATTGTTTTCTTTTCTGGGATTTTCTTTGCATCAACTTTTGGTATGTCAAGCTTATGCCCTGGTTTCGTACTAATTAATTATACTGATTTAACATGTACTCCTTTGAATTTATCACTACACAGTTGTCATCTTTCCAATAAATTTCCATGTTTTTATATTCATTTAGTCTGCCATTATATATAATTCTTGATTTTTTTGTAATTTTTAATATAACTAAATCTATTTTACATTTTTCATTCACTTCTACTAAAGTGCTGGCTCCAGTCGCACCTGCATCAGCATATATTACCTCTATGTAATATTTTCCACTTGGTGAATCTATGGTATTCATAACTGTTCTTGAAGTAAAGCCTATAAAAATAAAAGCAATGAAACAATAAAGCCACATGATACCAGCTGGAAGTAAAGATATAACCAAGGATATAATTTTAAGCACAAGCGGTCTTGCAAAAAACATTGTCATTACCGCACAACACGATGTATTCACAAGAAGAAATAATATTTGCCATCTCGTCTCTGGTCCATATGCAATCAAAAACAATGCGTTTATAAAAGATAGCGGACATATCAAAAACAAAAATATTAAAATTATTTTATTTTTAGATATGTTTTCAGTAAAAGATATATAATCTATAATCTTGAATTTATTTTTAAAAAATATAATTAAAGTTATTATAGACACTATATCAAGAATTATTTCATATACGATGGCATAAGTAAATTCAATTATATATCCTTTATTAAAACCTATGTCTAACCAAAGCAAAATAAGTCTAATGATTGGGATTAGTATCGTAAGAAAAAACAACAAATATATTGTAATCTTTACTTTTTTCATAGAATTTTTTCTTTATCCTGTTCTTTACCATATATAACTAAGCCAAGCAACTCTCTTGCAGATTCAAATGCATCAGCCTCATCTATGCCAGATGTTGCCACATCTAAATTAGGAAAATACACACTATACTCTTTTTCATTTTTTTCTTTACCTATAATCGCTGGGAAAATATACATATCTTTTTTCATAATTTTAACTCAAAAACTTAACTCCAGATTGTCGTTCTATTACCATTATATTTTAAACTTTTTATAATTTCTTTTGAACTTATAGAATTCATACTTTCATTTAAACAAATATTATTATATTTGCCAATAATCTATATCTTGCAGGCAATATAAGTTTTAACAAAAAAGCCACCCGTGAGAGCGGCTAACAATAATTATTTACAATATCTTCACTCTTCTAAGTTTAAAAATTTTTCTATGCAATAACAAATGGATAATTCTTTAGTGCATTTTTATCTTTTTCAATTATAGTTAGCATTCTACTTGCAGCACCAGATGGTGTATTTATACCTTCTTCCCATGCCTCTATAGTCTTATTAGAAACCCCTAAGAAACTCGCAAATAGTTTTTGTGTTAATCCAACTTTATTACGAATTTGTTTAACTTCTTTAGGTGTATATTTTTTTACTGGCTCAATATAAATATAGTTCCTTTTTAAATTATGTTTTTTTGCATCTTCAATTGCTTCTCTAAGCCCTTGTTTTATTTCTTCACCCATCTTACTCATGATTTTTCTTTACCTCTTCTTCTAATTCAATAATTAACTTCTTAAAATCTTTTTTATCTTCTTCTGAAATATCTTCTTGCTCATTTTTACTATACACCATTATCAAATATATAGTTTCGAGTTTAACAAAATTCACAAATAAAACTCTGCTGCCACCACTTTTCCCTTTATTTTGTAATTTCAACCTACATTTTCTTAATCCGCCAGTTCCTTTGATAACAGGATACTTATCACCTTTTTCTAACAAATCAATTTCTAAGAGTCTTAAATCATCATCATTGTAACCTAATGTATCCCATTTTTTTGTAAATATTTTTGTTTGCACAAACTCGCTAAACATATATTGTATTATATCCTATTTAATAGGATTTGTCAATTTCGTATATCGAACAGATAAAGTCGAGTCTTTACAATAAAAAGCCACCTGTGAGGGCGGCCTTTTCATATTTACCCTTGATTAACTATTGTCTCATACTCTTTCCTTGTCAGCACTGTAGAATATAATCCCACCTTTTCATCTATATGTCTATCTATACCAGTGTAGACAAGACTTGAGTCTTCATATCTTCTAAATTTATATACTGCTTCATTCATTATACCTTCTTTAAATAATCCGAGCGATACGAGAAGTTCAAAATCTTTAACCAAAAGTCCTGTCACTCTCTTAAATAAATCTGGCTCAAGTTTAGTTATTACATCTTTAAGTGTTTCTTCTCTAAAATCAGTCAAGAACATAAATATAGGTATTCTTGTAGCAAACTTAATTAATTTTTCTTGAATCTCTTTTCTTTTAGTTTTAAATTCTTTTTCTTCTTCAGTTAATACTTTCTTTTCTTTCTCAGTTAATTTTTCGTTATTTCGTTTTGCTTCTTTTACATGCTCTGACTTATTTATAATTGTTTTTATATCATCATTTAAACTTCTAAATCCTTCTATATTCATAAGTGCCTTCATAGCATCTTCATTTGCCATAAGTCTTTTTAGCACATCATTTGTCACATCTACAAGCATTGCAGACTGCCATCTTTTTGCAAGTAATGTCGCCGTAGTTCCTGATGTAGTTATATCAAGTATTTCAGATGAATTGATTTGCTTCATACCATATCCGTCATAAGCAAGGACTGGTAAGAAATTTATAAATTCACCAACTTTAACTTCTGGACTTTTATTTGCATCGCTACTAAGTTTGATACTATAGTCTGACACTTGTCTAAGTGCTCTATTAATTGCAAAGTCAAATATATAACATTCTTTTTTAATTATCTCCGTTTTTCCATCATCAGTTTTTATTGTCCATGGGCTTTGAACTCTAAATGCTGATTGGAAATAAGTTTCTGGTGATTTCAAATTTCTAAGCATAAGTATACCAGTCCAAGGTTTTATTGTGACACCAGTAGTTAGTTTTCCACAAGTTAAAGTTATAGTTTTTGTTTCAAGGGGATTTCCCATCTCTGATTCAAAATAATCAAGCGCATCAAGTCCTACCCCACCATTTTTACCAGCAACAACTATAACTTTATAATCATGATAAAATACATTTTGTTTTTCTTGAAGCAAATTTCTCATAGCAAAACATGCGTCTACTGTCTGCATAAACCAAAGTGTATGTGTCAAATTATTTAAAAGTCTCATATCTGAAAATGGCATAGGTGGCTTATCTGCATTTTGTTTTAACAAATCCACTCTTTGTTCTTTATAGTCACCCCTTATTAAGTCAAGCCACTTCTGCACATATTCTTTATATGTAAACTCTGCGCTTTCGCCTTTACCAGTAGTAGAAAAAAATACATTCAAATCAAATTCGTTAAACTCACCACCTTTAGCAATTTTCTCAATCTCATCAGGCACTTTATATGTAAGCATAATCATTCTTGGTAATGCTGCATATGGATTGTCTGGGCCTTCCCAACTCTCTTTTGCATTTTGCTCATCGCTATAAGTCCAAGAAAATATTTGTTCTTCTATAAACTCTCCATTGTTAAGTGCTTTAAATGGGGTTCCAGATAAAAATAAATAATAATCTGTAGTTATAGGTAAGCAAGTCTCATCATAGGCTGCAGCTTCATCTTTTTTTGCATCTATATCTTCATCATCTATTTCATCTTCGTCAAATGCAAATAAGTCTTTTGCTTTATCTTTCCAAGCACCAAAATGATACTCGTCAAATACAACTAAATCCCAATTTGTCTCGTGCACCCATTTATTTTTAGATTTTATGCCACCAGTTTCGCTATCTATACCTAAAAAATCTTGAAATGAACCAAAACAAACTAAAGGATACTCTGTCTTATCTTCTTTACATTTCTTTTTATATTTTTCATATTGTTCATCAATAGTTCCAAGTGTTGGGTCTTTTTTGTCGTTTGATATAAACTGCCAACCTTCAAAATCTATGTGATGTAACAAATCATCTCTCCAAGCTTGTTTAACCGCAGGCTTAAATGTCAATATTAAAACTTTTGATAAGTCCATCGCTTTTGCTAATTGGTATGTGGTAAATGTTTTACCAAATCTCATTTTAGCATTCCATAAAAACTTTGGAGTTGCTTTTTTATTTTCTCTTTTTATAGAATCAAAATAAGATTTAGTTTTCCTGACAGCCTCTTTTTGCTCAACTCTCATCTTAAAGTTTTCTGTACGATTTTCCTCGTTCTCTGTTCGTTCTTTGACAGCTAGAATTGAAGCTTTAACATCATCAAGTTTGCAATCAAAAAACTCTGTCTTCTTTCCGTCTTTTGTCTTAAGTGCCTTAAAACCTTTTCTCTCTAAAACTCTATGAACATCTTTATCGGTAAATGTAGTGCCATCATCTCGCCACTTTTTAAATATATGTACGTTATCCCTCTGCTATATTTATCTTTAGTGTGTCGTGCTTCTTTTGAAAATCTGTAAGTTCTTTTTTCACACTCTCTATTTCTTTATCTACTGCACTTATTCCTTTTCTTGCCTCTTCTCCAACTTTTTTAGTTATCTCATCCTGTGTAACATTTACAAAATGTTCAAGTGCTTCTTTCTTTTTATTTCTATGATTTTCTACTTCTATCTTTCCCGCCTCTATTTCTCTATCAAGTTTTGTATAATCAAACTTATCATCCGTAGCACCTTTAGTAGTTTCATCAGTTATTTTTTTTATTTCATTTTTATTGTCAGCAATATTTTTTCGAAGTTCTTTGATTTCATTTAGCACATCCATATTTTTCTTTGTCATTTTGTCAACTAAAAGCCATATAAGTCCTATTATGAAAAGTGATAAGAAATAAATGAAAATTATAATAATCCACCTAAATATCCCATTTGAAAATACTTTAAATATTTGGTCTCTAAATATTCCAAAAGCAAGTATGGTTGGAATAAGTATTGCTACAAGTATTCCTATCACACTTCCAACCATCTCACTAATTGTCGTTGGATACCATAAACTCATATATATACTTGAGTTAATAAAACTTGGTAAATTATTTTCTTTTAATATTCTTTTTATCTCATTTAAAAGATAAACATTATTTTCTTTTATATTTCTTGTGTTGTGTTCTATAAGATTATTTATATTCTTTTTTCGCTCATCAGCCTTTTCTTTTTCTACAACTTTAAGTCTTTGTTCAGCCTCTTTTATAATCTCATCACAAGACCTTTCAAGATTCATTTTCTTTTGGTATATCGTAGTTGCAATCAAATCTGATGCCTCTTTCTCTATATCTTTCTTTTTTGACTCAAGTGTTGTAAGTTTCCCTTTAAGTGTATTGATACTTTTTTTTAGTTCCAAAAGTTCCTTTTCTCTTGTGTCATTTTGATTTTGCTCTATAGAATCTGAGACATTCTCTTTATTTAATTCATTTTCTACAATATTTTCATTTTCCATTTCATTCTCCTATCACGTATCTAATATATGGCATTGTTAATTTGCTGGCTTCTCTACATTTGTAAGTTCTTCTATATACATTATATCATTAATTTTTCCACTCTTCATAACTTTTATGTCTGGAAGATTTGCATTTATAGCACCAGAAAGAGCACCAAGAAGAGTTCCAGTTTTTGCTATTTCAGGTTCTACTGGCACATAGAAATAATCTGTCGCCATAAGTCTATAAGTATTACTTGTATCCCAACCTACTTCACTTAATAATTCTTGTATATTTTTTTCTTCTTCACTAACTATGCTATATATTACTTCATTTGTATCAGTAATAGCATATCTAAAATTTAATACTTCTGAAGTGGTCTTTGGATTGTAAAGTGTTGGTGCATTTCCACTTGTCACATCTCCAAGTATTACATAGAGTCCATCAAAATCTTCTCCTGACATAGATATAGTGTTGCCTTCAGTAGTTACAACTTTTAAATTGGCCCCTACACCATTTAACAATAATTTTGTTGTGTTGTTCATAGCATAAGCATCAACTTCTGTTCCCTTATAATCAATCTTTTCAGTCTTTGGTGCTGTATCTTCTTTGTAAAAGCCATCTCTTGAATAGATAAGTGTGTTCTGTAAAAATAATAATTTCTTACCCTGAACTAATTGGTCAAATGGAAGTAAAGTATCTTTATACTTTGTCTCCTTTTGTGTTGTCTCTTCTACTTTGGTTTCTTCAACTTTTGTCTCTACTGCAGTTGTCTCATTAGTTGCTGTCTTACTACATGCTGTTAAAAATGCAAATGCAAAAACTGTTGCAAGCATTACCTTCAATAAATTTTTTTTCATAATTGCCTCCTATGACATTTTTATATTTTTAATATTTAGGGAACATCTAAAAAGTGAGCACTTGAAAAACTTATTTTTCAAAAGTGCGAACTTTTAGAGGTTCCAGCGGGCACCTCAACTCGAAAAAGTAGTTTTTTGGTACTTTTTCGAGGTGCCCGCAATTAAATGTCTCTAAAATCAATATCTATAAAGCACTGTTCTTCATCTGTTTTATTTATTTTAATTTTTACTCCATAAGTTTCTTGTAAAAATTTTTCTGTCATCACATCCTTTGGCGAACCATCTGCTATTATTTTTTTATTACCCATAAGAATTACTCTATTACTTGTCTTATATGCATGCGATGGATAATGACTTGTCATAATAGTTGTGATTCCTTTTTCTGCAAGTTGTCTTATAGTTTTCATAACTATGGCTTGATTTTTAAAATCAAGATGCGAAGTAGGTTCATCAAAAAGTATAATCTCAGGACTTTGACAAAGTGTCCTTGCAATAAGAACGAGTTGCCTTTGTCCTCCAGATATTTTTGAATAACTTGTATCTGCCAAGTTTTCTATTCCAAGGTCCTTCATTATGCCATAAGCAATATCTTCATCATTTTTCCCTGGTGTCTCAAATACTTTAAGGTATGGTGTTCTACCCATTTTTACTACTTCCAAAGATTTATATGGAAATGTCACTGTATGGTCTTGATACACTATCCCTATCTTTCGCGCGAGTTCTGTTATCGTATATTCATTTATGTTTTTACCATTTAAAAGTATTGTTCCACTTGTTAGATTTGCATTTCTCGTTATGCAATTAAAAAGTGTAGTCTTTCCACATCCATTTGCACCAAGTATGCAAATGTTGTCACCATCACTCACATCTATATTTATGTCCTGCCATATATTTTTATTTCCATCATATGAAAATGTTGCATTTTTAATTTCAAGTATTTTATTCATTAGTTCCAACCTCCCTTTGTCTTTCTAAGGAGATATGCAAATATAGGTGCGCCAATAATTGCTGTAAGTATACCTATAGGTATCTCTGTCGCTGCAAGAGTTCTGCACAGATTGTCAACTATTATTATATATGTAGCACCTACAAATACTGTAGCAGGAAGTAATTTTTTATGGTCTGGTCCCACCAGCATTCTACAAAAATGCGGTATGACTTGTCCAACCCAACCAATGATTCCACACACTGAAACTGCTGTCGCTGTTATCACAGTTGAAAAAATTATTATCACTGCCTTTATTCTTTCTGTATGTATACCAAGTGATTTTGCTTCTCTATCACCAAGTGATAAAACATTTATTCTCCATCTTATAACGATAAGTCCTATAATAGAAATCACTATTGGTATTATAGAAAGTGTCAAGTCTTGCAGACTCACACTGCCAAGACTTCCCATAAGCCAAAATGTTATAGCAGGCAGTTTTTCATCTCCATCTGCTGTAAATTTTACGATAGAAAGTAATGCCTGAAAAAATGCCGATACAACTGTTCCTGCAAGAACAAGCATAAGAACAGGTGTTGACTTATATATATGCGATAAAAAAAATGTTATAAGCACTGCGACAATGCCAAAAGCAAATGACAAAATCTGAATGTATACATATGGCACTCCAAGTATTATACCAAGTGCTGCACCAAAACTTGCACCAGCAGAAACTCCAAGAATAAATGGACTCACAAGTGGATTATGAAACATTCCTTGATATGCTGCACCAGAAATTGAAAGTCCTGCACCAATAAGTGCTGCCATAACTGCTCTTGGAAATCTTACTTCAATTATAACTTTTGCTGCCGAATCTGTCCAAGTTTTTTCAAAACCAATATTAAAAAAATAATTGCTAAGTATTCTAAATATCTCTTCTACCTTTACAGTATATCTTCCAAGAAATAAAGACACAAAGAATGCTATAAATGGTGCTACAATTATGATTATCCATTTTACTTTTGATTCTTTTTTATGCACTCTTATACCAGCCATTTAAAACATTTTGAGCATTTTCATCTGATAATTCATAGTCATAAAACTCTTTAAAATAATACTTAACCTCTTCCAGCATATCTAAATCAGTAAAGATTTCAGGATGTAAAGTTTTTGCCATCCACATTGTAAGTAATGTTGTAGTTGTTCCTTTATCCATAAAGAATATTCCAGCAGGTACTCGGTGCAAATTATTTTCTTTTACTGCTTTTATACTTGACCATTTTGAATTTTCTTTCATCATACTTTTTATAACAAGGTCTGGTCTTCCACCATGATTATCTACAAATATTACATCAGGGTCCCAGTCAAATAATTGTTCTGCAGTAATTTCTGGAAAGTTTAAGTTTTCATCTGTTCCTATAAGTGTGCCACCTGCAAGTTTAACTTCATAATATCTATTTTTTCTTGGGTATGAAGTTCTTATGTCTTCTCCCCAAGTATTTCCCCAATAAACTTTTTGTCTATCACTTTCTTTTAAATCTTTTGTCTTATCATATATATAATAAATCTTTTCACTACAATACTTTTTCCATTTCTCATATTTTTCTTTTGCCACATCAGTACCAAGTGCTTTAGCAAGTATAAATACAGGATGAGTTAGTACTTCTATATATTCATCTACACTTAATTTTTCTATCTCTTCAAATGTATCTACAAGACCTGTATTTTTAGAAACACAAATTGCTGGCATATCTATGGCATCAAACTTCTTCATTTCTATCTCATTATCATAATACAAAACTAAATCTATATCGTTTTTTAGATAATCTTCTATGTTTACTGATGAACTTGGATTTGCTGCTATGCCATTTAGATTTGCAAGATTAGGATTGGTAAGAAGTGCTGCAGGATAATTTTTTGTGTGTCCACTTTTTACCATAGCAACTTTATCAGCAAAACCAAGCATAAACACCATCTCATAAGTTGGTCCTGTAATTGCGGCTATATGTTTTGGTTCATCATAGACCTGTACTTTTCTTCCCATAAGGTCCACAACTTCATGCCTACCACTTTTGCTTTCACTTGTCGCTACTGGTTTACAAGCAAATGTTGAAAGCATCAAAGCAAATATCAATAATTTAGTTACACATTTTTTCATAATCTAATTCCTCTCATTGAAACAATATTTTAATTGTTAACTATTCTAAGTGTTTCTTTAATGGAACATATCTTATCGGCTATACAAATGATAACCCCTTCTTTGGTTTTTGGTATTTTAGTAATGTTTAATGGCCACATATGAGACAAAATATTTGAATATTCATTGTCATTTATATTAAATATTTTTTTTGCATTTTCTGCTGCATCTTTTGCATGAGTAAATCCGTGTAATCCTTTTCCTTTCGGTGTCTTATGCCAATCATAAAAATACAAATCATGTAAAAGTGCTGATTTTATAAATTCATCCCTATTTACTTTTAGATTAAACTTATCAATTATGCCAAGTCCACACTTAACAACATTTATACTATGCTTAAATGTACTTGTCTTCCCATGAGCAATAAATTCTTTAAGTATCTTAAACTTACTATTGTTTAATATATTGCCATGCTTATTTATTTCTTTATCATAACTCATAAACTTCTCAATAATATTTACATCTCAACAGTCTTTTCTACTCACTCTGACCATCTATAATTATACCACAAAATTAATTTTCAAGTGCCACATATTCTGCTGGGATTGGTGTCAAAACTCCTAAAAATTTAAATAATTTATCAGCAATCTCTTTTGTGTCATTTTCACACACACCAATTAAAACCATAAAGCCCTTACCAATGGCTCCTATAGTTTCTCCTTCAACTTTTACATATGAATTTAATACTCTTTGAATTACAAACTTCATATTACTCCTTTTACTCCTTTAATTAATTAAATAACAAAGTAAAGTCATGAAAAAATAGTTTATTTACATTACCATTATTGTCTATTGAAATATATGAAACTGGTATAGCATTTTGCTTATATCCAAATGAACCAAAATAATTTGTCAAATCAGTTTTTTTATTAATTATTCTTTTTAACGAATACTCTTTGTTTTCCATTTCTAATCCAAAATTTTTATAGGGACTTATTTTATCTATTTTTTTATCATATTTGTAATAAGAAACATTATATGTAACATCATTATTAATATTTAATTCACTTACTACATCTTGTACAAAGAATTTACATTCATATATTACATTATCACCATAATCAGTTGGTTCATAATGAAACATATAATGTGTATCAGATTCCACTTTACTATATGGATTCACATATACATACCTACCTTTAGCATATTCAAATTTTAAAAATAATTTCTTTTTATTTCTAAAAACTAAATCACCAAAATGATATTCACTTTGCAGACTTCTATCTGTATAATAATTATCTTGAAACAATTTAAAATTTTTACTTGTAGATATGTGATCTTTATATGGAAAATCTTTTTCCCATATTTCACAATATGGTATTGACTCAATATATTTAAAATCTATAAACTTTTTGTCTTTGATATATAAATTAGTATTGCTATCCGAATATGTATTGTAAACCCTTACAATATCGTTTGCTTTAATATTTTTTAATATGTCATTATCAATATTTACCCTTTTTTGCCTTTTTAAAAAAACTTTGATTTCATCATTTATTATACTTGTAGATGCAATTATTGAACTATGCCTAAATAAATAATCTTCTCTTTCTATTTTATTCATCAAATCATAAATATTTTTACCGTCAAAATTTAGTGTTTCATTCTTTTCAGTACTCATTTCATATATTTTTTCTTTATCATAAGATGTTTTTATATACTTAATATTGTCACCTATGTTTTCATTTCCATTTATCAATAACTTAATCGCGAAAATAACTTGACAATATAAAAATATACTGACAAAACTAAAAAGTATTATTTTTTTTATACTGTTCTCTTTCATACCCTATGTTATTTGTTTTCTTTGAAATGTCTCTCTCAGCGAACAAATCTTATCAACGATGCTTATAATAAATCCTGCAAAAGTGCGGACCTTATAAGTTCATCTTTGTTTACTTTCAATTTCAATTTATCTACAATCTTAAGACTTAAACTTGCCACATCTATACTATGTTTAAGTATTGATGTATTCCCATGTGCAACATAATTCTCAAGTTCCTTGAACTTGGGGTGATTTAAAATGTTCTATGCTTTTTTAAATCTTCGTTAATTATTTATCAACTACTCATTTTTCTAAAATCAAACATTAGCATATAATATGGGATTGTTAATTTAGTACCTACAACTCCTACATTTCCATCAATTATTTTGTATGCAACTTCTGGATTGTATTTTTCTATGAAATCATTTAAAGAAATCGTTGCGCCATTTTTTGATTTAACTTCGATTGGAATTATTTCGGTTTCATCTTCAAATACAAATTCAATTTCTTGTGTGTTGTTCTCATTTTTATAGTAATACATTTTTTCGAACTTACTCATCAGTTGTGTAAATGCTGCATTTTCATATATACCACCCTTTGCGGTTGTTTTTAATTCATCAGTTATAATTGCTTTCTGAGTATTGAATCCATATAAGCAAGTAAGCAATCCTATATCAGTCATATATATTTTAAATGCTTCTGCTTTTTCATGTGTCCTCAGTGGGAATTCTGGAGTGGAAACATTTATGCACTTTTTAGCCATTCCAGCTTCAATAAGCCACGTAATTGGATTTTCAAATTTTTTTGCTGTGCCTCTTTTCTCCACAATGCTATATTGAAACTTCTTGTAGTCTTTTGATAATTGTTCTGGAATTGAGTTATAGCATTTTAATATGTTTTGTTTCATATTACTTGGAGCATAGTGCATTATATCATCTTGATAATTTTTTAATAATTCATTTTGTTTTTTATTTACGGCTTCAATATTTTGATTTTCTATGTAGGTGTTTACAGCTTCTGGCATACCTCCCACAAACATATATGTTTTAAAGTATCTCATATACTTTTCATTCACATCGCTTGGAACTTTCTCTCTTGACACAAAATATTTATTTAAGATTTTTATTTTAGAATCATCTATACCATTTGCCCACAAAAATTCTTCAAAATCTAAAGGGAACATTTCTATATCAGTCTCGCTACCTACTGGAACCGAAAAGTATTCTTTCTCTTCTTTATATCTTATACCAAGAAGTGAACCAGATGCAATAATGTCATATCTTTTATCTTCTCTAAGATATTTTAATGCAGTTCTAGCTTTAGGGCAATTTTGTATTTCATCTAAAAAAATAAGAGTGTCGTTTTCAATAAATTTTGCATCTTTAACTCTTATGGAAATTTGTTCATATATAAATTCGGGAGTTAATTCATTTTCAAATATAATTTTATATTCTGGATTTTTTATAAAATCCAAATGAATGAGACTTTTATACTCATTTTTACCAAATTCTTTTATTATGAATGTCTTGCCAACCTGTCTAGCCCCTTTTACCAACAAAGGCTTATGTTCTCTATCAACTTTCCATTCCAATAAATTTTTGTATATTTTTCTCTTTAACATATCTAGAATTTACTATATTTTAAGCCATTTGTCAACTAAGTTAGTCGAATTTGACACTTTTTTTTGCATAAAAATAGTCAAATTTGACACTTATTTTTGCATAAAAGTGGTCAAATTTGACACTTCTTGCAGAGATTTTGCAAGTCAACTTGCAAAAATCAAAATATACAAAATAAACTGGAACCTTTTTATTTATACCCCACCCACATAGCAACCCGTTGTCCTAAATATTTACTAGCCAAGACTCCTTTTTCACATAAGTTTCCCTCACTATCAATATATGCAGCTGTCCACCAAAGTTTCCCTATATCGCGAAGCCACCAGCCTAATTCATTACCATAATCATCACTCTCAATGCCTTCACATAAAGTTTTTAATTTATTAGATAGTGTTTCTCCTTTGTCATTTGTAAAATATTTTTTAATTTCGTCTATGCTTAGGAAAAATAATTTCGTTTTTACCTTTCTTAAATCATTATTCACAGGAAACATATCATTTTTTGATACAGTCAATTCTGTTTCTAGTATATACTTTTTTTCATCGTCATTAAAAAGTCTTTCCCATATTACATCGAGTCTACTCACTTCATCTATAAAGTTAAACTTTCTTATATCTCCAAAGTTAATATCAAATACATACTCTTGTTCATATAGATCCTTAAATAAAGAATACTTACTTAGTAGCAGTGCTTTATTGTCATCTTTTTCAAGCAAAATCCATGCTATTGGCATATCTTCTTCGCGTTTTCCTATTTTCTCCTTTCTATCTCCGATTATTAATGTGTCAAAATCATCTATGGTTGCATCATCACTATATTCCTTAATGCTTTTCATGGCTTTAATCTTTTCTCTTAACTCTATACTATATGCTTTGCTTTGTTCGTCTTTTCTAACCAATTCTTTTTCTTGTGCAATTTCCTCTTCATGTTTTTCTTCATCTTGTTTTTGTCTTTCCAAAGCTCCATATTCTCTTATAATATCAGTGTTTACGCATATTACTGGTAATATATTAATATCGTTCCTTGTTGCATTTACATAAGATATATTTACTTTATTCCCACTTGTATTAACTATATATTTAGCTTCTCCATTTATAATATCTGATTTTATCCAAAACCTTTGACTTGAACCACCGTTTTTAGGGTCAACCAAATATGATATAGGAACCCTATCTATCAAATCATTTAAATACTGCCCCTTATTATCATCTATCATTTTGTTGATTATTTCTTCACTCAATAAAGATATATATTCATTATCTATTTTTATTATTGCTTCTTTTTCTTTCTCATCAAGCATTTCATTATATAAAAGATCATTTAGGAAACTATACATGTCTGTGTTCTCATATTTTAGTGCATCTACTTTTTTTTCATTCAAATATCTTGAAATAAGAACCGTATCACATAATAAATAAATTTTGTTTTCTTCTCTATATAAAAGCCTCCAGCCCACTTCTCTTTTCATAGCGGAAAGCCCCATTTCGCTCATTCCTATTGTACCAAAATAAACACTCCCTTTATCTTTTATATAATCAAAAGCTTCATATTTGTTAAAATCATAATAAAAATCAAATCCCGCTTTTTCTATCACATCAAAATCATTTTTGTATCTGTCTTTTATTTCAACAATAATGTCAAAAATCTCTTGCTTTTCATTTTTTGCTTTAGCTTCACTGTATAATCCCTTATATGAATTTAACATATAGTCAAAATCATACATCTTCCAAGGTTTAAACTGTTCATCATGCCTAATAAAATCATAATATTTATCTTCTGTTTTGTCTATAAACTTTATACATTCTCTATATTTGGCATTATCATAATAATATGCAACCCCTTTAATATATGTATCCTCAATTTTACTTTCAATCGCATCATATACTTGTATATCAAGATATGCATCCATTGCTTTGCCATAATCTTTTATCAATAAATAATATTTTGCTTTGATATTTTGTTCCACATAATGTATCTGCCAATAAAAAAAGAAATTAGCCACATAATACATCCACAACAAAAATAAGATTAGTAAAACTTTAATTTTTTTACCTCTTTCATATGTCTTATATATAAAAACTAAAAAAGTAATCGTTATGCTAAAAATAATGAATACCTGTATCCTATAAATAAACCGCATTACCTCAGCAAATTGGTGTAATCCTTCCATACCTTACTCCTTTTTAACCCACATAGCAGGTCTAACCCCATGTTTCTGATCCATATTGTCTATATTAAGTATTTTGCCCTCACTGTCAACATATTTAAAATTATCTATCTGATAATCGGCATGATGATAATTAATATCATCTTCCTTATGCAGTTCAATTCCTTTATTTATCACATGGTTTGTTGGTATAGCGCTCAAAAAAGCAAACTTCTCATTTTTGTAGTGCCCCTCATAATGTTTTTTTAATATTTCTTCATTTATTAAAAATAATTTAACTTTTCCGTTTTTGGTTACTATTTTAGATTTTTCTTCTTCTGTGAATGCTGTATTATAAAAAGCATTATTCAAATATTTTTCGTCATATGTCATATAATCTAAAATATATCTTGAGAGTAACAAAACTTCACTTCCATTATCTTCCAGTACCATCCACTTTATATCTTCTTTGCCATTTTCTTGGATATCATCTTGTTCATATTTCCCCATTAAGAAGTAATTGTTATATATCTCGTATTTATTTTTATTCTTGGTCAGAATATCATATACATGTGTGCAACTTTTTAAAATTCTATAACTAGAATCCGTCTCAAATCGTTGGCTGTCATATGGTGATATTTTCCCACTTGGCATCGCTTTTCCACCAGGACCAAAATAATATGCATAAGTATCAGAAAAACATATAGGTCCTTTATTAGTTTCCATATTTCCTTCTACAAACACAAGTGTACCTGTTACTTGTTTACCATTAAAATAATAGCTTACGCTTCCATCATCATAAAAATATAAATAACTTGATTTAATAAGTTCATCTGATTTATCATCATTCTTTTTATTCTCTAAATCTATATCTTCGTTTACATAATTGTTGTCAAGGTTTGGGCTTTTATAATTCTCTATTTTTTCAATGTTGATGGTTTTTTTATTTATTCTTTTTTCCTTTTTGTATTCATCTTCTTTTTGTTTTAGGTTATCAGTTTTTGTAAGGCTGTAATCTTTATAGATATAGTAATCAAAATACACCTTATAATCATAAAATCGTTTCTTAGTAATTAGTAATAAATTGTCCTGATTAATTTCAATCGCATATCGATATCCTTCTTCCTCCATTATAATTTGTTTTTGATTGTTTTCGTATTTTACTACTTGCCAAGGGTCTACATTTACATAATAAAATACACCATCAAGTATTAATGGTGTTGTGATTCTATTTGAAATAAATTCAACATTAAAGCTGTTATCTATTCTATATAATGATTTTTCAGAGTATTCATTCGAATCATGAATATATAAATTTCCTTCTTTGTCTTCATATTTTTTAAAATAATCTATAAATTCTTGTAGCTCTCTTAAATTATCAGATCCATAACCTATGTGAATTGTTGCCAATATCTTTTTCTTTTCTTCTTTTTGTATAAAAATATTTCCGTCCAAGTCTAAATAAATATCTTCCCCATTTATCATATGAAAGTATAAATAGTTCGGTATTTCCATCTCTTTAAAGCTTTGCTCCATTCTATAATTGCTATTAGAATCATAGTTGTCATTTGTTTCATATCTAGTATCCACAACTTGTTTATTGCAAGATATTAATATAAAACTTATTATCAATATTGTTATAAGCACTATTTTCTTCATATTATCCCCTTGTACACCTATAAACCAATAAATGCTATTACTGAAATATTTTTGACTTTATTTCAACAGCTCCTTGATATTCTTCTTATACTCCTCCACACCAGGAGGTTCACCATTATACATAAATATTAAAATTAAAATTTTTTCTCTATTACTACTTATTTATTTGCTCAATCTCATCTTTTAAAAGGTTTATCTTGTTATCAGTCGTTATTAAATGAGTCTTGTGATACATATTGTATTCATTTAATAATTTTCTTATAGTCTTTTCTGATAAAGGATTTTTCACTTTGCATTTTTCTAAATGCCAACCTTTTAGTTATTCCTTAAATTGATTACCTCATAATTACAATGCTCTTCATTTCTAAATGGCAAAACCCAACCTGAAAATCCACTGCTTACATATAAGTATTTATTGTATGGTGAACTATTTATTAGATATTTCCCATATACATATTTAACTGCTGGCTTATAAATTGTCTTTAATGGAAATAACTGTCCCGCATGGGTATGACCCGATAACTGCAAATCTGCTCCGAGTTCCATCATATCTTTTCTTTGATATGGACTATGGTCAACACATATAATATATGCATCCTCTGGCCAATTTTTAATGTCCTCTACTTTTTTTCTATTTTGCTTTTCACTTACATCTTCTCGACCAACAATAATTAAATCTTCGCTTACATACTGCCATTCATCTTTTAAAATAGTAATCCCATTATCTTTAATTACTTTTTCAAGTTCATTAACATCAAATTCTGTTCTACCAATTTTATAGGCCTTATTTTGCCTATCGTGATTTCCATATATATAAAATGTAGGTATCTGCAAGGCACCAATACTTTCATATATCTCTTTCATATCTTCATAAGTTGTAAATTCATCTGTTATATCACCACCGAGCAAAATAAATTCAGGATTAATTTTTTTAATTTCATCAAGTGCAGATTTAACACTACTTTTAAATTGAGCAGTTGGATAATGAATATCAGACATGAATACAAATGTATGATTCTTTTTAACTTTATGTGAATCAAATGTCAAGTAATTTGGTTTTATTGTTTGACTATTAATAGTTCCGTATGTAAATATAATAATCATAACTACTAAAGCCAATATATTATATGCTACTAAATTATTATTTTTATAGAAGATATTGACAATTCTCATTATAATATTTGTTATAGTATTAGACAATATAACTATATACATAGCACCAAACAAGTATGTAGTCCTTACAGTAAAGACATTGTCTATAGATATTGTCACAAACGCTATAACGACAAATAATATGGCTTTAATCAACGTGAGTATAAAAAACATTTTTGATTGCAAATAGTCGCTATATTTAATTCTAACAAAGATAAAAATTGCTTCTATGATTAGCGGCAACAAAATCCATATTGCCAAATTATATTTATTCACTTCATTCTCCTTTTATATCCATTTACTCAAACTTTTGTAATATGAATCAAGGCAAATTTAATATAACATATTATATTGTAATTTGCAATAAAAAACCCAGAGAGTGTAATTTCTCTCTGGGCTTTTTTATTTAGCCTTCAATCATTATAGTCTTTTTCTCTGGAACTTTCTTTTGTTCTACCTTTGGGATATTGAGTTTAAGAAGTCCATTTTCAAATTTTGCTTTTATATCTTCTTCTGTAAGATTATCTCCTACATAGAAACTTCTTTGCATAGAGCCTGCATATCTTTCTTGTCTTATAATTCTACCCTTATGGTCTTTCTCATCCTTATCAAGACCTTTTGATGCTGCTATAGTTAAGTAACCATCATTTAAAGTAATATTAATTTCATCCTTTTTAAATCCTGGAAGGTCGATGTCGAGTTCATAATTGTTATCGTGCTCTCTCACATCTGTCTTCATAACTCTTCCTGCTCTCTTTCCATACAACTTTCTGTCAATGTCCTCAAAATCTCTCATTTTCCCAAAGTCCATAAAATCATCAAGTAAGTTTTCTCCAAAAATACTAGGTAATAACATAATCATTTCCTCCTTATCTTATAAATATTAGGAGCAAAGAATGGAGTGTTTAGATTTTGAATCTTCTCTTTTCCTTTGTTCTAGCGATAGTATAGCACAAATTGTTAGCACTGTCAAGTGTTGAGTGCTAAAAAATTATGAACTTTTTGTGAACTTTTTTGCTATATCTAAATGTCAAACCAAACATAGTCATTTTCTCATTTCTATATCATTCCCTATAATTACTCGTATTTGTCTTCACATACTTTACAGTTGAATAATCATAAGTTTTTAAAACATTCTCTAGTCGTTTTGAATGCTCTTTCGTAAAAGCATGGACAATATATTTATGATAAAGTGCTTCGCCAAATTCATTTATCTCTATGCCTTTAGCAATCTCTTCATCTTTATTTTTGTCATTTTCATAATAGTAATATTGGTACTCATAAGGGATATTTAATTCCTTAAACTTATCTTTAAGTTCAAATCTTTTATCTGCATACTTTGTTGTTATCTCAAATGTATATATATATTCTTTCAAATGCTTCTGCTGATAAAGCATCGCTGAACTTATAGATAAAGTTGTAGCAATAACCATCACAATACAACTTACTACCACATCACTATTTGATATTGCCTTTATGCATAGCACATCAAATATTACATATATGTCAGCCAAGATAACTGCAACTAACATATTTTTACTATTTAAAAAGAATACTTGTTTAAATTCGTGCAAGCCTTCGTGAATTATCCTGAGTATGAGATAAATCGCTATTCCTATCACACCAGTTCCTATAATTATACTATTCATAATAAAACCTCCTTGTGCAGTTTTTTCAAGTTTTTATTTTAGCAATTCCTTTATATTCTTCTTATATTCCTCAACTCCTGGCTGATTAAATGGGTTTACCCCAAGGATAAGTGCTGATATGCCGCAACTTATCTCAAAGAAGTAAAAAAGTTCGCCAAGAGTAGTCTCATTTTGTTCTGCCACTTTTATCTCTATGACAGGGACATTTCCAGTATGGTGTGCCTTTTCAGTTGCACGGAGGGCTATGTCATTTAAATCATTTACAAAAAACTTGTCATTATATTTTACTCTTGTCTCATCAAAATCATTTTCTATCATTATAAATGTCTCAAACATATTTCTCTTACCATCTTGCATAAGTTGACCCATAGAGTGAAGGTCTGCAGTCATATTGAGTGATGCTGGGAAGATTCCTTTGTTACCTTTACACTCTGACTCACCAAAGAGTTGTTTAAGCCACTCGGCAAAATACTGCATATTTGGACTTAAGGTTGCAAATACTTCTATGTCTTTTCCATTTTCATAATAGAGATTTCTTATAATTGCATACTTCATGGCATCATTTTTATTTTCATCAAGTGTAGTATAAATGCTTCTTGCATTTTCTGCACCATTCATAAGTTTATCAATATCAAATCCAGCACAAGCGATAGGAAGAAGACCTACTGCAGATAGCACAGAATATCTACCACCTATATCATCAGGAACTACAAATGTTCTATACCCCTCTCTATCTGCTTCTTCTTTTAATATGCCTTTTGCTTTATCAGTTGTAGCGATAATTCTTTTTTTAAGTGCATCATGTCCATACTTTTTTTCTACAAGTGCTTTAAACTTATCAAAAGCAACTGCAGGTTCCAAAGTGCCACCACTCTTACTAATAACATTTACATAAAAATTTTTTCCTTCTACATAATCAAGAGTTTCTTTTAAATATTTTTCTGAAAGACCATTGCCTACAAATATTACTTCTACACCCTTACGATTACTATAATAATCAGAAAGATATTCTATAGCAGCCTTTGCACCAAGATATGAGCCACCTATTCCTATAGATACAAGAACTTCTGCCTCACTCTTTATTTCATTTGCAACTTCTTTAATGCGACTAAACTCTTCCTTATCATACTTGATTGGGTGGTCTACCCAACCAGTCATATCAATTTTTCCTGCAAGCAAATCTGAGATATGAGTTTTCGCTCCATCAATGTGTTTGCTTAGATTTTTAATTTCTTCTGCTTTTTCAAAATTTACTTTAATCATAACTACACCTCTCTTTTAATGTTCTATTATTGTAGTTCTCCAAGTTCATTGAACACCATTTTCTTACCGCCTAATGTAAACTCGCCAACAACTGCTGCACCTTTCCAGTAACCAATAGACTGTAGCAAGTATGTCTTTCCATTGTGCTCTACAAGTCCAGTTTTCATCACACCATTTTCATCAAATACATAAGTTTTTATAGTTCCATCTGATGCAAGTATGTAAGCAAGCCCCTTATAATATTCTTTTTGTCCAAATACATTTACTTTATAATATTTAAATGAATCACTTGTTGCATCATACTCCCATGCACCATCGCCATTACCATAGGATACTTGTGAGTTTGCATCTATTGCAGTTTCTTTAATGACTCTTCCTTCATAATCAAATATGTAACATACATTGCCTATAATCTTTGGCATATTCCATATCATACCTCTATATAGTCCATTTGATTCAAGGTAATATTTCGCTGATGTCTTATCGCCTTTATCTATTAGTGCTGCTGTAGTTAAATTAATATCAAAATTCTTTACAATGTTATCTGTAATTACAAATCCTGTAATTACATATCCAGCATTATCAACTCCAACATATATTCCACTGAACTGGTCTATAAGGTAAAATCCTTTTTTAAGTATGACATAGTCTTCATTTGGTATATCTTCATATCTGTTGCTGAAAAGTGTAGATGTTTTAAATACTTGTATCATCAAATCACTCTTCTTAACTTTAAGTCTTACTCTTTCTCCAAGTGCATTATATTCCCATATATAATTACTTTGTGGAATCTTATAATGCATCATCAAATCTATTACTCCAGTTAATGCACTTGTTCCTGCTGGTCCTGTTCCTAAATTGCCACCTGATGTACGGCCTCCACCACCACCTCCGCCGCCGCCTCCGCCGCCTCCTCCTGGTCCTGGTGCTGGTGCTGGTGTTGGTGCTGGACCGCCAGTCCATATCGCTGTAAATGTCACATCATCATCATACGAATATGTGTTGCCAGTAAAGTCAATTCCATTTACTTGCCAAGAAGAAAAAGTATAACTTGTTCTTGTTACATTTGGCAAGGTCACAGGGTCGTTGTATTTAAGTTCTGCTACTTTTACACCTGTGTTATCGTCAAATGCTCCACCATTTGCATTAAATGTTGCTCTATATTCTTTATCAACTACTTCTCCGTATAAATTAAATGTATCTGCATTTAGAGTAAAATCTTTTCTTGAAACTCTTTGACCACTATAGAAATGTTTTTCTCCACTTGTACTTGTATATTTATAACCTGCATCAAGTTTGCCTATAGGAATATTATTTGGTTTTACACTTGTGCTTCCAGTATATACAAATGATGTCGTTCCTACAAGTACATTATTATAGTCATAGAAATTAATCTTATACACTTTATCAGTCCATACTGCATAAAGTGTAACTACATCACCTACATTGCCAAGTTCTTTTACTCTCTCTCCATTTTTATAAACCACTGTATCAGCATTTTCATTTGTGTCCCAACCAATGAAGTCATATCCAACTCGTGTATATTGATTTGTAGTAAGGTTAAACTCAGCACTGCAAGATTTAGTTTCATCCGCCATAGTCGGAGATGTTGCATCCTTATCTACTGCTTTATATCGAAGTGTATATTCTACATTTGCAGTAGTCCAATCTGCATATATAATTTTTGTTCCAGTCCAGTTGGCTGTTGGATTAGTGTAAGGGGTAGTCTTATCTGTATCAAGCCACTGAGCAAATCTATGATTCTTTCTATATGCAGTACTCTCTACTATTGCATATGGTATATTTTCATTTATAGCAAGTGTAAGCATAAACATCTTCTTTCCATCTATGTCTCCACCATTTCCATCAAACACAAGGGTAGCAGATTGTGCCTTATCAACCCACAGCGAAGTAAGATTTATATTTACACCATCTGTGCCTCCGCCAAGTGCTTCAAATATTTTGTCAGCAACATCATTATCAAGATATGATACAACTCCTGGTGCTGCTGTGCTTTCCCATCCTTTAAATATATATTCTGTTCCTGCTTCTATATAACTATTAGTTGCTATAGTTGGTATAGTTTTATTTTCTCCATATATAAATGCCTCTATTGTATTTCTATATGCACCCGTTGCTGATTTATCCCATTCAATTAAAGTTATAGAATAATTATATCCACTCCATACTGCATAGAGGTCTACTCTATCTGAAAAATATGGACCTATATCTTCTCCATCATTATACATTGCTGCATCTACATCTGACCTTATTGACCAGCCATCAAATCTATAATTTTGTCTAGTCCAAGTTAATTCATTTATAGTTTTTAAGTTATGAACTGCTGCAGACACCACTATATTTTCTTCGTATGTATCAAATGTACCATTATTCGCATGGTAAACTATTTTATATGTATCTTCATTCCAATTTGCTTTTAAAGACTTTGTATTACTAAATGTACATACATCTGGATATTCTGCTACTACATCATTTAAATCAAGCCACTCTGAGAACTCATAACCTTTTCTATATTTTGTTACATCATTTATAACTTGATTTTCATAATAATGCATAGTGAAAGTTGGCACACCATTTATATATCCACCATTTCCTCTAAGTTCAAGTGTTCCAAATATACTTGTGTTCTTTATCCACTGTGCATATAGATTTATTTCTTCTCTATATTCTTCATTTGCAAATATTGTTGCTTGATTTCCGTATGCTACTGCAGAGTTTGCTGAAGTTGACCAACCATTAAATGTGTATCCTGCTCTTGTAAATGCATTTGCCCTTATTGTATGGTCTCCTCCAAAAGAAACAACCTCATCCGCCATAGTACCGCTTCCGCCATTTGCATGATATTTTATAGTATAATTTTTACCATCCCAAACTGCAACCATAACTACTTCACCATTATTCTCAGAAGTCAAGTTTGTTACTTCTTGGTCTTTTTGATAAATATTTGCATCATAGTTCCATCCAGCAAATTCAAAACCATTATAAGTAAAACTGTTTTCTTTTATTTTATAAGTAGAGCCATAAGTTGCTATGTCAACATCCATACTGCCGACTCCACCATTTGGACTATAGATGATTTTATATTCATTTGGAATCCATGTTGCTATTACATCTTTTTCAAGTTGTCCGTAAGTCCAATTTGCCAAAAGTGGACTTCCATCAACTTCATATCCAGCAAATGTATATCCAACTCTTGTAGGTTCTTCAAACACTGCTGTAGTAGTATACTCTGCAATCTGAATTCTTATATTTTCATCGCCATTCTGGTACCTACCGCCATTACCTTTTAAATTGACATTTACCATCTTAAGTATACCATCAAAGTATCCTGGTCTTCCAAGGTTCATATCTATCCAAGCAAATTGTTTTGTGACTGCAGTAGTTGGGTCTGCTGCATAATTCGCTGCATAAGTTGTGCCAGCACCACCATCAAGCACTGTACATCCCGCAAACATATCAGTATCATCAGTAACTTGTGTCACAACAAAATCTGTAGAACCATGAAGAGTAACTAAGTGGTTACAATCTTTAAACATATTCTTCATATTCAGAACATTTCTTGTATCAAAGAAACTTAAATCAAGTAAAGTCAATGCTTGACATTCATTAAATAATGACTCCATAGTTGTTACATTACTTGTATTAAAATGTGTTAGGTCTATTGATGTTAAACTACGACATTCATTAAACATAAATGACATGTCAGTTACATTGCTTGTGTCAAAACTAGATACATCTAAAGTAGTTAAATGATTACAACCATCAAACATAGATGACATTGTTGCCACATTACTTGTATCAAAACTAGATACATCTATTGTGCTTAATGCACGAGAGCCACTAAACATTGATGCCATATTGGTTACATTACTTGTATCAAAATTTGTTAAATCAAGAGTAGTTAACTGCCAACAATTGCTAAACATTGATGCCATACTGGTTACATTACTTGTGTCAAAACCAGTAACATCAACTCCTGATAATTCCCAACAACGATTAAACATATATTCCATATTAGTAACATTGCTTGTATCAAAACTTGTTAAATCTACACTTGGAAGACGACTACAGCCATCAAACATATGACTCATATCTGACACACTGGCTGTATTAAAATTATTTATATTATAAAAAAATATTCCATAAGTATTCGCAAACATATAACTCATATCAGTCACTTTGCTCGTATCAAAATTACCTAACTCAAAACTTGTAATTTTAGAGCCATCAAACATATGAGACATATTTTTTACATTTTTTGTATTGAGATTGAATATATAATCAATAGTTGTCAAATTACTAAATTTATTAATTGGATCACTAAATAAATATGAGGCATCTTCTCGTACAAAAATGCTGGCATCAGCATTTGCTTTCACAAACACTTCATATAACATTTGACCACCTACTATTCCTACTTCATGCATGTACCCTTTAAGCCCATTACTATTTGGGATATCATATTCTACAACAATATAAGGTTCAATGTAAGGTGGAATCGGATCCGATGCATCTAAAAACCATATGTTATTTATAGATGATTTTGGATGGCCTGTGAGACTCGGATCATACCAATCAGGTCCAAAATAATAACAGAATGTTAAAAATCCAGGACTTGTTGAAGTTGGTCCCTTATCTATAACTGCATAAGTTACTGTATTGCCTGATAGGTCTGTACTTATCACATCAGAATATTTTGTTCCTTCAATACCCTCTAATTCATTGCAATTATTGAACATATTTGTGCCATTGGTAGGTGTCACATTATTTGTGTTCCAAAGTCCTGTCACATATATAGTTTTCAAATTAGTATCTCCATTAAACATAAATCTCATATCATTTACATTTCTTGTGTCAAAATGTTCAAGATTAAGTTCACGAAGATTTGTCATGTTGCGGAACATTCCATTCATAGATGTCACATTTGATACATTAAAACTTGACAAGTCTATAGTCTCAATTAATTTTACACCATTAAATAAGTTTGCCATTGTTGTGACATTTCTTGTATCAATGCCCGTGAAGTCCAGTGTTTGTAAACTCTCACATCCTAAGAGCATACCACCCATATTTTCAAGTGATGCCGTATTCTTATTAGAAAAATCTAAACTTTGCAATTTCTCGCAACCATTAAACATATTTGCAACCGTTTCGACACTCATTAAATCAAAACTGCTTATATCAACATTTTCAAGATTTTTACAATCACGGAACATATGTTGCATAGAAGTGACATTTTGAGTGTTAAAAGATGAAAGGTTTATACTATTTAGAGTTTCACAATTCCTAAACATACTTTCCATCTCTGATACACTTGCTGTATTAAAATTTAACAAGTCTAAACTCATAAGTTTCTTCATATTTAAGAACATATTGTTCATATTTGTTACTTTGCTTGTATTTAATAAATTAAGATTACTGATTGTTGACACATTACTAAATGCTCTATCAAGACCTGACACTGAACTAAATAGTGCATCTGAATTAGAGGCAGCATATATGTCAGCATTTATCGGTGCATATATCATTATTTTATTTGTATCGTATACATATCCTTTAAGTCCTTTACTTCCTGGAAGATCCCATACATAATTAGCATTTGCTGGTGTTGCACTTGGATATTTCCCAAATGATATTTCTTCTATGTCTGTTTTTCTATAAGTGCTCACATTTGGTGCAACTCCTATATACTGACTTGTATTGTCACCAGTCCAGTCACGAGTCAAAACAAAATTATATAATGTAAAATATCCTGGAGTAGTAGGTGTATCAATTTTTGCATATGTTCCATTGCTTTTTGCTGGCTCTGACTGATCTGCCCATCTTGTACCTGCTCCGCCGACAAGGACATTACAACCACTAAACATATTTTCTGAATTTATATCAACTGTTGGAAAACTACTTGACACATAGATAGTCTTTAATTTTTTATCATCACCAAACATATGTTCCATATTTATATTTGATGAAGAATTTGCAAAAGACTGTAAATGTAATTCTTCTATATTTTCTAACCACAAAAACATGCTTCTGAATCCATCACCGGTAATGTTTCTTGTATCAAAACTTGATACATCAAGGTCTGATACTGTCGCCATTCCCCAAAACATTCCTTTCATGGTTGTCACTTTGCTTGTGTTGAAATTTGACAAATCAAGGCTCGTTATTTCTTTACAAGAACCAAACATACCTTCCATATTTATAACATTACTTGTATCAAAGTTAGACACATCTAAACTTGGCAGAGCACGACAATAGTAAAACATATTTTTCATGTTTGTAACTTTTGATGTATTAAAATTAGATACATCTAAACTCCTAAGTTTTTCACATGCATAAAACATGGCTTCCGTGTTTACGACATTCTTCGTGTCAAATAAACTTATATCAATTTGTTCCAGTTCCCTACAGTTATAAAACATATATTTCATATCTTTTACTTTTTCAGTATTGAATGAACTTAAATCCAGTTCTTCTAACTCTCTACAATGCTGAAACATAAATGACATTGTTGCAACATTACTTGTATCAAAATTAGATAAATCTAAATGTCTCACTCTACTCATTCCTGAAAACATGCCTGTAAAGTCTTCTGTTCTACTTGTATCAAGATAGTGCAAATTTTGAATTTCATCCAGAACAGGAAACGCTCCTACAGTATCGTTATAATTGCTTGAACAAAATAAGCAGGATGCATCATCACTTGTATATATTGTTAAGTTTTTTGGAGCATAAATTATTATATTTTTTCCTGCTGTCGTATTATTAACTACATATCCGCGTAGACCGTTACTATCTGGTATATCCCATTCATATATTGCTCCTGTTGGTGCTGCCTCTGGTGATTTTATAAATGCTATATTTACTATTTCGTATCTTGATACATTACTGTTATACACATAGTCTTCAGTGATATCAATAGGGCCAGGACCTCCAGGGTAATCAGGTGTGAACCTTGGTATTGTTCCTTTTGCCCAATTAGGACTTAGCACATAATGTTCTTCAGTAAAATATCCTTCAGTCCCTTGATATCCATCTATCCAAGCAAAAGTACTATTTATTGCAGTCGCTTGGTCACTTGCATATTTATCAGCGTATTTTGTTCCATTGCCACCTTCAAGGACATTACAATTTGTAAACATATCTGCACCACCTGCTGCTAAAATTCCCGTAGTAACAAATTTTGTAGTAGCAATGATAGTTTTAAGGTTTGTACATTCTTTAAACATTGCACTCATGTCATATACATTTGCAGTGTCAAAATCCCCAAGTTCTAATTTAGTAATACTTATATCATTCTCAAACATATTGTTCATCACTAAAACATTTGCTGTATCAATATTTCCAAAATCTATATTTGTCAAACTTGGATTGTCAGAAAACATATAACTCATATTAGATACACTCGCTGTATCAAAATCTTTTATGTTTATTGATTCAACATTTGGCATATTTGAAAACATATATGCCATAAGTGTTACATTGCTTGTGTTAAATGATGTCAAGTTAAACTCTTCTATACCTGCACTATAAAACATATAAGACATATTAGTTGTTTTTTCTGTATTAAGATAACTTATATTACTTATAGTTGAAAGTGATGTAAATGCATTTGCAGCATTCGTATCACTAAATAAATATGATGAGTCAACTGCTGAATATATTATATAATTTTTAGGCTTGTATATATAAACATTGTAATTAGATGTGCCATCATTTACAAGATAACCAATAAGCCCATTACTATCTTTAATACTAAAAGTTAAATCTGGACTTGATGGGACTGTATCATTATAGTTTAAAAACTTTGTGGAACTGACATCCGATTTACTTGCAAATGTAATTGCATTGTCATACCAAGTAGGATTAAGAATATAGTAAAATAATGTTAGATAACCAGGGTTCCCTGAATTAGGGTCATCAATCTTACAATAATCTTTATTATGATTGCCTGATGAGTATGTTGTTCCTTTTTCTCCTACAAGACGAATGCAGCCGTTAAACATTTGATCTCCCGTGCAAACTGTTGGTGGCACAAATGTTTCTTTAACCATTATTTCTTTAAGATTATCGCAACCTCTAAACATATGGTCCATTGAAGTTGACTGATTTAACGAAGAAATATCAAAAGAAGATAAATTAAGATTTTTTACCCTATTACATCCTCTAAACATACTATTCATATTTGTCACATTGCTGGTATCAAAATGTGACACATCAATTTTTGACAAGCCATAACATTGCCCAAACATATTGTTCATGTTTGTCACATTACTGGTGTTAAGGTTAGATATATCAAGATTTGTTAAACTATTACAATTATAAAACATATATTGCATGTCAGTTACATGACTAGTGTCAAAATGTAATAAGTCAAGTTTTGGTAATGTTTTACAATCACAGAACATATTTTTTGTGTTTGTTACATTACTTGTATTAAAACTACTTAAATCTAAACTTGCTAAATTTTCGCAACCATAAAACATTGAACCCATGTCAGTTATATTACTTGTATTAAAATTATTTAGGTTTAAATTTGTTATACTTTTACAACCAAAAAACATTTCATTCATATCCGTGACATTGCTTGTATCAAAATTGCTTAAATCTAAACTTGCATTAGTAATATTATTGCAGTTTCCAAATAAGCCACGCATTGTTGTAACATTCGGTGTTCTAAAACTACTAATATCAAGATTTCTAAGCTGATAGCAATTATAAAAAGCTCCATGCATATCTATCACATTAGTTGTATTAAAATCACTTAAATCTATATTTTGTATTACTTGGCAACCACTAAACATATATTCCATTCTTTGTAAGCTTGAAGTATTAAAATTACTTAAATTTACAGATTGAAGTGCTCTACACTCATTAAACATATAAGCCATATCTCTTACATTGCTTGAATCCCAAGAACTTAAATCTAAATTTGTAAGCGACCTACAATCATTAAACATACTTGTATAGTTTGTTGCTTCCGATGTATTAATTAAATTAATATTTTCAATCTCAGTTAAATTTCTAAAGCCTCTAAACCAACCACCTGATCCAACAGTAGATGCAGCATTAGGTAAATATATTTCTTTTGTATTATCATTTTTTATAATATATATTGTTTTATTTGAACCCGAACCAGATATATATCCTTTAATATCTGAATTTATATCCCAGGTAACATCATAACTTGCTGGTGGTGTATTATCTGCTCCTATAACTATCTTTTGAATATCGCTTTTTCCACTAGTTGAATATAAGTTATACCATATATCTGGCAAATATACAGCATTTGCTGCACCAAAAAGATTTGTTTCACTCGCCGAAGCATCATTCACTGGTTGCAATTCAATTTCACTGCCTGTTAATTCAGTAGCATCTGTCATTTCAGTTTCACTAACTGTTGCTTCTATCTCATTTGCTGATTTTGTTTCAGTTGTTTCGGTTGTTTCAGTTGTTTCGGTTTCAACAGTTTCTGACATTTCTGTCATTGTTGTTTCTGCTTCTTCTGTTTTTGTCATTTTTGTTTCAGATGTTTCTTTTTCAGTTACTTCAGTTTCAACTGTTTCTGACATTTCTGTCGTGGTTGTTTCTGTTTCTGCTGCTTCTGTCGTAGTTGTTTCTACCACAGTTGTTTCTGTTTCCTCATCTTCTTCTTGTTCTGTCTCATTTACAATATCTTTTTCACTACTTGTTGGTGCTATATCAACATTTGATTTCACATCACTTTCAGCAGCACTTGTATTTGATGTATTCTCTTCGCTACTTGCAACTTCTCCTTTTTCCGATTCGCCAAACTTATCTCCGACAGTATCATTATTATCATTTCCCATCAAAAGCATCGTGCTTTGCTCTTTCAAGTACTCCCTATAATATATACTATTTTTTTCCTGTGAATTAGTATCCTGCGATACATTTTTTACAATATTAACGAATGATGATGCCATGACACCAGTTCCTTCGCTTGATAAAATCATCGCAATAACCAATACTTTTGCTAAAATTCGTTTTAATCCCCTCTCCATAAAACTACTCCTAATATATTTTATTGTATTTTCCACACAAAAACTCGCTTTGCTATAGATTAATACATTTATATCTATAACAACAAAGCATACAAATAAATTATAGCACACATATACATACATTACTAATAAAAATAATTAACATTTTATTAACTTTGATTTGGTTTTAAGAGGTCGCTTAACTCTTTATTTTTAATAGATTTTATGTTAAAATTATTTATTATGAAAAATGAAAAATTATTAAAATTGAATACTTTGAAAATCTTTTTAGGAATTACTTTGGCTATGTCACTTGCGAGCAATGCATTTGCAGATGAGTTTATGGAAAAATGGGGACCTGCTGCTGCAGAAGTTACGAGTGAAACTGTCTCTCCTGAAATTGCTGCTTCGGCTCTTTCTGATTATGCTTTCAGTCAAGCAAATGCGACTGGGCAAATAACAAGTGGAGATGTCGCAGCGATAAAACAGATTGTTATTTCAGAGCCAAATACAAATGCAAATGCTTCATCTACTACAACTACAAATAATGTCGCAACTCAAGTGTCAATTCCTACTGCATTAAATCAAAATAGTGTAATAGGTCCAGGTGCGACTACTTTATCACCTTCAAATGCAAATAGTGCAACTGTCCCAACTATTCCAAACACAACTTCTGTCATCAACACAGTTGCAAGCGGTGAATTAAATCTTGCAAGTTTTACTACAAAAACTGACAGCACTGCTAAAAAAGTTGAAACCGAAGCACCATCATTTGCACTTATCAATGCAACAACTCGTGAGATATACACTACAAAAGATACAACTACAAAATATAATCCATCAGGTCTTACTAATCTTATGACTGCATACATAGCAAGCAAACATTTAGCAATGAACACTGTCCTAAAAGTAAATGCATCAGCAGTTAGAAACATTGATAAGGATGCCTCAATAGCAGCACTTACAGCAGGCGACACTATCACACTTAAAGATGCCATAGGTTCAATGTTCGTAAAAGGATGTGTAGATTCTTCAAATGTCGTAGCAGAAGCAGTCGCTGGAAGTATAACAAATTTCGTTGCTCTTATGAATACAACTGCCACTGAACTTGGTCTCACAAATACAAAATTTGTAGACCCATCAGGCATAGGGGAAAATGAATCAACTGCACTTGATATGGCTATAATTATGGCAAAGGTTTGTGAAAACCCAGAACTGGTTGAACTCCTCGATTTAACTCAATACAAACTTCCAAAAACTCAAAAGAGAGAGCAACTTATACTCTATTCAAAAAACACTATGTTAAATAAAGATAATGCAACATATAATGCTGATGTAAAAGCAAGTAGACTCGCTTATGCAAGTACTCCAAAATACTGCATAGCATCATATATACCACTTAATAACAACAATTTATATGCAGTTGTTTTAAAGGCAAATGGACAACAATTTGTAGCGACAAGAAAACTTATAGAATATGCGAAGGCTACTCTCGGTATCGCTACTACCACAACTACTACCAACACTACAACAAATACTACAACGAATACAACCAAAAGATAACATATAAAAAGGGGTTCTTTACACATAGGACCCCTTTTATATTATCTTTTTTATTCAAGTTTTATACTATTCCACAATCTTGCTGAAATACTTCTTGAATCGGCAGAATTAAATATATAATCTTGAACTTCTTTTTTACTGAATACTTTAAATAAATTGTTGACTTCCTTTTTACTTAGGAATTCTCCTTTTTCATTCATAGATATATAATTTATATGTCCATCAAATATTGGTAGTTTTTTATCTCCCCATTCTGTTTTAATATAAGACAGTTTTGCAATACTTGCCTTTGTGTTATCTCTACAAGCTAAAAAATATTTTCCATAAGTGTATAATCCTACTCTTATAATTCCTAAATCATTCTCTACATTTTGTATCCTTTTATTGTATGTAGAGGCTGTACTGATACTTTCTTGAACTGAACTTCTATTTAAGTATTTATAAAAATAGGGGAATTTTTCTTTAATTTCTTCTAAAGAATAAGGTTGCTTACTATTATTAGGATATGGGAAAATACAATAATAATTAGTTTTTTTTATTTCATTATTATTTATTAATTCAGATTTAATAAATGGATATACAATATCATTTTCTATTGTAATCAGTCTATTAGATTTTTTAAGCGAACCCCCCACTTTTTCATAAGGATAACATTGTATTAGTTTATTATTTACTACTTTATTAAATTCTAATAAAAAATGTCCTGCTTTAGGTAGCCCTATTCCACTGCGAAAATTTAGCTTGTTAGTTCCAATAAATTTTTTTGCACTATTTACAATTGATTCTTTTATATAATGATTATTAAAACCTCCACTGGATTTTATCATTCTATATTTTTTATTAGTTTTTTTATCAAATACATCCACTTTTTTATTCTTTTTAAATGAAAAAAAGAATTCACCAAATTCAATAGAAACTGGCTTGAAAGGTTTTTCTGCTCCATTCCAACGAATAACTTTATGCAAATAAAACTTTCTACCATCATCTAATTCCATTTTTCTAAACCCTTCAAAAGATTTATTTGTTAAAATTGAGTCTGGCAACAAAAATCCAAGAACCCCTTTTTTACTTAAGCGGTCACTAATACAAATAAATGCTATAAGTGCCGCTATATTTAAATCAACGCCTCCAGTATTTTTATCTTCAGAGAATAAACCTTTTACTTTGCATTTCTTTTTAACCTCATTTTTATAATTTGTTGGTAAATTTGACCACCGAACCCATGGAGGGTTCCCTACAATTAAATCTATATTCTTAATTGATGCTGCTTTAAAATAGTTTCCTATTATTTTTAGCCATATTGAATTCATTTTCTTATTTTCAAGATCTATTAATTGCTCAAACAATCTTTTATAGCAATCTTTTAATTCCTTAAAATGTGAACTTTTAAAAGATTCTATAATTTTCATAGCCATCTTTTTATTTTTATTTTTAATTGCATTTTCTAATATATCCAATATTTCAAAAAAATTAGTTTCTTTAATTAAATCTATAGGTAAAGTTACATTTATTGTTAAGTCTCCAATAAATGTCAAATAATCATAAGAATAACATTCTACCCCATTTACTATATCTTGCTTTGGTGAATATGTGCTATCACCTAAATATATAGGAATTTCAGTTTCTTTATTTATATCAAAATCATTTAACACCAAAGAAGCTTTTGCAGTTAATACTGCCAAAGGATTAATATCAATTCCATATATTTTTTTATTGTAATTTGATTTATATATCGTTGAAATAAAAATACCACTACCACATGTTGGATCTAACACGGAAGATACATTATCGTTTCCTACGATTTTAAATGCATTGTCAATAACTTCTTTAGCTAAGTAATTAGGTGTGTAGTATTCTCCCATAGCATATCTTACTTCAAAAGGAAATATATTTTCATAAAATGAGATAAGTGTATCGTTTAATGAATTTGTATCAATAGTTTCTACATCTTCTACTAATGAAAAAATACTTATATACTCTTTTTCTTTTAATTCATATAAGTACCAAGAATAAAAGTCTCCATCTATTAAATTTAATATGTTATGTTCCTTGTAAAACCTGGTAGATTCGATTTCTTTAAATAATTCTTGCTTCAAATCATAATTATTAAAACTCTCATTAAATTTTTTCTTTAAATATTTAAATAAAATCAATTTTACTACTATCGCATAATATGTTTGAACCACGAATAAACACTTATATTGCATTTGATTATCTTTAATTTCTCTATTATACAAATCTTTATAAAAGTCATTAATTTTTTTGTTTTTTCCTTTATCCTCATTCCAACTATCTTTGTCACTTGATAACCTTGTAAGCCTTTCCCACTCATTGTAAAGTAATTTTGTTCTACTATTTTTAGATTTAATAACTTTATTTAATAACATATTTACAATGCACTTTATTCTTTTATTATTTTCTAAGCCCAAATAGTCATTTATATTTCTCTTGTTAAGTGTTATCTTCTTTATTTCAGCAATATCTCTACACAAATCTTCAATTTTATCATTTGTTAGTTTTCCACTCCGATTTTGAACAATATCATATCTTCTATTATTCTTTTTATATTCAATATATTTTATTTCTATTCCATTTGTCAAAATCCCCCAAATTTCTTCTCTATTACCCAATTTAGCAAAATCTTCCATATATTCAATTATTTGTTTTAATTCTGTATCTCCAATGTTAACAGTGGGTTTTTTATATTCTATAATTAAGTTTCCATATGCGCTATCTATTCTTCTGCTGTTACTTATTAATTTCTTTTCGGCTTTAAAATGAATCTCTTTATTAAATTTATTTAGCAGGCAATTTTCTATTTCACTGTTCAATGCCAATCTAACATCTTCTTCCGTCACTCTTTCTTTATTATTCTTAATTCTTGTTCTCAAGTTTTTTATTTTACTAAAGCTCGTCATGTTGTACCTCCGTTTTCATTATTTACTTAACTATATAATAATTGTAACAAAAAAGTCGTAGCTCAAGAGCTACGACTAAAAATTGTGAGCTCTTGGGTTGCGACGCCATATTAATCCAACAGGAATTAAGCAAAAGCCCACATTTTTAACAATACAAAAATGTGTCCTGTTGGACTCGTAAATCCAATTATAAAATGACGTCGCAATTATCATTATATCACATTATTATAAATCTTTACAACAAAAAAAACTGCCATTTGGCAGGAATAATGAATCAATTATTTTCAGTGCCTATTACACTATACAAATACTGTTAAATAATTTTGTATTTCAAATGAATAACCCATATTTTAGTACTATTTTTGCATGCCATTTTATTTCATTTTTTCTAATACTTTTTCTAATTTACTTTTCAAATTTGGGAAATCATCTTTAATTGTATTAAATATAATTTCTAAGTTTAATGCACCATATTCGTGTGAGATAATATTTCTAATAGTTGACATTTCTTTCCACTCTATTTCCTTATATTCATTCTTTGTTTCATTAGTAATATGAATTGCACTTTCACAAACTATTTGTACTGCCATACTTATAGCATATCTTATATCAATATTATCAGCAAAATCATCATACTTAATAGAATTAATTTTATTTATACAATAGTCAATGTTTGCAATCATATTTTCAATTCTTGCCTTATCATCAATTACTGTTTTAGCCATATATTGCTATCTCCTTATCAATCCTTAATTTTAACCCGTTTGTTACATATGGAAATGGAACTACATCTACTTTTAAATTAAATTGTTCACTAATACTATTAATTAACTTTGCTATTGAAAACAGTGTTGTTTTTGAATTATCAAACTCTATTAACAAATCTATGTCACTGTCTTTGTTATAAGTATTATTTGCCCTTGAGCCAAATAAAACTACTTTCTTATAATTATATTTAGACTTATTCTCACTCATATAATTCTTAAGACATTCAATTAAATGTTCATTTTCTGCTTTAGCATCAACTTTTTCTTTACTTGTTTCATTAATGTTCAACATATTTACTTATATAATCTCCATTATCATTATCTACTATGAAATTTAAATGAAATTGTTTCAATAAATTAATTACACTACATAAAAAGCATCATAACATTAGTTAAATAATTTTCTATTAATTTATAGCACCTTTTTCTTTACATAGTATAATTGATTCTTAAATGGTAATTTTTCTATTAGTTCTCTTTCAAAATCATTTAATGTTCTGTCGTGTTTTAATTTTTCTACATCAAGCACTTCATAATCATTTGCATCTATAGAATTATTTTTCACTTGCTGAAAAGTTACTTTGCCAAATCGCCCTTCCTTTTTTACAAAATCATATTGCTGATTTTCTATACTATTCGGTGGATTAAGCAAGATAATATTTTTTTCTATCATATGCTCCCAGAGCATAAGAATTATACTTTCTTCAGATATTGGAAATGTTATTTCTTTTGCAATTTGACTTATGGGCTTTTTATTATTAAACTTTGCTATGACTTCATTTTTGCAAGCAAAATCTTTTACAAAACGAGATAAACTGTTATTAAAGTGCTCTTCTATACTCTTGTCTTCTTCATTATACTTCATAATCTTTATGGCACAATAGAAAATAGTGAATTGTAAAAATCTGGGAACTGAGTGATATTTATAATTGGAATGTATGTCATTATAATAATTATTATTATTCCCACTATATAAATATATTTTAGTTTGTTATATTTGAAAATGTATAATACTATATATGCAATTTCAAATATTAAAATCATTACTCCCATATATCTCATAGTGGTAAAGCCATATTGATTTATTCTAAGAACTACTGATATTACTTGTAAAACAAATGCAGGTATAAATGCCATAGGTAAATATTTTATTATCTTGTCATATATAGTTCCTTCATCAAAACTTCTACCCATAAGTGCAGTTGACAAACCAAGGGTAAATAAAATTGTACATACTAAAAATACTTGATTTGATGGCAGTTCTTTTGTGATTATTATTTTTATAAGATAAATGTAGAAAAATACAAAGCCTATCATAACCATTATGCACATAATATACTTTATCATAACCTTTATCACTATGTTTTCATCTCTCTCTACATTTTCGAGTGATATAAATAGCCCTATGTAATTTACAACAATGCTTTCAATCATTATTATTTCTGTCAATCTCATCCAATTATCATACTTAAAAAGTGCATTGCATATAAAAAATAATATTCCTGTTCCAATTAACATTACTAAATTAAGTATAGAAATTATTATTTGGTTTATAAAAATCTTTTGTGTATATTCTGCCAATCCAATTTCTTTTTTGCTAACTATAAAATAACAAACTAAAAAGATTGACCAAGCCGTAATCGGATATGCTATAAATGCGCCATCCCCACCATATAAACTAAATATTAATCTTGATATAAAGTATATGGCGATTGAAATTATAACATTTACTATATGGCCTACAATAATATGTTCTCTTATAAATGATGGCAAGCAATGATTATATTTTTCAAATACATTTGTTATTAAAAAAGAAATTACAATAATACAAAGCAACAACATATTTACATCTATAATTAAGTTGTTGATAAAATTATTTTTATAGATGTTTGTCAATCCAACAACTTCAAGATTTACAACTGTAGTAATCGCCGCTAAAATTACACATATAAATGTGACTGGATATTTTTTTATAAAGGTTTCTGATAATTTTTTCATTTTAATCTCCAAACTTTCAAATGCTCACTTTTTAGAGGCTCCCTGATATTACATTTTTATTTTCTCTTTTAGGTAAAACGTTAGCAAGGTTTTCCTTTAATACAAGTGTAAAGAATGTAACTTTTGCATTTGCCTTTTGTTGTTCACGGTTTATTCTTTCTTTTAATTCTTCAAGTTTAACTATTGCTCCAGTTTTCTCTGCATATTCTTTGAGTTTAACTACTACATTTCCACTATATATAAGGTCTAATATAAAAACTCCAAAAAACATTCCTACTCCAAAACAGAATATAAGATTTTTAGACAACCACTCTATTGACCCCCACACATATGGGTGAATCAAAAAATAGTAAACTGCACTTATTATCATCCAGTAAAAAGAAAACTTAAGACAGATAAAACCTTTGTAGTTAAACTTCTCATCTCTATAATCCCAAAGTCTCAAATTAAAAAACTTAAGTAAAAACTCGCCTCCTATAAGTTCTATTATAGTCATACAAACTGAAGTCATAAAAAACAAAAATATTCTTTTTACAATTATATTATCTATCGGTAATCTCTCGCCATAGTTTGTAATTAAAAATGCTGTGATAAGTCCAACTCCGTAAATTGGAAGCCAAGGTCCTACACAAAATCCTGGGTTATACCATTTCTTTTCTGGGTCTGCAAAATGTCTATACAAAACTTCTATGCACCAGCCAAATATTGTTCCCATAGCGAATATGAATATCAGCATTACAAACTTATACATAACCTACGTATAATACAATTATTAAATTAATATATAAATCATATTATTTAATTTTGTATTACATCTCCTTTCTAAATATCTTTTATATATTATTTAAAATTTTATATAATAAATTTATTACACTGTGGATTTGTTTTTT
>JAGBKB010000067.1 GCA_017934175.1 Lachnospiraceae bacterium | reverse complement strand
CTAGTGGCTTAAAATAATTAGTTAAATACCTTTTTCATTCAAAAAAAATATTGCATTAGAGGGCTTGTTTTTTATGCTCGTTAAAACTATGTAGCCACCATTTCTAATGTTCTGTCCCATCCATAGTGGATTGGTAGGAAGAGATATTTTTAGGGGAAGGGCCATATTTTGGTAATTTTGGGAAATACTAATTATATAGAGGATAGTGTGATAAATAGTGTTTCATATTTATATAAAAAAGGCTTGCTGCAGAGCCCTATAAAACAGGGCTTGCATATTAGCCTTTAATAAATTACTTAATTATATTAAAAAAATAAATGATTATTACTCAGCTGTAAGCTTTACATCCATTTGAGAAATTTTTGCATAATATCCATTTGGAGTTGCAGTATCAGGTCCTATACGAAGCCACATTGATTCGCCTTTTTTTACTTGTATTTTAACTATCCAATCAGGATCAGATGCATCAGTTGGTGTCCAAGATGCATTTTGTAAAAGTGTGCCATTTTCTTCTGTAAAATAATCACTATTTGCACTACTTGCATTAATAAAATTGGATTTCTTACAAGATATTTTTATTTTTTGATTTGGTGCTCCTGTAGAGTCCAAATCAGAATCTATAACACTATATTTCATTTTTATTTCCAGAGTGCCATTTCTTGAAAATTCTGTTGCTATAGGTAGTCCTGCACCAATTTGAAGTGGGACTCCTGCCGTTGTCTTAAAGTATGGATTATATAAATTTTTCAAATAATACTGTGGCCAAATAGGCAAAGCAAACTTACATTTGGTTCTCGTACCACTTGAATTTATACAGCGGAAATCAGCATTCCAGCCACCATTATTCTTTGCAAAAAAGAGTTGTCCACCATCAAAAGTGATTTCCTTTAAAGCAGCATCTGAATAATCATAAGTGCGATTAAAAGCAGTCGGACCTGGAGTTGAAGTTTCTAATGCTACATTAACCTCCAAATTTGAATCATCACCCAACATCATATATTTAAAGTTTGTATTATCTTGAAAGGACTGATTATAACTTTTTACTGCATTGGCATACATTGTAGTTGATAAGTTATATGCCGTTCCGTGTAAATCACCAGGTTCTACCGTTTCCATTCTTCTCCATGCTGGTTGTCCATATTGATTTTTATCTTTTGGCCAAAAAAATACTGGACTTTGGTACCTTGTCGCAGGATATGAATTTCTATTATTATAGTCACTCCCTAAATACCAGTAAATACGATACCTTATCAAATTATCAGTACCTACATCAAGATTGACAAAACCGCCATTATTCCCAACTACTGCATTTGCTGCCAAGTTTCCTCTCCAATTTGTATCATCACCTGCGGCAATTGCTTCAACATCTACCGTACCTGGGTAAGCAACATCAGCCATATATGATTCTAGTTGTACTAGTTCTTCTTCTCTTTGATCAAGCATAGGCTGTCCGTTATATCGGTCAAGACACCTAATTACAAGAGGTGCAACAACTTGGTTGTTATATGCATAACCCATGGCTTCCCCACTTGCCTTCCAGCAATTACTATTTATCCAATAATTATTTCCCCAAAAATCCATATAAAATGACCAAGTCAATATATCAGAAAACAAAACTCCATTCATATAATAACGAGCACATCTCAAATTTCTAAATTGACCAAAAGTAGGAGTTTGCCATTTATGACTTGAATCATTGGTCCAAGTTCTTGTGCCAGTAAATGTGTATTTTTTTATTTTAAAATACATATCATTTTTCCATCTCATCTCAGCAAAATTTGGCACAATGGGTGATATTATTTCTTCTTTCTTTATGTCAATACCAGCAAGATATGATGCTATCGCACCATCAATCTTACTATCTATTGATGTGTTATATTGGTCAATTTGTGCTTGGAAATTATTTTTAAGGCTGTCAAATTCTGCTTTTGTGATAAAGGCTGAACCATCATTATCGCTAACTACGGCAGCAAAACTCTCTATACTCATAAGCACAACTAAAAATAGTGCCAATAATCTCTTAACTATTCTTGTGCCCTTTCTCATAATTTATTACTCACGACCCTTATTTTAACTTACTATTCTGACTTATACGTTGCTCCGAAAATAATTCACAAGCCAGAGTTGACTAAAACAATTTCTACAGTATTACTAAATGTTTTTTTGTTAGGCTTATGCCTCGCTCAGGAAAACAAATTTACGTGTTTTCGGAGTGAGGTATAAGCCTAACTATTACTATTTAGTAATACAATGCCCTCTTTAGGTTAGGGAACCTCCCCAGTACCAAATGACAAATTACGGAAATCACTGGAGGTGACTATAGGGGGTGCCTGAATAGACTTCAAAAAGTAGACATATTAAACATAAATATGGACATTATATAGACATATATGAGAAACAACAAAAAAATAAGGCTTTTCCAAGCCTCAAATAATGTTCACAAAATGTAAACTCTTTATATTTCTTATAGATTAAAAAAACATAGCATAATATATTGGCATATAAATAATTTTCTCTTTAATATCAATTTGCCAATTATTATTTAGCACATACCCCTTTCTTGCATTATATCTTCCCGAATTCAAATATTCATTTAAAGCGCTATGCACTTTATAATCTTTTCCAGATTTAACTTCTATAGGTATCACAGAACTATTTTCATAATCATCAAGTAAATAATCAATTTCTCCATTCTTTTTATTATCATAATAATATAATTTATGACCATGACATATTAGTTCCATTGCTACTACATTTTCATATAAGGTACCAAGGTTCATACTTATATTATCATCAAGAATTGCACGAATATTATTTTTATAGTAAATATTTGAAAGCAATCCTACATCACTCAAATATAATTTTATAAGATTTTTATCTTGAGATTGTATGAGTGGGAAAACTGGGTTTGCTATTGCATCAACATTTAATGCAATGCCACTATGAATTAGATAATCAAATTCATTTTGATAATTCTTTTTACTTTTACCTTTGATACCTTCAATATCTTTTATCACAATTCTTTTTTTCTTATTGCATAGTGCAGAAGGTATCAAATCATATATCTTCATTATTTTAAGTTTATTCTCTTTATCATATTTGCTTGCATCTTCTTTATAAAAATTATAAATCTCATTATGAATATCTCTAACATATTGTATATTATTATTCTTAATAAAGTTATTTACTGCATCTGGAAGTCCGCCTATCAATAAATATTTTTTGAACAAATCCATTATTCTTATGTGGAGTGGCTCTGACAAACTTTTATTTTGCATAAAACATTCTTTCATATGAGATATGACATCATCCCCCACACCATTTGCAAATAAAAACTCTTCAAAATCTATAGGATACATTTTTAATATTTCTATATATCCCATAGGTATAGAACTTGTTTTGTTTAATGTTATTCCAAGTTCCGAACCGCTGCATATAAAATTATATTTATTATCATCTTTTAAAAACTTAAGCATCGTTATCAAATGTGGGTAAACTTGTATCTCATCAAGAAAAATTAGTGTATCATCTTTGTTTCCTAATTCTTTTCCAAAAATACTACTTATTTGCAAATAAAAATCTTGAATGGTTTTAACTTTTTCAAATTCCTTGTTACTATTAAAATCATTCAATAAATTTATTTCAATAAAATGCTTAAAAAGACTATTGCCAACAACTCTTATAATAAAAGTCTTACCTACCTGCCGTGCTCCATCTACGATAAGTATTTTATTTCCATTTAGAAGTTTATATTCAATTTTTTTACTAATTTTCCTAAATATCATTAAAATCGACCTCTTTTTCTACGAATAAGTCAATAATATTATATATAATATTTAGGAATAAGTCAATGATATTTTATTTATTTTTTAGAATAAGTCAATAAAATTTAATGTTCTTTTATAAAATAAGTAAACAAACCTCTTATATATATAATGTTATGGCAAAACTCTACCATAAGTATTACAGTCTTCAAGAATTAAATCTATTTCCCATGTTGATGCATTCTTTATTGATTCAGTTGCTGGCCACCATTTTGCAAACACTATACCATCTTTTGTCATTTTGAAATTATATGAGCATGAGCCCCACTAGTTACTAAATAATCCTCTGTCTGACCATCATTTTTACATACTACCGTACCTGTTGTAATTGTATCTAGTTCTGCAAAAGTTCCCACTACCAATTTAACTTTTACATTATAATCAGTTTCTATTCCATTATTATAGGTCTTAAATTTTGATTGCCATTTTACAGTATCCTTATCAAGCGCAGCAAGTACAGGCATACCTTCTAATAATGTATCATAAGTATTTTTTGATATTGTCTTTTTACCTACTGCGATGCTATTTTTTTGATTTGTTTGATATATATGTTTTGCATCATAATCTTTAGTTTTACCATCAACCTCCAATAATTTAATTTGGGTACTTCCAGTCTGAAGAACAACCCCATCGGCAAGTGCATTACCTCCATGACGGTCAACAGCCTTGCTGAAACCTGTGCCTGGTGCATACCAATAAATACCAGGTTGGCCATTAAATTGAGCATTATATGATAAATTTAAATTTGGAATTTTGTATATATTTTCTAATGCATATCCAAGGCAAGTAACCATTTCCCAATTTGAATGAATTATGTTGACCGTAGTAGTTCTCTTAACTTTTATCCCCGCAAGATATGCAGATATTGCTGCATCAATTTATTATCAATATTTGTATTATAAGTATCTATTTGACTTTGAAAATTATTTTTTTATATGAAAAATGACAAAAAAAAGGCTTTTTCAAGCCTTATTTTAATATATCACAAAATTCTAAACTAATAGTAGTACATGTCTTTTGGTACAAGAGTAACGGAACAGTTAGCATTTGTAGCATTCACTTTTACCCAGATAGTCTTATTCTTTACATCATCTAATTTATCTTCATCAAGGTCCACTTCTATTTCTTCAGGAATTTCTGTAGCACTATACTCTTTTTTGAAAATTAAATCATCATTTGATTCACTTGCAATCGCCACATTATTAAATTGTTTTTTCTTAATTGCAAAAACAATTCCCGAAGTATCAGTTGATGATGATTTATTAATTATTACTTGAAACTTAATATTCAAATGTTCAATGGTTTTTGGTAATTGATAAATAGGTAAGCCACTAAAATAATATGCTGGTTCACCTACTTTATTTGATACATCTAAAACTATAACATCATTCCCTTTAATTTGTGAAATTGCTGGAACATTAAAACTTAACATAATTCTTTGGTCATCTGTCTTTGAATTATAAGAGTTAGCAGCAGAACTAGAAACTAAATTCCTTGTTAATGCTTGTTTTGCAGGATATCCTAACCAAAAATTTGTAATACGATGACTCCAATTATATTGATTTTTTTTGTATAACGAACCCATATTTGTAGTGAATATTGTCGAACCACTCATACAATTCACCCATGGCACTGGTTGTACCCCTGATTTAGTTGTGTCATAATCATTATTCTCAATTCCTAATATTAAAGATTCTCTAGCAATAACTCTAAGTCCTGCATTAGTTGAAACTTGCCTACTATTTTCACCCGACCAATTATATGTATTTGTCCAAGATATACTTGTTGGTCCACCCCATGTCGGTTGTGTTGTAGGAGCTTCGCCTGAATCTGGAGATTCAGCTCCAGAGGAAACTATCTTATATGTCAGATACTTCCTATATTCATCATAGATATATGGATATTTATTTGTTCCAAAAGTTTTTTCATCAACAAAAATATATTTCCCAGATTTGCCATTATTAAGTTCAACAAGTGCTTTTTCATGCCCTGCATTTCTATAATTGTTTAAACCTGCAAATGCATAACCATAATAAATATTCCAATTACCACTCCTATTATAAGGTCCACCTACACAATATATCCAATATCCTGCAGTAGATATATACAAATCATTTTGTGTGGACGTTGTTGGATTTGATATTGATTGAACAAATGTTCTTCTATTTACATCAAAGTTCTCAAGATAAGATTTCAAAAATATTTTGTTTTTTGCTGTTCCTGCCAAATAACTTGCTATAGCACCATCAATTCTACTATCAATACTATTATTATAATTTAAAATCTGGTTCTTAAAATCTTTTTTCAAGGCTTCAAACTCTGCCTTTGTGACAAATGCAGCGCCATCATTATCACTAACTACTGCTGCAAATGATATATTGAAAACCATCATAGTTGCGAGGCAATAGCAAAGAATTCTTTTTTTTATATTTAGTTTTAACATACTATTTCATCCTCCTAACTATCATACTTAATTTTTATTGAATTTGTTTCTAATGTAATACTTGAATTTGTTCCATTTGTCGCCATTGCCTTTACCCACAATGTACCATTCTTAATCCCACTTAATTTATCTTTTCCAATTTTGATTTTTAAAACTCCGTTTTTTATATCTGAATCATTAATATTTTTAGATTCCCTATATAATATATTTGATGCAGGTTCAGACATAATACTTGCATTACTAAACTGATTTTTTCCAACTGCTAAATTAAAAGAAGTTGTGCCTACACCATTTAAGGTTATTTTCATTTCAAGTTCCAGTTCACCTTCTTTATCAATCACACAAACTGGCAAACCATTAAAATAATGAGTTCTTACTCCAACTAATTCTCCAACATCTTTAATCAATAATTTATTACCATAAATATTTGAAATTTTTGGTGCATAGAAATTGAGCCCACACTGGTTAGTTGTTGTATTATCATTAGTCCCATTATAGTAGGTATTATCAATTTTATAGCAAGCACCATAACACTGACTTCCTACGGTTCCATTATGAAAATTTGTATACCTATATGTCCAATAATATTGATCTTCTGTTTTTAAGCAACCTGTCGTATTTGAAAAAATAGTTCCACCAGATACATTATTTACCCATGGGATAAGCTGTTCATTACTAACATCTAAATATATAGATTCTGCAGCAAGTACCCTATCGCTTCCTATTAAATAAACTACTTGACTTTTATCATTCCAGTTCCATGCAGCACCCTCATAAGTTGCAACCGTCCTATAATTAGTTCCAGCCCAATTATATCTATTATTCCATGTTATTGAAGTTGTGTCATATGGTTTTGGACTATGGAGAAGCTCTGGTGTCTGATAAGAAGTAGCACCACCAACAGACCAAATTTTCAATTTTAAATTTTTCAAATATTCGTCAGTAATATACATTTCAGATTCAGATGTGGCAGAAGAAGCTGGTTCAATAAACACATACCGACCATTACCAGTTCTTGACCCATAATTTAGATTATCTAATGCGAGTGGATATCGAACATGGTGCACATACCCACCGGCTCTAATATCAGGGCCATAGTTATTTATACCACTTATTTCAAACCCAAGCCAAGGTCCAGCATCAGAATTTGCCCAAGATTGTTCAGCAGTTCGAAAATAAGCCCAGAAAGAGCAAGTTTCTATAAATAAATTTGCTTGTGTACTTGTTGTAGGGTTCGTTATATTACCAACAAATGTTCTACGAGCTTCATTTAATAAATTTAATGTACTATCTATTTCACGTTCAGCAGATGCTTTAATTCCAGCCAAATAACCTGCTATCGCATTATCAATTTTATTATCTATATTTGTATTATAACTATCAAGTTGTGCCTGAAAATTATTTTTTAGACTATCAAATTCGGCTTTAGTGATAAATGCTGCACCATCATTGTCAGAAACCACCGCAGCGAAACTCTCTATACTTAATAAAAATGCAAAAATAAGGCAGAGTGCCTTCTTACACATTTTTAATCTGTTCCTTGTCATTTAAGTAACTTACGACCCTCTATCGGTTAGAAGGTATCCCCAGTACCAAATGGCAAATTTTAGGAATTATTGGAGGTGGCTATAGAGGATGTTTCCTATGCAAAATAGAGTTTTATATATTGTCAAAATAGCAATAAAAAACTGGACATTTGGTCCAGTTTTCATAAACTATTTATTTTATAGGTTCCCTTTATTCAAATGCTATATCAGTAATCAATTTCTTGCCATTCTTAGTCTCAACTTTTATATTTGCCACTGATTTTGTCTCTCCACTGCCATAAGATACCCTAACATTTCCATTTCCATAATCATCAGCCTGCAAAGTATCAAGCATTTCTTCAGTAACATCTTGAGCATTTATAACCATATCCGCACCAACACTTTCAGTGAGCCCATCTATCTTATCAAGTAATTCCTTTGTAAAATATTTTTCTTTAAGTCTTGCAAGTCTTTCTGGCATATCATTTAAATAATCTTCTTCTCTTACTTCTGCAAAATATGAGTTATAAAAATTATACATAAATGTAGCATCATCTATATCATCAAATAATATGATAGGCCAACCATAATCTTTAATTCCTGATACCCTTAAGTTATTTGCATTTGCATACATTTTTATGTATTCAGTTCTTACCTTTTCATTGTCCTTTTCAGAAGCATTACTTACTTCTCTCGCAAGTGCCTCATCTCCACCACATATTTTAACTAAACTTGGCCAATTATTTGAACCATCTTCTGCGATTTCTCTTTTTATAACTTCTACATTTCCATTATCTTCTTTCAAATAATAGCATCCAGGATATGAACCACCATTTTTCATTTGAAAGATAGTGCCATTCATCTCATATCCAAAAGTCCAAAAGTCTCCATAAACTTTTATGTTGCTCTTATCGCTGTCATCAGTCTTTACAATAAATGGTGTTGGTATTAAAACTGCACCTTGACCACCGAATCCTTCTTCACTAACTTTTACAATATCTTCAGTGATTGCTTTTAAATATTTATCAGTGCCGGTATATATAAATTTTACTGTTGGGTCAAATGAAAACTCTCTCTCTGACATTCTATGAACTGAAGAAATAATTTCATTTGAAGTTTCTGCCTTTAAAGTTTCTACTGTATTATCCTCTTCAACTTTTGTTTCATTTACCGCTGTTGTTGTCTCAACTTTAGTTGCAGTTGAACAAGCACACATAGATAATGCCGCTATAATACTAAGGCTAAATAACTTTTTCATAAATCCTCCTAACGAACGATATAACATTTATTCTTTATCGAGCAACTCAATAATTGATGGTTCATTTTTATCATCAAAACTATAATCTTGACCTGGGAGAACTGCATTTAAAACTATTCCAAATATTGCCGCACAAGCAAGTCCGCCAAACTCAAGTGTTATATTTCCAACAGATACTGCTATATGTTTGTAGTTAAATGCTATACCTGATACAAGAATAAGTGCTGCTATAATTACATTTCGCATTGTATTAAAATTAACTTTATTTTCTACAAGTGTTCTAAGACCAACTGCAGATATAAGTCCATATACTACAAATGATATTCCACCAATAATTTCTCCTGGTATTGTAGAAATTAAATTATCTACAAATGGCAAGAATGATAAAATAATTGCTATCACTGCTGCAACTCGAAGAACAAATGGGTCATATACACCTGTAAGTGCTACGACACCAGTATTTTCAGAATAAGTTGTATTTGCAGGTCCACCAATTAAACCTGCAAGTGAAGTTCCTATACCATCACCAAGTAAAGTTCTTGTAAGTCCTGGATTTTTGATAAAGTTTTTGCCAACTGTTCCACCTATAGCAGCGATATCTCCAATATGTTCTATAACTGCTGCAAGTGCAACTACTGCAAATACTATTATTGCATCTATTCTAAACTTAGGAAGGTGAAATGGAGGTATTGCAACATATGCATTTCCTATATTTATACTTCCTGGTATTTTAGAACTATTATGAACTAATAATGCTGAAAAATCTATCTTAGGTGCAAGCCCTAACATTCCCCAGAACACTGCAAACACATATGCGGCTATTATACCTATAAGGATAGGAAGTATTCTAACCATTCCTTTACCCCAAATGTTGCAAGCAATTATAGTTAAAATTGCAAACACAGAAATCACGAATGCATAAGGATATTCTGCTTGATTTATTAATATGTTATCAAGAGCCGAAGTTGAAAGATTTATACCTATGAGAACAATTATTGGTCCAGTTACTACTGGTGGGAACAATCTCATAACTTTTTTAGCACCAAATATATGAATAAATGTAGCAAGTATGACATAAATAGCACCAGAGCATACTATACCGCCTGTCGCATATGGTAAAAGTTCTGGGTCACCATGTGCTATAGTTGCAAATGCAGCAAGAAATGCAAATGAAGAGCCCAAAAAAATAGGCACCTTACCCTTCGTTATAAAATGAAACCAAAGAGTTGCGATGCCTGCACAAAATAGTGTAACCGATACCGATAGCCCTGTAAGAAGCGGAACTAAAACTGTCGCTCCAAACATTGCGAATACATGTTGAAAGCCGAGTAACAAAGTCTTTACCATGCCGAGTTCTTTTCTTGAATCAAGAATCTTATGGTTAAAAAAATTTTTCATAACCCCTCCTTAATTTTTTAGAATTCTCTTGGAATACTCAAATTGTCTAATTCTACTATATCAAAAAAAAATTGTAAAGAAATATTTTTTTAAAAGTGAACTTTTTTAAAAATTAGGTTATATGGTTATAACCTAACGAGAGGTGTTGATTTCTTAATGTATAAAAACTCATTTGCCATTATTTTACCACAATTATTATTATTAAAAAATGATAAAATAATAATAACATAAATGGCAAGCAATATTTACTCTTAAGTTTTATTTTTTTAGGAGGACTTTATGTTAAAAAAGTTTTTATTTACAGTAACTGTCATATCAGTTTTTTTTATGACTTTAAATGCTTTTGCATTTGCACATAAACTTCGAAATGATTGGTACGATGAAAATATCGCTGGCACCAAAAAAGAAAATGTAACTTCTATAACATTTGAAAATGAGACATTTAATACTGAACATGCACGAAAAATATATTGGAAACTTGATAATGATGGTCTCGTGGCTTATATGGATTCTGATACAGATGTTGTTATCGCTATTCCTGAAGGCAACACTCTTGAAACATCATTTAATAGTCAAGACCTTTTTTCATTTTATAAAGAGCATGAGGAAGATAAAGAAAATTATGAAACTGGTGACAATGGAAGGAAAATATATGGTGTGAAGCCAGATGATGGAAGTTATCCTGTGGATGATTATTCTAAGTACGAATCAGATTTGGAATATATAAATAATTTGTACTTACTTAATACATACCCAACAGAAAACTTTGATGGCTTCTTTATGGGATTAAAAAACCTTATCTCTGTTGATGTCTCAAATATTAATACACCTTTTGCTAAATCATTTGCAAGAATGTTTATGGGATGTGAAAAACTTGAGTCAATAGATATAAACAATTTCAACACTGAAAATGTAGTTGATATGTCAAATATGTTTAGAGATTGCAAAAAATTAACTAATATAACTTTGGGTAATCTTAAAACTAACAAACTTGAAAATATAAATGGTATGTTTGAAAATTGTGAAAGCCTAAAAACTATCAATCTAAATGGTTTTACAACATCAAAGGTTACAAATATGTCTTATCTATTTAAAAATTGCTTAAACTTGGAGTCAGTATTTTTAGACAAAATCAATACTGAAGAAGTGAGAAATATGTCTTCAATGTTTGATAATTGCAAAAAACTTAAACTTCTTGACATAAGTCATTTCAATACAAAAAGTTTAAATAACTGTAGTGGTATGTTTATTGATTGCGCAAGTCTTTATGCTGTAGACTTAAGTAAGTTTAATCTTACTGGGAATGTGAATGTAGAAAATATGCTCATAGGTTGTGATTCGCTTGGTGCGATACTTATTAGCGATTCTATTTGCAAAAGATTTACTACTATGAGACTTGATGGGAAATGGCAAAATATTCATACGAAGAAAATATATAATTTTGATAATGAGAATTTCGGCGAACTGACTGCAGGTGGGTATATAAAGATTAAATAACAACTATATATACATTTAAAAACCAGTGACAATTCACTGGTTTTTTATTTATACTATTTAATATAACTTCGCTCCTGCTGGGATGTGGTTATCTACAATTAAGAGGTTTAATTTTTCTTCATCATTTTCCTTACATACGGCTTATAATAACATACCACAACTATCTATTCCCATCATATTTCTTGGTGGTAGGTTTACTATGGCAATAAGAGTTTTACCTATCAGTTGCTCTGGCTCATAGTAAGCATGGATACCACTTAATATAACTCTATCTTTTCCTGAACCATCATTAAGAGTGAACTTCAAAAGTTTTTTAGATTTTTCTACCGCAGTACACTCTTTAACCTTCACTGCTCTAAAATCAGATTTACTAAATGTCTCAAAATCAACACACTCTTCAAATAATGGTTCGATAACTACCTTACTAAAATCTATTTTGTTATTTGGAGTAAAAAAGCCATTATTATCATTTGTACTTGATTTACTTACTGTGCTCTCACCACCTGTTTTCTCTGACTTAAGTGTAGGGAATATTCTGCTCAATATTTCAAAAAGCTTCATATCGTTTTATTCCTTTATTTTTCAATACATTTAATTTTTATTACTTGTCATATTATAACATATTTTAGCATAATTTTTAAGTATTTAAGTGTAAATCGAGTGTAAAATAAATGTATTACAACAATAATTGCTTGAATTCAAATTCCTTGTTCTTTTTGTTATTAATATTAGAAATTGCGATTGGAATAGCAACGGGAGTTAAAGCATAGTTTGGCATATCTAAAAATGTTTTTGAAAGATTTTTATTAATATATTCCATTTCGACACTATAATTTGAACAGAATCCCTCCAAAACATTAGAATAACTAATTTGCAAGCAGCCCAAACTTAACAAATAACCAATGTCATTATAATTGAAATTTTCTCCAAAATTAAAATCATTTAAAAACTCATTAAAGTACTTTACAAAGCTTTCATTGGTAAACTTTTTATCGGTCTCAAATTTTACATTTTTAGAAATGCAAATGACGGATAATAAATCAATTTGTTTTAATGATAACTGTGTTGATAATTCAATAGACCTATCCATAATAATGTTAATTTGCTTGTCAGAATTAAAATCACTAGACAATTTATTAATTAATAAATCTGAAAGTAACTTGTTTTTTTCTCTTTCGTTATATAATGCTTGATGAATAAGAATTTTTTCCAAAGAATATTGGCAATCAGGTCTTGTAAATTCATAAAAATCGATATTCTTTTTTATAATAATATTATTTATAATTTCTTTACAATTATCTTGCAAATATTTTTTTGCTGTTTCTTGAGCTTCTTCTTGTAATTTGGGAAAATTTTTATAAAATAAATCAAAACATATTTGCATGGCTTGTTCAATACTCACTCCATTATAATTGTTTTGCTGTGCAATATTTGTATTTCCGGTTCCATTTTCGATTTTTTGTTCAATTAAATTGCTCATTTCTAATTATTGTTTTGAATTCCTATTTGTGTATTATTATTTCCACCATTCATTATTTGTTTAATCTCATTTTTATTATTTGAAATTGTTTTAGTATTTGTTAATGTTTTTTTAATGGTTTGAATTAATTTAATAACTATAGCTTTTATTGTTTTAATCACTTATTCTCCTTCCATAAATCTAGATTTAATGAAATCATCAAACTTACTAATTTCATTTCTTTTTAAATCCTTTGTGACATCTGCATATATATCTAAAGTTGTAGATACATCACTATGCCCGAGTACTGATTGAATAACTTTGATATTAATTCCAGATTCACAAAGCCTAGTTGTAAAAGTGTGTCTAAGAGTATGACAGTTAAATCTTGGTAAAAGCTCACATTCTTTGTTGTTTGGCTTATCTAATAACTTGCTATTACAATCTCTAATAATTCTACGAATGGCTTTATTCAATGTTACTTGATTTTGCACATTTCCAAATCTATTTACAAATATGAAATCTGAAAAACCATCAATCTGAGCTATTGATTTTATACCAACCATTCTCTGATATTCTTTTTCTTGTAGTAATGCCTCTCGCACAGAATCAATCATAGGGATTGTTCGCTCGCCTGCCTTAGTTTTAGGGGTATTGATACCAAAATAGCATTTATTATTACTATGATTGTAATAGATTAAAGTGTGATTAACACTAATAGTATTATTTTCAAAATCTACATCACACCATCTTAACCCAGTTGCTTCGCCAACCCTAAGACCAGTACCAAGCATAACAGCAAATATCGGATACCAATGTGAGTACTTTGGGGTTTTTTGTAAAAAACTTATAAAGTTATTTTGCTGTTCAATAGTTAATGCAAATTTTCTTTCTTGAAACATATTTCTAGTTTGTTTAAGCTCTTTTAAAGCATTATCTGAAATATTGCTTCTTAGATAACCATCTTCTACAGCCAAATCCAATACATGATGAAGTACTGTGTGAATATTGTCAATTGAAGCAAGTTTTAGTCCTCGTTCATCAGCTAGGAAATTGTAAAATCTTCTAACATCTGACCATTTAAAGATAATACTTTGTATTGCCCTAAATTGTCAAAGACAAATTGCTCATACATATAAATGTAGTTTTGAAATGTGTTGTCTTTAAGCCCTTTCTTCAAATTCTTCCACATAACATAAACATCATTTAATGTGACATTGATAGCTTCAGCTCGTATGCCCTCATGCTTATCGCATCTAATCTTATCTTCTTTCTCTCTCAGTTCTTGCAAAGTCTTTGCATAAATAAAGTATTTCCTATTATCATTTATGGATTAATTTATTATATTCTCCAATCCATTTATTATATTTATCTGATTTCATATTCATATGTTTATAAAATGTTTGAAATGTTTTTGGGAATCCTTCTATTTGTTTTTCTTTCATTTCCAAATAATCAGCATATGCATTATTAAATGGGTCAGTACAATCATATCCTTTCAAATCAAATATTCCATCCCAATTCTTAACATTCATATTAAGATTATAACATTTTTGCTCATAATAAATATATAATTTATTAGGATTCTTAAATCTACTTTTAAGCGATAATTGATAATCAAGATTCGGGCATTTCAATTCTTCGCAAAACTTAGATTTGATACTATCATCAATATAAAATCGTTCACCTAAAATACTTATTCCAACACGCAAATTTCTTAATTGTGTTTTAAATTTTTCACTATTCTGTATATCAGATAAGTCCAAATTATTGGCGTCTTCAATATATCTATTTATTTGAAAATTATTTTTTGAAATATATTCATAATCCATTCCTATACCATGTGGAATTATTGACTCTTTTTCATATTTAACTCTAGCGTTATAAGCACTAACAAAATCACCGACAAAAGCATTTTCTATAATATCATTGATTTTAACATTATGACGCTCCTTTTAATTTCGTTTTTTCCTAAATCAGTAGCACAATATGTATTATCACATATAAATATATATCCATCATTTATTATATCCTCAATGTCATTTAAAAGATTACAAAATCTTTCTTTAACTACTTCATCTATTCCAAATGATAAATTTCTATTGTTTAAATAATTTATTAAAAATTTTCTTTCGTAATCATTCATTACAAATCGTTCAATAATTTTTTCTTCTCATTTTCAAATTCTTCTTGCGAAATTGCACCGCAATCTAATAATTTTTTAAACTTTAAGATTTCATCTGCTTTAGATACTTTTACTTTTGTATTATTTACCTTGCTATTAGACCTTGTTTCAGATTTTGAATTATCTTCTTTAACTAAATCTATAATTTGTTTAATCCTTGCAACATTATATGTAGTAAATGGATAAGTTTTTGACATATCAGATGTGACAATAAAACCATCATCATGCTTATCAATACTAATTATTTTTTCATATTTTAAGTTAAAACCATATTTTAAAGTTTTCAAAACAAGCCTTTTATTAGTTATATAAAACTTTCCAGGAAATTCTTGAGTTATTCTTTCTTTTACTGGCTGAGCCTTGCTCGCGCCAAATCTATATGAAACCCCTTTAAATAATCTTACATTAAAACCTCTGCTACCACCAGTATATCCTACTGTAACTTCTTTTGGGTGTACCGCGACAGCATACCCCGAATAATAACATATTTCACCTTTTAACAATGATATTTCTGGATTTTTGATTATAAAAGCTGATAATTTATCATATGTAACCTCACTCAATTTATAATTAATTAATTCATTCTTACCATTTGATATTAAATTTTTAAAACTATTAAAATTTGATATTACTTCTTCTGCACATGATGTAATTCTCTCTTTAGTTTCTTCATCACTCAAAGATTCATAGCCTTTAGTATCTTTAGTGTTTTTGACTATTGTAAATATAAGTTGTTTCAAATCCTCATCTTTTAATTCGTTATCATAACTTTCATTCAAATTTAATACTATCTCTCTAGTAATATCAAATATTTTAAAATCAGATTTTGGCATTTCGAGACTCCACATTTAAAATTAATTAATTTATACATTCTTAATATAATGTATATTATAATTTATATTAAATCAAACTACTTATTCCATATTATTGCAAATATTTCATCATAATAATCTTTTGAAATCTTATAATACTCTTCTTTTTCAATTTTAAATTTTGGTTTTGACACATCCCAGGCACTACCATAATCTACATGGAACCATACAATTTCTGTGTCATTGTACTTTTGAAACGCCATTCCTTCGGCATATACCTCTTGCCCATTGTATGTTCCGCCAGTTACTGTTACATAATAATAAACGCCTAATTCTTTTTCAAAAATAAACTTTGTATTTAATTTACCATTATCAATTCCACATTTATTGTCAATAAGCAATTGTTTAAAAGAATCATTAATTACAGTTTTATTATTCTCATACCAGCCTGTTACTTCATAATATTTTTTGTCATGGTCTTTAGTTAAAAATAAACTTAATGCTATTATTGCTACTAGAATAATCAATGTCCACTTTACTATTTTCTTAATTAATCTCATTTTTTCTCCTTTTTGCATAGAATAATAATATATTTTTATACTATAGATAAGTAATATTTGTATTATAACACAATATTTACGAAAGCATACCAAACATTTAATAATTGTATGTTCATCACAATATTTTTAATGTATAAATTATCAAATACCGATGGCGCTCATACCATCGGTATATTTAATTAGCTTTTTCTATTGCTTTCTTTAATTTTTTAAAATCCGAGTGTAAATCGAGTGTAAATTCAGTAATTTTTATTAAATAGTATTGATTTTATTGGTCTTTTTGGTCAAGTGATTTAAGTGTTGGGAAGAGTAACGCATCCCTATATCTTTATCACCTATATTTTTCAATTAAAGTAGATATATTATCTTTCAATTCTTTTATATCGTCTTTTGCAATATCCCAAATAATTGATGGTTCAATACCTTCATAATGATGGACAGCCTTATGCCTTAAACCGATGATATCGTCCCAATCAATTAAACTATTTTGTTTCCTAAAATTTGTATCAAGTTTATTTGCTTTTTCGCCTATTTGTTCTAAATTCAAAACAACTGCATCAATCAACATTTGATTGGAAACAAAATCTTTATACTCAATAGAATTTATATATTCTTCGATTCTATTGATATAAACTAGAATTAACTCAAGATTCTTCTTGTTATCCATATATAACTATCCCTTCATTTTTTATTTCATTATCAATTTTCGAATCCTTAATAATTTGAGATTGCTCTATCAAATCAATTTCATTTTCAAATAATCTTGATGCTTTTTCCAAAAAACCGAAAAACTTAAGCCCTGTTAAATTGCCATCAACCACAATGTCTATGTCGCTATCATCCCTATCAAGTCTTTTAGCAGTCGACCCAAACAATACTGCCTTCTTGATTTTATAACTATCAAATAGTGGTCTCAAAGTTTCTTTAATATATTCAATTTTATCATTTTGTTTTTGACTATTCATAACTATATTGCTATGGGCTCGCGAAGCTTCGCCCCTACGGTTTTTATTCGCCCCTACTACTAATACAACTTCGCCCCTGCCGGTATATGATTATCAACCATGAGGAGGTTAAGTTTTTCTTCATCATTTTCCTTACATACGGCTGATAATAACATACCACAACTATCTATTCCCATCATATTTCTTGGTGGTAGGTTTACTATGGCAATAAGAGTTTTACCTATCAGTTGCTCTGGCTCATAGTAAGCATGAATACCACTTAATATAATTCTATCTTTTCCTGAACCATCATTAAGAGTGAATTTCAAAAGTTTTTTAGATTTTTCTACTGCAGTACACTCTTTAACCTTCACTGCTCTAAAATCAGATTTGCTAAATGTCTCAAAATCAACACACTCTTCAAATAGTGGTTCAATGACTACCTTGCTAAAATCTATTTTGTTATTTGGAGTAAAAAAGCCATTATTATCGTTTGCATTTGATTTACTTACTACACTTTCGCCACCTGTTTTTTCTGATTTAAGTGTAGGGAATAATAACACATCTCTTATAGCCTGACTATTTGTCATGAGCATCACAAGTCTATCTATGCCATAGCCTATGCCTCCTGTTGGTGGCATACCAATTTTAAGTGCCGTTAAGAAATCTTCATCTATGCTATTTGCTTCTTCATCTCCAAGTGCTTTTAATCTCTCCTGCGCTTCAAATCTTTCTCTTTGGTCTATTGGGTCATTTAATTCCGAATAAGCATTTGCCATCTCATAGCCATTGATATAAAGTTCAAATCTTTCAGTGAGCGTAGGGTCATTAGGTTTTTTCTTTGTAAGCGGTGATACTTCTATAGGGTGGTCAATAACAAATGTAGGTTGTATAAGTTCTTTCTCTACAAACTCATCAAAGAAAAGATTTAATATGTCTCCCTTTGTATGATGCTCTAAAAACTCTACTTTTTTTTCTCTCGCAATTTTCTTTGCTTCTTCATCATCTTTTATAGTAGTAAAATCTACTCCACTATATTTTTTAACTGCATCCATCATAGATATTTTCGCAAATGGCTG
>JAGBKB010000066.1 GCA_017934175.1 Lachnospiraceae bacterium | reverse complement strand
TCTAGTAAGAATATAAAATAGAAATAAAGAAAACCATTTAAAAAAATGAGGAAACAACAAAAATGAATGAGTTTGATGTTTTTTTATAAAAAATAAAATTTTTGGACAGGCTCAGGGGACGGGGTATATTATTGGTGATTTAGGGACACCCTTTGGGCGGATGATATCCACCCCTACGGTGTGATGGTATCTGCCACTACGAGGCTTGAAAGAGCCTTATTTTATTGCAATTTTCACTAAAATTCTTAGTAGTTTTTCGATGAAGGTATAAAGTCAATATTTCATAGAAGGTATATAGTCAATATTTCATAGAACTAGAGATGCATTTTTTGACACTACAGATAGAAAAGCAAAAATAGTTATTGATGAAGATGATGTGTCAGTTGGAGATAATATATATATAAGAATTGCTCCAAAATCAACGGCAGCAGGTCTTAGAGCACATATGTCAAATTTGAAAGTGACTGTTGAAACTAGCAATCAGTAAAAGTATATTTATGAAGTGCTGATTAATACATTCTTTTTATATATTTAAAATTTAGGGACGGGTACAATATTTATGGTTTAAGGACACCTTTTGGGTGTCCCATTTTTTTATTTTATCCTTTATTAAATAAATGATTTTGCTTAATAGATAAACTAAAAGATATTGACTAAATAAAAAATGTTGTGTATAATATTGTGTATAAAACTAAAGGATTTGATAAAAAAATTAGAATCAATAGGATTTGTATTTTTTAAGCATGGTGGGAATCATGATATTTATGTTCGTGATGGTAAAAAAAGAGCCTATTCCACGGCATAGAGAGATTCCAGAAATGTTGGCAAAATATATATTGAAAAAAAATGGTTATAAAGGAGAATAAAATGATTAGATTATATCCAGTAATATTTATAAAAACAAAAAAAGAAGTTTTGGTAGAAGTGCCAGATTTTGATGTGCAAACATTTGGTAAGGATATGAAAGAAGCATTATATATGGCAAGGGATATTATAGGATTAATGGGGAGTGAATATATACTTGAAAAAAAGAAGATACCAGCTCCAAGTGATATTGAAAAAGTCAATGCTAAAATATTTAAAAAAGAAGGAAAACCAATTAAAATGTTTGTTGATGTAGACATAGAAAATTATGCTTTAAGAGAAAACAATAAAACTGTAAGAAGAAATATTTCAATACCTAAGTGGCTTGATGTAAAAATTAGGGATATGAAAATAAATGTTTCAAAATTATTGACTGAAGTATTAGAGCAAAAAGTGGCTGCACTATAAGAATATAATACTATGACTATTATATAAATGATTAAAGAAGCCTACAAAAAGTGTACTTTGCCTGACTTTATCTCATAAATGATTTTATTAAAAAAAAGAGATGATTATGGTATTATAATAATATGAAAAGAGGCACAAAACCAAAATCAAGAAGGAATATAAAAGATTCAATATTTACTGATTTATTTAGAGATAAAGAACAAAACAATAAGTTTAAACAAAGAATACTTTAACAATAAGTCACCAACAGATTTAAAAATTAAAGTCATCACAGAATCAGAGAAAAATAATATAGTAGGCGAATATATAGAGTTTAGTAAGATAACCAATAAATTAGTCAAAAAATATGGTTATAAAAAAGTAACCGCTGAAAAAATAGTAAATGAATGTATAAAGAAAAATATTTTATCAGAGTATTTAGTAGATAGAAGAGAGGAGGTCATAGATATTATGGGAATATTATTTGATCAAGACACAGTAACAGAGTTTTATGAAAATGAGATTTATGAAAATGGTAAAGCAGAAGGCATGCAACAAGGAATGAAGCAAGGAATGCTTAAAGTTTTAATTGATATGGTAAAAGACAAACTTTTATCAGTTGCAGATGCCGCAAAAAGACTTGGTGTGAGTGAGAAGGAATTCATGAGATTATCAAAAGCATAGATTGAAATATTCAGAGCAAAGATAACTATATAATAGGAATGATGTATGGGAATGGTCAACATTCCCATTTTTATTTGGTAAATATTTACTATGGTTTTAAGATGTTGGAGTAAATATATGTCTATATAATATCCCCCCCTATATAAGTACTATTAAAATATTGTAACATACCTTCTATGAAAATATTGTAACATACCATTTTTTAACCCCCTATGTCAACCCCCTATAATTTCCAATATATGCCATTTGGTACTGGGGATACCCCCTAACATATAGAGGGTCGTAAGAAATAAATTATGAGAAAGAGCACAAGGATAGTTAAAAGAATTTTTGCATTACTTTTAGTTGTGCTTATGAGTATAAATACATTAGGAGCGGTTGTTAGTGATAATGATGGAAGTGCTTTTATAACAAAAGCCGAATTTGACAGCCTTAAAAACAATTTTCAAGCACAAATAGATCAATATAATACTTCAATAGATAGTAAGATAGATGGGGCTATAGCAGCATATCTTTCAGGGATAAATATTTCTAAAAAAAGAGTGATAGATAATTTAGTAAGTAATTATAATGATATATATTGGATACCAAATTGGAAATTATATGGTAGATATAAACATTGGACTAATAATACAAATATTGATAAAAATTATTCAGATGTTTGGTTCACTCCACCTACAGAGAGAAGAATGATCTTGAGAGATCAAACTTTACAAATTTATGACTCTAATTATCAAGCATTTGCAAACTGGCAAATATCATTTAGTGTAAAAATTACATCATTTGATGGTAGAATTGTTCCTGCCTCTGGTGGTTATGTTGCAGGAAACGGCTATGAACAAACTCCTCCTGTTGGTTATATATCACAAAAGTGGAACAACACATATAACACATATGTTATTGAAGATAATGATAATTTTTGGTCAAATCTCTGGATGTTGAATTATGAAATCTTTACAAATACACACAAAATTGATCAAAAGGTGTCTGGACAAGATGGTTGGCTAAATGCCGGGAATCAGTTGCGCCCGATTGAACCATATTTAACACAATTAACTGGTGCAAGTAGTGATATTTTATATTATCAATATAATTTCTTGGCTGTTGATTATAATTCAAGATGCAAGTATAATTCGCGACTAACTTTAGCAAATACAAACTTCCCAACTGCTTATATATACAATTCGAATGCCTACGGTAATGCGGGCGACAATGTTACAGGTTATAATGACACAACTCATGGACTTGGGCGAGATTCGAGTTATTGGTCGTTAGTTAATCAAACTAACTGGTTTAATGCTGGTGTAACTTTTGTTCAAATTAAAAATAATTTAAAAACAGCACAAAAAAATATGATGGTTTATGGTATGTTTGGCAAAAATACAGAACAGGACTATAATATATTGCGCTGGTCAAATGTTGCAAAAAGTGGTGAGCCTGCAATTGATTTTACATCCACTGATGTATATTCAACACTTTCTGGTAGTGTAAGTACATATAATGTATCAAATCCAAAAATGACAATTAAAAACTATGGGGCACATTGGGTGGAAAATCCAGGAGCAACAATTAGTATAAAGTGTCCTTTACTTCCAGTAATGAAATTAAAGACACTTACAAGTGGAAAATTTACATATAACAATAAACCACTAGAAATGGGAAAAGGGCTACCAATTGCTGCAGGTCTTGACCAAAAAGGTTATGCACAAATTGAATTTGATTATGCGATTAATAGAGTTGGTGAAACAAATACATTTACTAATAATACAGATTTATATGTATCACTTAAAAATGGTGATTATTTGACAAGTGACTTAACAAATGATTATTATAAAGGTTATGCTGGACTTGTAGATCCTGATGCAACTACTAGTGCAGCATTAACATTTAATAATTTAAAATATGAAGGAAGAGATGGAAAAATTAAAATTACTGTACCAGTTGAAAAAGATAATACTATATGGCTTAGGATGTATCCAGATAATGAAACTGGTGGTTTCTATGCTAAAATGAGTAATTTAAAAATTACATATGTAACAGAATAAAAGTTAAGGTAATCTCTAAAAATGAATATGAATAATACCTAATAACTCAATAGAAAGAATAATTTAGGGGCTTTCACAAAAAAATTATTGTTCAAAAAAAATAAAAAAAATGGTATAATTATACTACCTAATCTAAATTTAGATTAGGTAGTCTTTTATGTGCGAGGGAAATGATATGGAGAGAGTATTTAATTTTGCAGCAGGACCTGCAACTATGCCACTTGAAGTTTTACAAAGTATTGAAAAGAACATTTGCAACTTTGAGGGTGAAGGATTATCGGTTATGGAGATGAGTCATCGCTCCAAGACTTATGAAAAAATAATTAATGAAACAAGAGATAATTTAAGAACTATTTTAAATCTTGATAATAATTTTGATATTTTATTTTTGCAAGGTGGAGCAAGTAGTCAATTTGCTATGGTGCCACTTAATCTTGCAAATAACGGAGACTTAACTTACTATGCTGTTACAGGAAATTTTGCAAATAAAGCATGGGATGAGGCAAAGAGATGGACAAATGCAGTTGACATAACTAACAGTATGTCTGATAAGTATAAATATATTCCGCATATTGACAGTTCAAAAATAGATAAGTCTGCTAAATATCTTCACATAACAGCAAACAATACTATATTTGGTACTATGTATGATAATTTGCCAGAAGTAGATATACCACTTGTTGCAGATGTTAGTTCAAATGTATTAGGAAAAGATTATGATTATAAAAAGTTTGCTCTTGCCTATGCAGGCGCACAAAAAAATCTTGGACCAGCAGGACTTACTGTAGTTATAATAAATAAAAAGTATATAAGAAGTGATTTAGATAAATCTGTTCCAACTATGTTTAGATACGACATTCATGCAAAAAATGATTCTATGTATAATACACCACCTACATTTGCAATATATGTGGCAGGTGAAATGTTCAAATGGGTTTTGAAGCAAGGAGGGGTTAAAGAACTTGAGAAAAGAAATATAGAAAAAGCAAATATGATTTATGACATACTTGATAACTCATCATTTTATAAACCATTCGCTGAAAAAGAATCAAGGTCAATTATGAATGTTACATTTAATCTTAAGACTGAAGAACTTGAAACAAAGTTTATAGCAGAAGCAAAAGAGAACGGAATGATTAACTTAAAAGGTCATAGAGTTCTTGGTGGTATTCGTGCTTCTATTTATAATGCTATGACTATAGAGGGTGTTAAAAAACTTACAGAGTTTATGCAAACATTTGAAAAAAATAACAAATAAAGAAAGGATAACTTATGTATACAATTAAAACATTTAATAAAATTAAGAACTTAATGGGAGAAGGATTTACTCTTGATGAAAATGCAAAAGATTATGATGCAATAATGGTGCGTTCTGCAGATTTGAAAGAAGAGACATTTTCTAAAAACTGCCGTGCCATAGCACGTGTGGGTGCAGGTGTAAATAACATACCTATAGATAGATGCACAGAACTTGGAATTGCAGTATTCAACACTCCAGGTGGAAATGCCAATGCAGTAAAAGAATTAACTGTAGCAGGAATTATTAGCATAGCAAGAAATATAAATGCATCAAGAGTTTGGCTAAACTCAGTAAAAGATGAAGATATAGATTTGGCTAAAACCATTGAGAAAGAAAAAAGTAAATATGTAGGTAATGAGATTTTAGGAAAAACTCTTGGTGTAATAGGACTTGGTCAAGTTGGAGGTAAAGTTGCAAAGGTTCTTCATAACCTTGGTATGAATGTTATAGGATATGATGCCTATCTCACACCACATCAATATGAAGACTTAAAGCAGTATGTAGAGTTAGTTGATAATGTGGATACAATACTTGAAAAATCAGATTTTATATCACTTCATATGGCTACAACAAATGAGACTAAAGGATTTGTAAATGCTGCTAATATAGAAAAGATGAAAGATGGTGTATCAATAGTAAATTATGCAAGAGGTGAGTTAGTAAATCATGATGATTTAGTTTCTGCACTTAAGAGTGGAAAGGTTAAAGCATATGCTACTGATTTCCCTACAAAAGAAGAGTTATCACTTCCAAATGTTTTAGCCACACCTCATCTTGGAGCAAGCACTATAGAGGCAGAAGAAAACTGTGCGGCTATGGCAGCAACAGAGATGAAAGACTTTTTGGCAAATGGGAATGTAGTTAATTCAGTTAATTTCCCAAATGTAACTATAGCAAGGTCTACTGGTGCGAGAGTTACTGTTTTACATAAAAATAGAGTAGGTATGCTTGAAGAAATAACAAATAAAGTAGCAGATTTAAAACTTAATATTGAAGGGCTTGCAAATAAAGGAAGAAATGACATAGCATATACTATACTTGATTTTTCAGGAGATGTTCCAGAAAGTATAGAATCTAAAATAAAAGAAATTAGCGATGTTATAGCGACAAGGATAATATCATAGAAGTGAGTGACTTAAATAAAAAATTAGAAGAAGTAGGATTAAAGATACCGCATATTTTATTACCAAGAAAAGGCACAGACTTAACAAAGTTTTCTTGTATTGCAGCAGACCAATTTACTCAAGACCTTTCGTATTGGAATAAGGTTAAAGAATATGTTGGAGATAATATATCTACATATAACTTAATATATCCAGAAGCAGAAATGGAGTATGAACTAAATATCAATAAAGAAAAGTTTGATGAAGCCATTGAAAAAAAGATAAAAGAAATTAATGGCAATATGAATGACTACTTATCATCAGATGCTTTCTATGATGTAGGAGAATGTTTTACATATGTAGAGAGACAGGTTGGAAATGAAATTAGAAGAGGATTGGTTGTTGCTATAGACCTTGAAGAATATGATTATAACATTGGCGCAAAATCACTTATGAGAGCCACTGAACGGACAGTTGTAGAAAGACTAAAGGTTAGAAAAAAGATAAGAAAAAATGCAACTATAGATTTACCGCATATTATGGTACTTATAAATGATAAAGAAGATAAATTGTTTAGTGCAGTAAGCGAAAATATAGATAGTGAGATGAAGTTGTATGATTTCAATTTAATGTTTGACAGTGGGAATATTAAAGGTTATAAAATATTAGATAAAACTTTGATAGAAAAGATAGCAGATATATTGTTAGAATTAAAACTAAATGCAAATGATGGTTTCTTATATGCAGTGGGTGATGGCAATCATTCTCTTGCAGCAGCAAAAGATGTATATGAAGAAACTGGTAGGGGCAGGTATGCACTTATCGAACTTGTAAATATATATGATAGAGGGCTTAAGTTTTATCCAATACATAGATTAGTTATGGGAATAACTGAAGAAGAGTTTAAAAAGACAACTGGTATAGACCCATATAACCCACCACCACTTCAAGATTTACAAATCATATTAGATAAGTATAATTATAAGATAGATTATATTCATGGAAAAGAAGAGTGCATAAACATAGCAAAAGAAAATAATTGTGTGGCTATAGTTTATGATACATTTTCTGCAGATACACTTTTTGATGATGTGATAAAGCACGGAGCATTGTGTAGGAAAAGTTTTTCTATGGGTAGAGCAATAGATAAGCGTTTCTATCTTGAGGCTCAAAAGATTTATTAATTGTAGTGACAAAGTATTTTAATGAAAAGGAGATTATATGAGTAAATTTATAGTTCCAAAAGATTATAAGTCAAAATTAAACTTGCATGATACTCAAGTTGGAATAAAAATTGTGAAAGATTATTTTCAAACTTCTATTGCTTATGAACTTGACTTGTTGAGAGTATCAGCACCATCATTTGTAGATAAAAATTCAGGTCTTAATGATAATTTAAATGGAGTTGAAAGACCAGTATCATTTGACATACTTGATGACAAAGGAGTTGAAGCAGAAGTAGTTCATTCACTTGCAAAATGGAAAAGATATGCACTCAATAGATATGGATTTAAAGTTGGAGAAGGTCTTTATACTGACATGGTTGCCATAAGAAGAGATGAAGACCTTGACAATATTCATAGTATATATGTAGACCAGTGGGATTGGGAAAAGATTATAACTAAAGAAGAAAGAAATATGGATTATTTAAAAGATACAGTAAGCCATATTTATTCTGCACTTAAGAAAACTGAAAAATATATGTCTATTCAGTTTGATTACATTGAAGAGATGCTTCCAAAGAATATTTTCTTTATCACATCAGAGCAATTATTAAATATGTATCCAGATAAGACTCCAAAGGAGAGAGAATATGCTATAGCAAAAGAATATGGTGCAGTGTTTATTATGCAAATAGGTAAATATTTAAGTAATGGAGAAAAGCACGATGGGCGTGCTCCAGACTATGATGATTGGGAATTAAATGGAGACATAATAGTTTATTATCCTGTACTTGACATAGCACTTGAATTATCAAGTATGGGTATAAGAGTAGATGAAAACTCTATGGCAAGTCAACTTAAAATTGCTAAATGTGAAGAACGAGCAAATCTTCCATTTCAGAAAGCCGTGTTGAATAAAGAATTACCATATACTATAGGTGGTGGAATAGGTCAATCAAGAATATGTATGTTTTTCTTGAGAAAGGCACATATAGGTGAAATCCATTGTTCGCTTTGGCCAAAAGATATACAAGATAAGGCAAGAGAGAATGGAATTATGTTGTTATAAAAAAATTGCATATATAGTTTTAATCTCATTATTACTTACGGCAGTAAACCCTATAATAAGTTTTACATCCAACACTTTATGGCCAAGTTCTATGGTGCTGGAAAATGATAATATTGATATAGACAAAATACTACCACTTGCAACTGCTCCAAATACAAAAAAAGGTTTCTTTTTAACTGGAGACCTAAAAGAGATTTATACTTTAGGCGTGGGACATGTCGCTATAAATGTTACTCTTTCAGGACTCGGTCATACTTATATGCAGACTATTAGAGGTCTGAAAAAAAGAGGATTTGAGATTACATTAGTTCTTGTAAATGACAAAGCACCAGTTGGGATAGATTTAAAATCAGCACCAGAGGAGTTTAGGAAGCCATATTTTTATATGATAGATTTTGAATCTACAAATGGTGAGTGGCAAAAGTATAATTTTGAGAGAATAGTTAATGACTATGCTGAATATATAGATAACTGGGTCATAGGAAATGAAATAAATTCGCAACTTTATAATTTTTATGGATCTGCAAATGTAAATGAATATACTAAAAAATATTGCGAATCATTTAAGATATGCTACGAAAAGATTAAAGAGAAAAACGAAAATGCTAATATATATATTTCTTTTGACCAAGGTTGGGATATGCCATCAGTTGATAGAAGAAAAAATGGATACGATAAAGTGATGAGCAATTATAGATATAATGCAAAAGAACAGATTGCACTTATCAATAATTATCTTGGTAGAAATATAGACTGGGGAATATCTCTCCATCCGTATCCGGCACCAGTTGATTCATCATATTTTTGGGATGATGAATATGCTGGCTATATTGAAGATGATGTAAATAAAGAAGAAAGACCATACTATATCACACTTAAGAACTTTGAAATAGCAGTTCAATATATGCTAAATGATAGATTTTTGAAAAAAGACAAAGTTGCAAGAAATATTATAATTACAGAATTTGGTCTTACATCACATGATGGTGAAAGAGAACAAGCAGCAGGACTATACTATGCTTGGGAGAAAGTTAAAGATAATAAGTATATAAAGGCACTTATTTATAATGCACAAACTGATTTAGAAGATGGATATAATTTTGGACTTACAAGTGAGAAAAAAAGAAAAAGACTTATATGGGCAGTATTTAGAGATATGGACAAAGATGAAGAAAATAGCAGTTGGTGCAAAGACTTGCTTGATTCCGTGCTTGATGAGCATGGATATATAGACATTAACACAATTATATTTAACAAAGCAAGTATGAGTGAAATACTTGACAAAAAGTGAAAATTTATAAAAATATGAAACTTGACAAAAAGTGAATTTTTTAATATAATAAGATATATGAAAAATGGTTTAGATAGCTTTGTTAAAAAAATTAAGAGTAATTTTAGTATAGGAGAGCCAATATTCCCAAAGGAAATATTGGCTTTATTTAGTTTTTCAAGACAACAGGTTTATAGTTATTTGAAAGAGGCAATAAAACTCAATCAATTAAAAAAGGTGGATGATTATTATTATATACCTAAATATGAAAATATTTATGGAGTAAAAATTGATAATAAACCAACCTATGAAGCTATAGTAAATAAAAAATATTTGGGTAATAATGAAAATGTGTTGGGCATTTATTCTGGAAGAACTTTAGAGAATAAATTAAATATTAGTGAGCAAGTCCCATATACAGAAGAAATTGTTTCAAATAATGTAAAAGTGCACATAAAGAAAATTTCAATTAATAATATAAATGTTATATTAAGAAAACCTTATATAAAAATTACAAATGAAAATAGAAGAGAATATATTTTGTTACAGTTATTGTCTGATATAGAAAATGAAATGTTGAGTGAAAAAAAGAATATAATAAAAATTTATATAAATGAAAGTGGACTTTCTAAAAAAAAAGCATTAAGTCTAAGCGAAAATTTCCCATTAAAAACTAGAAAAAGATTAAGGGAGGTAATTGATGAAAAGAGATGAGTTAATTAAATTAGTTAATGAAACTCATAATAAAAGTGGCATTATACAAGCATTGATAGAAAAAGATTTTTATATTACATGGATATTGAGAGAATTAGTAAAGAAAAATGAGAATGTAGTGTTTAAGGGCGGAACATGTTTAAGTAAAGCATATAAAATAATAAATAGATTTAGTGAGGATGTAGATGTCACATTAAAAAAAGAGTTTGCAAGTCAAAGTAGAATAAGAGCATTTAATAAAGAAATAGAAGAAGTTTGTTATAATATAATTGGGCTATCTCCACACAGAAAATTGCAAGAATTACATCCAATAAGGCATAAAGGAGCAAGCAATATATACTATTTAGAATATAATTCATTATATAATGAAAGTGTGAATATTAAACCATTTATAGAATTGGATAGTGGATTTATAACAAAAGTATCAAGTGTAAAGAAGATGAAAATACAAACAATGATACAGGAGATATTAAATGCAAGTGGCGAAGAAATTTTTGAGTCATTTGAAATAAATGTACAACCACTAGAGATGATAATCGCCGATAAGTTTTTTGCAATATGTAAAAACTTTAGAAGAGGCAATGTTAATAGATATTCAAGGCACTTCTATGACATTTATCAGTCATTCACAAAAGAGATAAAAGGTAAAACAGAAAATATCTTAAGAGATTATATAAATGAGACAGCAAAAATTGAAGAAGAGAAGTACAGCCCAAATGAAAATGTTGAGATTAGACCATTAGATGAGGTGTTACTTGAATGTTGTAATAGCAAAAAATATAAAGATGATTATGTGAATGATTTACCATTTTATTTATTTGATACTAAAGATATGCCAAGTTTTGAAGAAACAAGCAGATTGATAAAAAAAATAGTTAAAGATGGAATGTTTAGTGGGTTAAATCACTATTTTATAAATGATAGAAATAAACCTAATAGAGAGCAAAGAACTTTTATTTATGAGTATATTGATAGAATAGTTGCTAGCGTAAGAAATTTAACTCAGGAAGAGTTTAAAAGAAAATATTGTGATGGTGATAGCAAGGTTGCTGAAGAAAAAATTTCAGAATTAAAAAATAAACTAAGTGAAAATGGTAAAACCTATGATAAAACTAATTATTATATTGAAGCAGTAGAAGATATAAGTGATACATATTTGATTATAGGAAGAAATATTAATAGGGGAATTGTAATAGATATAATGAATGAATATCTAAAAAGATAAAATTAAACAAATAGCAATTTTATTTTAGTCTTAATATTCATATTATCAAAATGTAAGTAACATTAATTATTTTTTATAATAATTAAAATATTTGATGGAGAGATAACATATCTCTCTTTTTTGTTGTGAACAAAATGTTGAAAAGTGAAAAACTTATTCCCTGTAAGGAAGTATAATAACAGGGAATAAGTCAAGATGCTTCGCATCTTGACTCGAACCTTAAAAATATTAATTAATTGAATAATATTATAATAATCAATAATATAAAAGGAGAGAGGAATGTTAAGTAAGAATCAGTATGATGAATTAGTTATTGCTAAAAGAGACAAATCAAATAAAATAGTTATTTGGTGCTTTATTATAATTATTGTACTAATCATAATTGCAAGTATATTTTTTCTTATTAATGTCAAAGAAATTAGCCATATTTTTCCAATTCTGTATTTATTGATATTTAATATTTTTCTATTGATGTTTTTTATTACTTATTTGTATCATCCTGATTGTAATTATTGTGTTTTTTGTATATGCAATATTTTATTATTCCCCATATTTCCAATATATCTTATTTTAAATGTTGTAAATAACAAGTTTTCAATTAATGTATCTGAACTAGTTTCATTATTTATAATAGCTTTTGTATCATCAATTACAACTCCTGTTCTTTGTATTTTATTAAATAATCAATTATCAAAAATATTACCTACATTTATTATTGTAATACTTATTGTAGCAATTATGGCCATATTTAAATATGCAATATTAAATTTATTGTATAAAAAAATATTTTCAACTATAAAACCTAAAAATACTTATTTGCTATTATGTAGTTTACTAGTAGTAGAATATATATTTTATATTGTTATTTTTCAGATTGTATTAAAATATTATTTAGGTAATACTTTAGATATTGTAGTTTATTATATTGATAAAATATTTTTAATTTATACACTTATTTGGCTAATTTATTCTATAACGAATATGATGAATAAAAATAATTAAAGCTGAAGGAGCAGATATGAAAAAGATACTTTTTGTTGCTATATTAACAGTTATAATGAATATTAGTTTTGTCTTTGCAAAGACTTATGATTTATTACAGATATCACAAGCAAGGCTTGTGACATCTTATAGTGATGAAACTACTGTAGACCAAATGGATACAGTATTATTTGGTTCTTACCCACAGACTGATGCTAGTGGAAATACAAAAGATCCTATTGAATGGATAGTGCTTGATAGACAAGGGGACAAGACACTACTTTTATCAAAGTATATTCTTGACAATAAGTGCTATAACAATGAAAAAAAAGATGCTACTTGGGAAATTTGTTCACTTCGTGTTTGGTTAAACAATGAATTTTATTGTAAAGCATTTAATGGCAGTGAACAAAGTAAAATTTTAACTACAAATGTCATAAACATTGATAATAGTATATATGGGACAAATGGAGGCAAGAACACAAATGATAAAATATTTTGTATGAGTATTGATGAGGTAAAGAAGTATTTTTATCAAATAAATATGGAAAGTGATAACAAGCGACTTGCTGCAAGAGCTACAGATTATGCAAAAAATGTTAATAATGATGGATATTATTTAAATGTGTATTGGAATGGAAATACTTGTTTTTGGCTCCGTTCGCCCGGCTTGAGGCAGGGTGCTGCCGCAGAAGTGAATAATGTTGGTCACCTCCTTGAAAATGGCGGCAGTTTTACTGCCCATACTCTTGGGGTTCGTCCCGCTCTTTGGGTTGATACATCATCTTATTATAATAGCCATAGAGGTGTTTCGAAGAATGCACAATCAAATCAAAATAATAAAACTAAAAATGACACAATAACTGATGGTGGAGTAATTCCTGGTCTTCCATCTCGTGAGTCAGAACTTAGATTGGACAATCATTTTTATCTTGATGAAAATATGCAGAGAAATTCTTGGGTGTATTATGTGAAATATTATTATCATGTTGATGCAAATGGAAATATAGAAAAGAGTAAATGGATAGAACAAAGATATGTTGGCGAAGATGGCCGTATGTATCGTGGAAGACAAACGCCAGATGGACATTGGGTAGGTGATAATGGATTAGTTGTTGATATACATCAAGATTTATATAATTCTACTTTGGTTGAAGCTGCCGAATCTGATAGCTGGTATAGAACTCAAAGTGGCCTATGGTATTACTTTGAAAATGACAGAACTACAACTAAGAAAGGTTGGTTTAAAGACAAAAGTGATGACCAATGGTACTATTTAAATCCTGAAACTGGCATAATGCAAGTAGGATGGGCAAATATAGATGGAAAGTATTATTATTTCAACGAATCGCATAATAATGAAACGAACTGGTATGAAACAGGCAATGGCTTTTTTGAGAGTTTTGGTAAAAAAGTAAAAGCTTATGGGTCAATGTTCAAAAATGAAGAGACACCTGATGGGTACTGGGTAAATGAAAATGGGGAATATACAGAAAAACATAGTTCGCCGATGACAAATGTAATAATACTACTAGTGTCACTCTTTGGATTGATAGGCATACTAGCATTGATAACAGCAACTAAAATAAAAAAGAAAAATAATACAATAAAAAACGGTGAAAAAACTTAATATTTAATATAGAAATAAAACATCTTTAAATATGTATTTATTAAGTTAATTA
>JAGBKB010000065.1 GCA_017934175.1 Lachnospiraceae bacterium | reverse complement strand
GAAGTTGCTGCAGGCAATCATAAATTTAAAATTAAGTATGTAGGTAGTGGCAGTAAACCTATATTTATAAAAATAGGAAGAGCAAATGCAGATTTAAGTACAACATATAGATATATTGTAACTCTTCCTACTGAATATACACAAACAACGACATAAAACATTTGAAATATTTTTGGTGACAAACTATATAAAGTCAAGAGAAAAAAATTATACTTAGAAAAGAAGTTTGTGACAAATTAAGATAATATTATAAATACATAATAAAAACTTTTATATAAGATAAACTGGGATGATGAAATTATTTTCATCAAAAGCAGAAAGTTTGTCTGTAAAGCATATTAAAGCACCAGCACCTCGCTTGATATTTAAGTTGTCAAGTAAATGAAATGATTTAATCATTTTTTTATCAGGGTTGCTGGTCTTTTTTATTTCAATAGGATGAATTTGATTATCATAAATTATACATAAGTCTATCTCATTTCCATTAGTATCGCGATAATAATATATGAGTGGTTCATCACATTCGTTTCTATATGTTTTAATTATTTCATTAATTACATAGTTTTCTAATATTGCACCATTTATTGAATCATTAAGTAAAACTTCTGGGCTACTTTGTTTTGTAAGATGAATAACAATGCCAGTATCAAAGAAGTATAATTTAGGTGCTTTGATAGTGCGCTTTAAGAGATTATTTGAATATGGGTGCAAAAGATATATTACATTTGATTTTTCTAATATATGTAACCATCTTTTGGCTGTATCATCTGATACACCAATATCATTTGCTATAGAGTGTATATTTAGCACTTGTGATATACGACAAGCACAAGCCCTTATAAAGTCTGAAAAAAGATATTTATCTACACCATTAATTTCTTCACTTATATCTCTTTCAATAAATGTTGTAATATATGAATTATAGTAAATCTTTTTGTTGGTATATTTTTGACTTACTAATGCTGGAAGTGAGCCATCAAAAATTCTATTATATATTTGTTTTATATCTGACATTTTACCTTTTCGTTTTTTTAATGAATCAAGATTAAGTTCTAATTTAGAATTATAATGTTTGTATATTTCTGACTGCGAAAGAGAAGACATATTAATTATAGCAACTCTTCCTGCAAGAGTTTCTTTTGCGAGTTGCATAAGTTTAAAACTTTGAGAACCCGTTAAGTAAAATGAACCAGGCTTAGCACCACTATCTATAGCAATTTTTATATAAGAAAATAATTCAGGTGCATACTGCACTTCATCAATGCAAATAGGAATGTTATGCAAACTTAAAAACATCTTTGGGTCATTTTTAGCAAGTTCTCTTTCGGATAAGTCATCTAGGGTAACATATTCTCTCTTTTTTTCTTTATCAATATGTTCAAGAATTGTTGTTTTGCCAACTTGTCTTGGACCTATAAGTAATATGCAAGCATATTCCTTTGCTAAATTCATAAGATTCTGCTCTAGATTTCTTTTAATATACATTTACTTTATCTCCATAAAATACTTATATTTGGATGCTTTGATGCATATAATAATTTAGGTTAAAATGCGATTTAATATTATTTTAACCTAAATGCCACTCTATGTCAACCCCCTATAATTGCTATAATTTGCCATTTGGTACTGGGGATACCCCCCTAACCTATAGAGGGTCGTAAGTTACTTTAATGACAAGGAACAGATTAAAAATGTGTAAAAAGGCACTTTGCCTTATTTTTGCATTTTTATTTAGTATAAATAGTTTTGCGGCGGTGGTGAGTGATAATGATGGGGCTGCATTTGTTACAAAGGCAGAATTTGAGGCATTAAAAGATAACTTTGCTGAACAAATTAATAATTATAATAAAAGTATAGACAGTAAAATAGACGGTGCCATAGGTAGTTATTTAGCTGGAATTAATTTAGCAAAAAAAGTTAATTTAGTAGATGAAATTAAATTAGCACGGAATAATAATAGAAATAATACTATTTTCGCTAAGTGGAATACACCTAAGAATACAAACAATATACCAGATGTAAATGCTGCATTTTTTATGTCATCGGCTCGTGGATGTGGTGTGAGACAGGCAAATGCTGCAAATGGATATCATATTATTAGCAATGTTGATGCTTCTGGAAATTTAAAATATAAAAAATATAATGGTGATAACAATGATGGTGCTACGAGTGCATATATAAGTTCTTATTATTATGTAAATTTTCCATTAGCAACTTTAGATACTGCAAATTATGTAAGTACTGGAAATACCACAGATTGGTCAATAGTAACTGTTGTGAGAAAAAGATTGCAGTTCAAACTAAGTACTATAAAAAATGTAATGGGTAATACTTATGTTCAATTACCAGCAAGTAATTGGCAAAATTATTTTGGCCATGTTATGAAAACATTTAATACAGATTTTACACAATATAATACTACTAAAAATGGGCCAGGTGAATATGAGTGGCCAGGTCCTGATAGTGCAAAACCACATTTATTTACTGAAAAAACAAGTCCAGATTCAATAATAGAGCATACTTGGACTGATAGCGATGCAAATGATATAACGAATAATGGTTTTTTAAATTATAACTTGAGTGGAGAGATTCCTAATAATATAACACATGGTGTAGATTATAATTTTAGAGATAATTATGTTGATGGAGAAAACTGGACTTGTAGAGTACAAAAGAACTTACCTAGTACTGCAACTCATGAAGGGGGAAATAGTTGTTCGGCAATTGTGGCATATTACTATAATGGAAGTTCATACACCGGATGGGATACAAGAACGGGGCTTAATGCAGTTCGAAATGATGTAAATTTTTATTTTAAATGGAATCATCAAAAAGTATACAGTTTAAACTGGAAGAATTTAACAAATACATATTATATTGGTCGACTTGGGAAAGCCCATTATAAATATTATGGCATTCCAATTTGTAGGACTACTGGTGAGGTTGGTAAGCTTAAATTAAAACTAAAATTTACGAATACAAGAACTGATACTGGTGAACCTCTATCATTTGTATATCAAATAATGGATACACAGTTTCCAAATGGTACTATGCCAGAAACTTTAATAGAAAATAATGAAGATCATGTGCTTAAGAGAGCAACTGTGGTTGCGGGAAATGCTACTAAAGAAGTTGAATTAGAATTAGATAAGCATAAGATATATGATAAGACAAATGGGGATTATATATATATAAAAGTTGAGCCAGCATATGTAACACAAAGGGTAGAAGTGGAAACTATTGGTGACATTATTTATACAGAAGAAGGGTAGGGGGATAATAATGATTAATAGGAATTTTAAAATTGGGAAATTATTAGTTACCTTTGTATTTATAATAATGCTTACGATGAATAGTTTTACTGCTGTTGTAAGTGATAATGATGGTAGTGCATTTATTACAAAAGCTGAATTTGATTCACTAAAAAATAATTTTCAATCTCAAATTGACCAATACAATTCGGCAATAGATAGCAAAATAGATAATGCAATTGCTAGTTATTTAGCAGGAATATCTGTTTCTAAAAGTATTAAATTAGTAGATGAAATAAAATTAGCAAGAGATAATAGTGTAAATGATGTAACATTTGCATTATGGCAAATGCCTGCTACAACAAAACATGTTGCCGATGCTCGGGGTGGATTCTATATGTCTAGAGATGTGGGAAGTGGAACTGATAGAGATGCTGGAAAAGTACATGGGTTTCATATTATTTCAAATGTGAGAGCATCTGGATATATAATATATCAAGAATATTTAGGGTTAAATAATGCTGGGTCAAAAAGTGACTATACAAGTGCTTACTATTTTGTTAATTTTCCATTTGCTAGATTAGATGATTCTTCATATCAATCAATAGGTAATACAGAAGATTGGTGTTTGGTATCAGAACTTAGAAATAGAGTATATTTTACTCTTAAAACTACATATAATTCTTTTTCGATTGGACATTTTCCATCTTATTCATCAAATTGGAGAATAGATTTTTATCATCCAGCAACAAAAAATTTATTGACAGATTTTACAAGTGCAGATACTACAAAAAATGGTCCAGGCTCTTACACTTGGTCTTCACCTATTCATATATGTAATACTAATGCAAGTCCAACATCAAGTATTAATCACATTTGGTCTTTTAATGATGAAGCGAATGATGTAATACAAAACAATTTTTTAAATTATAATATTGCTGGGTCAATTCCAAATACAACTACTAATTGTGTAGATTTTAGTTATAGAGATAAATATGTAGATGGAAGTACTTTTAATTATATGTTGCAAAAGAATGCTCCAAACACTACAACACATACTGGTGATAATTCTGGGTCAGAAATCTTTATAATGCGCTGGAATGGTTCTAGTGATGAATATTGGTATGATGGAAGCACACGATATGAAGCAATGAACGATTATGCTTTTAATTTTAAGTGGAATACATAAAAAAATTATAATTTGAACTGGACAAGACTTACAAATAAGTATTATTGTGAAAAATTAGGTGTTCCGTATTATAAGTATTATGGAATACCTATTTGCACAACTACTAATAAATCTGGTAAGTTAAAACTTAAATTAAAATTTACTAATAATCGGACGGATTCTGGATCCCCACTTAGTTTTACATATCAAATCATGGATAAAAAATTTCCAAATGGAGTGATGCCAATAGATGATATAGAAAATGAATATAATCATGTGTTAATGAGGGAAGTGGTGTCAGATGGCAATGCAACTTATGAGGTTGAATTTGAATTAGATAAAAATAAAATATGGGATTCTTCTAATGGAGACACTTTATATTTAAAAATTCATCCATCAAGTAGTTTGCAAAGAATATCAGTTGAAACAGTAGGAGATATTATTTATACTGAAACAGCTTAAATAATGTATGATAAAAGAGTGCCTTGAATGTAAAGAACCCCTGCTTAATTTTCTACCGTAATATGCTTATGTTTAGGCTACTTTTTTGTTATTTATTTTAAAAATATCCACCATTTTTAATGCCTAAATTTACTTGTATTTTTAATAATTATATGTTAGAATATTTGTTGCCAAAGGGATAAGCAAATGAGTAATTGTTTTACAGTAACTTGTTTGTTTAGGCACTTGCTACTGATGCCTATCAGTGGCCGTTAGTCCAAAAGGAGGTAAAAAAAGATGAACAAGTATGAATTATGCGTAGTTCTTAATGCGAAACTTGAAGATGAACAAAGAAATGCAGAGATTGAAAAAATCAAAGCCTATGTAAGTCGTTTTGGTGGAGCAGTTGAGGAACCTGTTGAAGAATGGGGCAAGAGAAAGTTTGCTTACATCATTAAACATATGAGTGAAGGTTATTACTATTTCATAAAGTTTAGTGGCGAAAAGAAAACCCCAGGAGAACTTGAAAATTCAGTTCGTATAATGGAAAACGTAGTTAGATTCTTAATTGTAAAGCAAGATGCTTAAATAAATTAAGAAAGAGGAAAATTATGAACAAAATTATTTTAATGGGTAGACTTACCGCTGAACCAGACCTAAAGTATTCATCAAAGGACACATCAATGGCAATTACAAGATATACACTTGCTGTTGATAGAAGATTTGCAAAAAAAGATGATGGTAACAAAGCAACTGATTTTATAAGATGTGTAGCATTTGGAAAAGCAGCAGAATTTGCAACCAAGTATTTTCATAAAGGTCAAAGAGTGTTGGTAGAAGGTAGACTTCAAATCGGAGAGTTTACTAACAAGGATGGACAAAAGGTGCCAACTGCTGATGTAGTTATTGAAAATCAAGAATTTGCAGATTCACCTAAGAATGGTCAAGTTGCTCCAAGTAGTAGTGCACAGGCAAGTGTTGCTTCAGTAGATGAGGGCTTTGAGAATATTATAGGCGAAACAGATGATGAGGACCTTCCATTTACTTAGAAAATAGTAGGAGGAATTAATATGCCAGTTGATAAAAAGTATAAATCATTTGATAAAGATGATAGAAAAGATAAAAAGACAGGTTTTAAACCTAAAAAGAAAAGAACTTGTCAGTTTTGCACAAAAGGTGCACAGGTAATTAGTTATAAAGATGAAAAAACACTTAGAAAATATATTTCTGAAAGAGGAAAGATACTTCCAAGAAGAGTTACAGGAACTTGTGCAAAGCACCAAAGAGAATTAGTAAATGCAATTAATCGTGCAAGACATGTAGGAATACTCCCATATGTTATAGAGTAATTTTTAAAACCCAATGTGCCGTAACATTGGGTTTTTATATTGAAAGATTTTTTAAATAGTGATATACTTAAAGAAAAATCATAGGAGGGGTGTTATGGCACAATTTGTTATTAAGTCTACCAAGACAGGTTTTACTTTTAATTTTAAGGCGAGCAACAAAGAAACAGTTGCTACATCAGAAGTTTACAACAGCAAAGATTCTTGCAAGAGAGGTATTAAGGCTGTTAAGAGAAATGCAAAAGCACCAGTGGAAGACCAAACTGCAAAAGAAGTAAAGAAAGTTCATCTTCCAAAATATGAGATTTACAAAGATAAAAAAGGACAATTTAGATTTAGATTAAAAGCAGGAAATGCACAAATTATAGCCGTTGGTGAAGGATATAAGTCACTTGCTTCATGTAAGAATGGCATAGCATCAATAGGTAAAAATGCTGCAAAAGCAGAAGTTGTCGATGAGTAAATAATTTTAAAGCAGGTAAAAAAAATATACCTGCTTTTTTATTGCTACAAATATGATGTTATGTTATAATAAAGAAAATCAGGTAATGTAAAAAATAATTTATAAAATGAAGCGAGGTATATATGAAAACACAATTAGTTATAATGGCAGCAGGCATAGGTTCAAGATTTGGTAGTGGTATAAAGCAACTGACAAAACTTGGTCCAAATGGTGAAATCATAATGGATTATAGTATAAAGGCAGCAATAGATGCTGGTGTTAGTGAAGTTGTTATAATCATAAGAAAAGATATTGAAAATGAATTTAAAGAAATAATTGGAAATAGACTTGAAAAAAGGGTTAAATGTAAATATGCCTTTCAAGAATTAGAAATGCTTCCAAGTGGCTTTAAAGTACCAGATGGCAGAGTGAAACCTTATGGCACTGCCCATGCAATATATTGTGCAAAAGATTATATTGATTCTCCTTTCATAGTTATCAATGCTGATGATTACTATGGCACAGAAGGTTTTAAAAAGGTGCATGAATATTTGACAACAAATGTTGATAAGAGTAAATACAATATGTGCATGGCTGGATACATTATCGGAAATACATTGTCAGAAAATGGCACCGTTACAAGAGGTTTATGTAAACAAGATAGTAATGGTTATTTAACAGATGTAGTAGAAACTTATGAAGTGAGTAAAAAGTCAGATGGAAGAATTACTGGAGAAGATGACAACAAAAAAGAAGTTGTTATTGAAGATAATGATTTGGTTTCTATGAATTTGTTTGGTTTACCATATGAGTTTTTGTCAGAATTAGAAGGAAGATTTATAAAGTTTTTAGAAAAAAATAATGAAAATATTAAATCCGAGTTTTTATTGCCAAGTGTTGTTAATGATATAATTAAAGAAAACAAAGGTAGTGTAAAAGTTTTACCAGTGTCTGACAAATGGTATGGTGTCACTTATGCAACAGATATAGAATATGTAAAAAATGCACTATCTAAAATTAAATTATAATGTTCGGAAAATCAAGAAAAAAAAATGAAAATGCAGTTGAGAGAGACATCAATAAAACTACTAAATCATTGGTAAGTAGCAATATAGCAGAAGATGAGTTTATAGTTAAAGATTTAGGCGTAAATAAAGAGAAAAAGAACAGTGACATTAAGGATGCTATAAAGAAAAAAGTAGATGTAAAGAGAATTGCTATAATTTCATTTATATTTTTAATTATTGTAACTATTATATTTTCATTTAGACTTATAAGATTTAATGTAGTAGAAATGTTATGGAAAACGAGTGTCACAAGAGGCTCAAGTAATGTAAATAATAAAAGTATAAGATATAGTAGTTTTAAAAATGGTTTAATGAGAATATCAAATGATGGAATTACTTATATTGATGATGTTGGAACTGTTCGTTTTACTGTATCATATAATATGTTAGACCCTATATATGAGAGTAATGATAATTATTTTGCGATAGCAGATAGAAATGGCTATGTATTCTACATTTTTGATGAAAATGGAGTGACAGGAACTAATTATTTGACTAACCCTATACAGAAAATAAGTTTATCAGAAGATGGAATAATATATATTTTACAAAGTGATGAAGAAAGTAGTTATGTAAATGTTTTTAGAAGTAGGGGAGAAGAAATTGATATAAGCATTAAAGCAAATCTCAATGGCGATGGTATGCCTATAGATATAAGTACATCAAGAGATGGAACTGAATTGCTGCTTTCGTATATATGTCTTACAAATAATAATATTTATTCCAAAGCCACTTATTACAATTTTGCTGACCCAGGAAAAGCGGCAAATTCAAAAAGAATAGTAGGCGAGTTTATTGAGGAGTTTAAAGACTCCTTACTTGCAAGAGTACACTTTTTTGATGACAAGTATTCGTGCCTAATTTATGACACTGGCGTATATTTCGTATCTACTGCAAATAGTTCTAAACCAACTATAATTGGAAATCAAATATTTGAATATAAAATCAAATCTATTTATTACAATAGTGAGTATGTAGTTTTTGTGTTTGAGAATAACAAGATGAATGTGTTTAGTAAAAATGGTGCACTTATAGCAGATAAAACTATAGATTTTGATTATGAAAACTTTTATGTCAGTGATAACTATATAGTATTCCTATATGGTAATAGAGTTATGATATACGATATAAGAGGTAGAATGATATTTGATAAAGAGATGGACATGGATGTTCAATATGTTGCTAAAAAAAAGAGCTTGATATGGACTGAACTTTTAGTTGGAGTAACAGATGGTGTAGAGTGTATAAGATTTTATTAAGATTAAAAAGTTACTACAGTTACTCCATCACCACCTTCATCAAAATCACCAAGCCTATAAGACTTTATAACACTTGATTTCCTACAAAACTCACTTACTGCTTTTTTAAGTGCTCCAGTGCCTCTGCCGTGTATTATACGAACTACTGGAATATGTGCTATATATGCATCATCTATATATTTATCAAGTTCGAGTATTGCTTCATCCGTAGTCTTTCCGATAAGATTTATTTCTGTTTTTACATCATATGATTTTTCAAGTTTAATTCTTGAACTTCCATCTTTGTTTTTGATTTTCTTAATTTTAGTTCCGTCTATATTTATACCATCATCTGTTATTAACTCTAAATCTCTAAGATTTACATTAGTTCTCATTATGCCAATTCTCACAAACAGATTATAATCTTTGTCTGGTAAGGTTTCGACAATGCCATTTGCATTAAGAGATAATACTTTCACTGTCGCACCAACTCGTATTTTCTTGGCTGAAAGAGGTTGAGATGGACCTTTTACTTTTTCTATTAAAGATTCAGCCGCATCATTTAACCCTTTATTTAGTTTGCTTCTTTCTTTTATTGAGTATGTTAAATCATTGCTATTTGCTCTTATATTTTTAATAGTTTCATCTGCTAGATTTTTTGCATCATAAAGTATACCGTGCGCCTTTTCTTTTGCTTGCCTAATGATAGAATCTGCTCTATCATTAAGCCCCTTCTCTTGTCTTTTGACTTTATCTTTTAATTCATTAATTTCATTCTTATATTGCTCTATTTCTTTTCTTTCTTTCTCTATAGTTATTCTACTCTCTTCAAGACTTGCCACTATATCTTCAAATCTAATATCATTGGTATCAAGTAGATTTTTTGCATTATCAATAATTTTTTTATCTAAACCAAGTTTTTCTGATATTGCAAATGCATTAGACTTACCAGGGACACCAATTAAAAGTTTGTATGTAGGCTTAAGTGTATCGACATCAAACTCAAATGCTCCATTTTTGACATTTGCTTTAGAAAGAGCATATTTTTTTAACTCTGGATAGTGAGTTGTCGCTATAACTCTTACTTTATTAGAAAGGAGCATGTCTAATATAGATATTGCAAGATTTGCTCCTTCTATTGGGTCAGTGCCAGTGCATATCTCATCAAATAATACAAGAGATTTACTTGTAATATGATTTAATATGTATACTATATTAGTCATATGTGATGAAAAAGTAGATAGGCTTTGCTCTATATTTTGCTCATCACCTATGTCAGCAAATATATTATCAAAAATTGCTACAGAAGAGTTTTCATCTGCAGGTATAAAGAGCCCTGAAAGTGCCATAAGTTCAAGTAGCCCAACAGTTTTTAAAGAAACAGTTTTACCTCCAGTGTTTGGACCAGTGATTATTAGTGATGTAAAGTCAACATCAAGATTGATGTTTAGCGGAACAATATCTTTAGCCTTAATTAGTGGGTGGCGAGCATTTTTTAGATTGATTATGCCATTATCATTTAGTATAGGCAAAGTTCCTTTTATGTCGTTGGCATATTTTGCTTTGGCAAATATAAAATCTAATTTAACTAATGTTTTATAGTCATTACTTATTACATCTATAAAAGGTAGTATTTTATTTGAAAGTTCAGTTAGTATTTTAGTTATTTCTATCTGCTCAAGTGATTCATTTTCAGCAATTTCATTTTTTAAGCCAATGATTTCTTTTGGCTCTATAAATATAGTAAATTGACTGCCAGACATAGAATGAACTATTCCATCAACTTTATTTTTATATTCTGATTTGACAGGTAGGCAGATGGCATTGTCCTTATTGGTTACTACAGGCTCCTGCAAATATTTGCCATAGGTGGTCAAAAGGCGATTTGCAGTTGTGTGCATTTTTTCGTTTAGAAGCATTTTTTTTCTTCGCAGAGCAAGAAGTATAGTAGAAGCGTGGTCGGATACTTCATTTTCAGATATTATAATTCGCTTAATTTCATTATTGATAATGGCGAGTGAATCAAGTGAATTAAAATACTTATCAAGACACGATTCCAATTCTTTCTCATTGTGGTAAGATATCATTTTATCTGATAGGTTTAGACAATTTGAAATATTTAGTAATTCAAGAGGGTTAAGTGTTGCTACCTTTTTAAGTCTTAAAAGTGCACTATTTATATCAGCAAGTCCTTCAAAACTTGGTGCGGTACCACTTCTCAAATAAGATACTGCGGCATCAGTTTCATTAAGCACTTTATATAATTCATCTTTGTTATTTATCTCTTTAAGAGACATGCAAATATTTTTTGCATCTTGTGAATTTGCAAAAAGTGATAGAGTACTCAATATTTTATTATATTCAAGAGTTTCATAAATGCTTTTCATACACTTATTATATCATAAATTGCTAAAAATAAGGGAAATTATAAAAAGTAGACATTATAAAAAACCTTATTTTAGAAATAAGATATTATTAATTTAATTGAAATAAAATGTTGGTTGCATAAAATTACTATTTTTGGTATAATAATACACGATTATTTATTAGGGAGATAATTATGGTAAGTAATAGCATCAAAACAGAAGTGAAAGTTGCAGATGATACTATCCTTATGATAGCAGGGATAGCAACTACAAGTGTAGAGGGAGTGGCAGCACTTGGCGAAGGGGTAACTTTTAAGGCAATGCCTTTTATAGGTAGCAATAGTTTAAAAAAAGGCATACTTATAAGTAAAGATGAAAATGGAGACAATATAGTGGTAAATGTTACCATTGTCTTATCAAGTGGTGCTGATTTAAAGAAAACTTGTATGAATATACAGGAAAAGGTTAAAGAGTCAATTGAATCTATGCTTGATTTAAATGTAAAAGAAGTAACTGTAAGGGTTGCAAAAATCAATGACATTTAAAGAAATAAGAGACCATAAATTTAAAATACTTTTCATGTATGAGATAAGTAGGACTGATTTAAATCAGTTATTTTTAAATTATTTTGAAAATATCCCATATGAAGAAGATGATGAAAATGAATATATAAAAGATTCTTCTAATTCACATAAAAATATTGCAAAAGTAAGAATAGATGAAGATGATGACAAGGTTAAAAATGTAAGTGACGATATAGACTATTTAAAGTTGTCTTATGACGACAATATAAATGATATAAAGACAAAAATCGAAGACTTAATATCTAAACTTACTGAAATTGATAAAATGATATCTGACAATCTTGAGTCCTATAATATTAAAAGGATAGGGAAAGTAGAACTTACTATATTAAGAATAGCACTTTATGAGATGTATTACGACAAATCTATGAATGTGGCTATCGCTATTAATGAGGCTATAGAGTTAGCAAAAGTATATGGGGATGATAAATCACCAAAGTTTGTAAATGGTGTCCTCGCCGCAATTAATAAGAAGATGCTTAAGTAAAAATGAAAGAGGCAGTTTCAGTATCACAATTAAATAGATACATAAAAGAAATGTTTGCGGATAATAGCATTTTAAATAATGTTATTGTCAAAGGCGAAATATCTAATTTTAAAGAATCAAAGGGAAATTATTATTTTTCTCTTAAAGATGATGCTTCGCAAATCCAATGTATTATTTTTACGAGTTATAGTGGCAAAAGTGTAAATGTAGATAATATAACAGATGGAATAGAAGTTACTATATATGGAAAGGTTGCTGTATATGAAAAAGGCGGAACATATGCAATATATGTCAACAACATAGAACATTCTGGGCTCGGCGAATACTATATTAAATTAGAAGAACTAAAAAAGAAATTATATGAAAAAGGAATGTTTGACCCTATGTATAAAAAGGAAATACCTAAATATTCTACAAACATAGGTGTTGTTACTGCAAAAAATGGAGCAGCAATTAGAGACATATATAAAACAATAAAAGACAAAAATCCATATGCTTCAGTTACATTGTATCCATCATTAGTGCAGGGAGAAAATGCTTATAAAACAATAGTTGATGGAATAATGGAACTTGACAATTTAAATCTTGATGTAATTATTGTTGGTAGAGGTGGTGGCTCAATTGAAGACTTATATTGTTTCAATGATGAAAGAGTAGCATATGCCATATTTAGTGCTAAAACTCCTATAATATCTGCAGTGGGACATGAAATAAATGATTCAATATCAGACTTGGTGGCAGATGCAAGAGCGGCTACACCAACTGCAGCAGGCGAGATGGCAACATTCTCATATAGTGATTTTGAAAATGATTTAGAAAATTATAAACTAACACTTGATGATATGATTGAAGAAAAAATTAGCAATATAAAAAATCATTTAGAAAATGCAAAAAAAGAATTACAGTTGCTATCACCTAAAACAAGAGTTAATAGTTATAAAGATAATATAAGCCACGAAAAAGAAAAACTAAAAATGAGCATAAATAAGAAATTGCTAATTGTTAAAAATGACTTAGAGCGATATATAGAAATGCTAAAATCAAGAAATGTACTTGAAAAAATTAGTAAGGGAATGACATATACTTTAGATAAAAATAATAAAATCATAAAGAGTGTAAAAAAAGTAAAGAAAGGCGAAACCATAAACACAAGATTTATAGATGGTACTATTTATTCAAAGGTAGTAAATGTAGAAGTCAATAAGAGTTTACAATAAAAGAGGCAAATATGAAAAAAAGTGTAGAAAAAAAAGATATAAATATAGAAGATTCATTTAAAACACTTGATAAAATCATAAGTCAGATGGATGATGAGAAGTGTTCTATTGAGAAAAGCATAGAACTCTATGAAAATGGCATAAAACTTGTAAATGACATATCTAAAAAGATTGAAAAAATTGATAAGGACTTAAAAGTATTAAACAAATAATGAATAATAAAGTTATAGACTTCCAAAAATCAAAAGAAAAATTATTAAATAAAAAGTTCCCAAATGTGAGTTCTATGCCAAATGCCACTAATAATGAATCATATAATGAGAGCAGAAAAGCATTTGAAAACTTTCAGAGTATTTTTTTTGCATATAAAGAATATTTAGCAAATAGTGATGGCAAAAAAGAAATAACACTTGAAGAGGTTTTTGTTCACTTTAATAGGTTTTTTGATGAAATATATAAAGAACTTGTAAAATTTGATTATAGTAAAACGCCTAAGTTTAAGGAAATATTAGACTATGCGATGCTATCAAGTGGGAAAAGACTTAGGCCATTTTTAATGCTTGTTACTTATAGTTTCTTGGAAGGGAAAAACTTTTTTATTCTATCGCCTTTTATGGTTGCTATGGAATCAATACATACTTTTTCACTTATACACGATGATTTACCTTGTATGGATAATGATGAGTTGAGAAGAGGAAAACCTACCGTATGGAAAAAATATGGTGAAGACATGGCAGTGCTTGCTGGTGATGCTCTATACATGCAGGCTATGTCAATATTGATGGAAACTGTATTTGAGTTTGCTTATAGTGACATAGGAAGTGCTGTGATAACATCGGCAAATGTAATAACTAAACTTTCTGGGTTAAGTGGAATGATTTTAGGACAAGTGTTTGATGTTATGAATACTGGAAACTTAAGATTAAAGATAGATGATATTAATTTTATGTATGACAAAAAAACATCTGCACTTATTGTAGCAAGTCTTATTGTAGGAACCAGTTTATCTATAAAACATAGTGATAGTTTTATAGAAATGGAGCGACTTGGACTCTTTATTGGAGAGGCATATCAAATAATAGATGATTTGCTTGAAATAGAGAGTGATGAGAAAACTATTGGAAAGTCAGTTGATTCTGATAAAAAGAATGGCAAGGTTACTTATGTCAGTTTGATAGGTATAGGAGAAGCAAAAGAAAGATTAGATTATCTAAAAAAAGAATCTAACTTGATAATTGATAAACTTACAAATGATAATAATTATAAAGATGCATTGATATATAAGGAAGTAATAAAATATCTTTTTAAAAGAGAAAAGTAATGTCGAAATCTTATAAAATATTAAATAATATAAAAAGTGTTAGTGACATTAAAGAATTGTCATATGATGAACTTGATTTGCTGGCAAGAGAAGTAAGAGATTTTATAATAGAATCTACAAGTAAAAGTGGTGGACACCTTGCATCAAGTCTTGGAGTAGTGGAACTTACTATTGCACTTATAAAAACATATAATTTTCCTATAGATAAAATAATATGGGATGTAGGACATCAGTCATATGCATATAAGATTTTAACGGATAGAAAAGATGCTTTTTATGATTTAAGAAGTTTTGGCGGCATAAGTGGCTTCCCTAAAAGAAAAGAGAGCCCATATGATTCATTTGATACTGGTCATAGTTCCACATCAATTTCAGCCGGACTTGGTATGTGTGTGGCACGAGACTTAAATAAAATGAATTATAAAGTAGTGACAGTTATAGGTGATGGTGCACTTACTGGTGGTATGGCTTTTGAGGCACTAAATAATCTTAGTAATTTAAAAAGTAATTATGTAGTTATATTAAATGACAATGAAATGTCAATATCTAAAAATGAAGGTGGACTAAATAAGGCACTTATTGGTGTAAGGTCATCAAAGCATTATAGCGAATTAAAAAACAATTTAAAGAAAAAGTTAGAAAAGACAAAAATAGGATTGTTTATAAAAAAGATTTTAGTCACCATTGTAAATATAGTTAAACAAATATCCGAATCAGAAGGAATGTTGTTTGAAAATCTTGACATAAATTACGTGGGACCTATAGATGGACATAATATAAAAGAGATGACAGATGCTATACAAAAGGTTCAAAATCTTAATGAGCCAGTTATCATTCATATAAAGACAGTAAAAGGTAAAGGCTATAAGCCTGCAGAAGATAATCCTACATTGTATCATGGAGTTGGACCTTTCAATAAAGAAACTGGAGAATTGTTGGGCGATAGCACTGCACTTACATATACCAAGGTATTTTCAAATAAATTAGTATCGCTTGCAAAAAATGATGACAAGATAGTAGCAATAACTGCTGCTATGACTGATGGGACAGGACTTAAAGATTTTTCAGTTAAATTTCCAGATAGATTTTTTGATGTAGGTATATGCGAGCAACATGCAGTTACATTTGCATCAGGCATAGCGCTCTCTAATATTGTACCAGTTGTGTGTATATACTCATCATTTTTACAGAGAGCATTTGACCAAATAATACATGATGTTTGTTTACAAAATCAGCATGTAGTTTTCGCTATAGATAGAGCAGGTCTTGTAGGTGCAGATGGAGAAACACATCAGGGAATATTTGATATATCATATTTAAGACTTATACCAAATATGACTATTCTTGCACCAAAAAATGCAAAAGAATTAGAACAAATGATAGAATATGCCATATATAAGATAAAAGGACCAGTCGCAATTCGGTATCCAAGGGGAAAGGCATATGATGAATTAAATGAGTTTAATCAAGATTTAGAACTTGGAAAATCAGAGTTATTGTTTGATGGTAGTGATGTAGCAATATTTGCACTTGGCTCTATGGTATCAACAGCAGTACATTTAAGAAATAAATTAAAAGAAAATAACATTACTTCTATAGTTGTAAATGCAAGATTTGCAAAGCCTATAGATTTAGATATGATTGATAAATTATGTAGCAAGAATATAAAAAAGTTGATTGTATTAGAAGAAGGTGTCAAGAGTGGTGGTATAGGCAGTGAGATAGAAGATTATGTGCATGATAAAGGCTATGATATAGAAGTGATACTTGTGACTATACCAGATGCATATGTTGAACACGGAGATGTAAGTAAACTTCGAATTGCACTTGGCATTGATAGTTCAAGCATATTAAAGAGAATTATTACAAATGGAAAATAAGATAAAAAAAATAAGATTAGATGTATATCTTACGAATAATGATTATTTTGAGACAAGAGAAAAAGCAAGAGTAGCCATTATGGAAGGGAAAGTCTTTGTAAATAATCAAAAAGAAGATAAACCAGGAACCATGATAAAAGAAGATGCACAGGTAGAGTTTAGAGGAGAAAAACTAAAGTATGTTAGTCGTGGTGGATATAAATTAGAAAAAGCGGTAAATGTATTTGACATCAAGTTAGAAGATAAAGTATGTATAGACATTGGTGCTTCAACTGGCGGTTTTACAGATGTAATGCTTCAAAATGGCGCTAAAAAAGTATATGCTATAGACTGTGGAACTAATCAACTTGATTATAGATTAAGAACAGATGATAGAGTAGTTCCTATGGAAAATACAAATGCAAGATATTTAACGAAAGAGAATATTGATAATAGTTTAATAGATTTTGTAACGGTTGATGTAAGTTTTATATCGCTTGATAAAATAATTGGGGTAGTCTATGAAGTATTGAAAGAAAATGGTGAGGCAGTGTTACTTATAAAACCACAATTTGAAGCAGGTAAAGAGTTAGTAGAAAAAGGTGGAGTGGTTAGAAGTAAAAAAACGCATATCAGTGTTATAAAAAAAGTCATAGAGATTTGTAAAAATAATAATTTTGCCATTATGGGTCTGGATTATTCACCTATAAAAGGACCAGCGGGCAATATAGAATATTTAATATATATAGTAAAGAATGGAACTTTGAAAGAGATTATAAATACTGATGATGAATTTGTAGAAAAAATAGTTGATAATGCACATAGAGAATTATAGTATCAATGGAGAAAGTAAATGAAAGCAATAATAGTGACAAAAGATAATATAGACAAAAAAAAGGCAAAAATAAATATATTACTAAAATCACTTGAAAAGAATAAAATAACTTACGAAATAGTGGGCTATAGTGAAGTAGAAGAGTTTTATTCAAAGATACATAATAAGAATTATAAAAATGATATAGACATACTAATCTCATTTGGTGGAGATGGAACCATATTAAAATCAGCACGTATTGCAAGAAAACTTAAGATACCAATACTCGGTATGAACGCAGGAACTATTGGGTTTTTGACAGCAGTAAATGATTTAAAGAATATTGATAAAGTCATAACAAAAATTGTAAAAAAAGAGTATTCATTTATAGAACGCAGTATGCTGGATGTAAAAGTTCATAGGAATGGCAAGAAAGTATTTAATTCGTATGCTGTAAATGAAACAACTATAACGACTAAAAATATTTCAAAAATATCAAAGTATAAATTATATCTTGGGAAAGAAAAAAATACTCTTACGGAACTCGCGGCTGATGGAGTGATAGTAGCGACACCAACAGGTTCAACTGCTCATTCATTTTCAGCAGGAGGACCAATAGTGTTATATGATGTTAATTGTTTTATTATAACACCAATTTGTCCATTTACACTTAATCAAAGAAGTTATGTGGTTAATTCAAAAAATAAGGTCACAATAAGCATATTAAATGAAAGTCAATTTGTAGATGTAGATGGGCGAAGTAATTTTGACTTAAAGGTTGGTGATGATGTAGAGATTGTTGAACTTAAAAACAAGGTGCAGTATATAGCATTTGAAAGAAATACATTTTTTGAAAATATAAGAAATAAAATAAAAGCATTATAGGTGGTGAAAAGATGAAAAAAGGAAGACACGAAGCAATTATTGATTTGATACGAAATAACGATATTGAAAATCAAAGCGAGTTAGCATTTAAGTTGCAAGAAAAAGGATATGAAGTTACACAGGCTACAGTATCAAGAGATATTCAAAAATTGAATCTTATTAAAGTGAAAAGTAATGGAAAGTTTAAGTATGCTGTAGTTGAAAATGTAGCAAATTTTTCTGAAAAATATATAAATATAATTGCAGAAACGATAAAATCATTAGATGTAGCAAAAAATCTTCTTATAGTTAAGACACAATCAGGTATGGCTATGGCAACTGCCGCAGCACTTGATGGTTTGACATTTGATGAAATAGTAGGTTCCCTTGCAGGAGATGATGCAATATTTATAGCGACAAAGAATGATGACAATGCAATGCTTTTAAAAAATAAGATTGAAGTGTTGATGAGAAAGGACAATTAATGTTAGATAGTTTGGCTGTAAAAAACTTTGCACTTATAAAAGAAGCACATATAGATTTTAAAAATAATTTAAATGTGCTAACTGGTGAAACTGGTAGTGGAAAATCAATTTTGATTGGTTCAATCAATCTTGCACTTGGCATGAGAGCAAGTAAAGATGTGATGAGAGATGAAAATGAAGATACTGTTGTATCTATTGAGTTTTCCATAAAAGATAAAAGTTTAATAAAAAGATTAAAAGATTTAGACATAACTATAGCAGATGATGGTAAAGTTATAATATATAGAAGAATAACAAAAGATAAAAATATAACAAAAATAAATGATGAGCCAAGCACACTCAATAAAATTAAAGAAGTTACAGATAAATTAATAAATATATATGGTCAACATGATGGAGAGACTTTAAGAAAGAATGCTAAACATATAATATTTTTAGATGACTTTATTGGAGTAGAAGCATATAAAAGGAAAGATAATATAAGTAACATCTATACTAAATTAAAAGAGGCAAAAGAAAAATATGATTCATTTAATTTAGATGAGAAAATGAGAATTAGGGAAATTGACATTTTGAAGTATGAAATAGATGAGATAGAAAAGGCTGAAATAAAAAAAGGCGAAGAAGAAGAATTATCTGATAAGTTTAAACTTATTTCTAATTCAAAGAATATAATAGAGTCTTTATCAAGTGCCCTCAATTATTTACAAGATGCAAATGTATCAAATGCTATAAAGGAGATAAAAGATGGACTAAAATATGATGCAACACTTGAAGATATTTATTCAAGCCTTACAGATGCAGATTCTATTATAAGTGATAGTATAAAAGAACTTGATAGAAAGATTGAAACTTATGATTTAGATGAAAAAGAGTTTCATGATATGGAAAACAGACTTGAAAATATAAGGGGAATACTTGCTAAATATAGTAATTCATATGATGAGATGATGAATGAATATAATAATAAGAAAAATAGACTTGAAGAATTAGATAATTATGATGAGCAAAAGAAAATAGCCAAATCTAATTTGGATGAACTTGAAAAAGAACTTGAAAATGCATGTATTGATTTAAGCGATTTAAGAAAGAAGGAATCAAAAAACTTTATAAAACTATTAGTAGAAGAACTTAAAGATTTAGGATTTCTTGATGTTAAGTTTGATATAAGTATAGAAAGAAAAAATGAAGTGAGTAGAGATGGCTTTGATGATGTTACATTCTTAATATCTCTAAATACTGGAGAAAAGATGCGACCATTAAGTGATGTTGCTTCAGGCGGAGAACTTTCAAGAATTATGCTCTCAATTAAAACTATTTTGTCAGAAAGTTATGGAACTGAAACATTGATATTTGATGAAATAGATGCTGGTATAAGTGGAATCACTGCTTCAAAAGTTGCTACAAAACTTAATAAAATTGCTAAAAATCACCAAGTAATTTTAATAACTCATTTACCACAAATTGCCGCTATGGCTGACAATCACTTTGTTATCAAAAAAGGAGTTGAAAGTGATAGAACTATTACAACTATTGATGAATTAAGTGAAGATGGTATGATTAAAGAAATAGGTAGACTTATAAGTTCAAGCGGAGAACTTACTGAAAGTGTTATCGCTAATGCTAAAGAACTAAAAGCAATGTCAAAGAAGGAAAAATAGTATGAATTTTTTAAAAGAATTAGTATTAAACAAGCCTCTTATTATTGCTGCAATGTCTTGGCTTACAGCAGGCATTCTTAAAATGTTTGTAGAGTTAAAAATGAATAAAAAATTGGTCATTTCAAGAGTTGTCGGCGCTGGTGGTATGCCTTCTTCTCATACTGCTACAGTTGTGGCACTATCAATAGCGCTTGGATATTATGAAGGGTTAGGAAGCGCTGCTTTTGCTCTTTCAGTTATATTTACAATTATTGTGATACATGATGCTGTTGGAGTAAGACTTGAGACCGGTAAACAAGCGAAAGTATTAAATACCATGATATTTGAAACGAATGCATTTAAAGAATTGGACTTTGAAACAGCACTTAAAGAATATGTTGGGCATACGCCATCACAGGCATTTGTGGGTGCACTCGTAGGTGTTTTAGTTTCAATATTTATGATATTTGTAGTTTATGGAAAAGTGTAAAAAAATTAAAAAAGATATTGTTATTTGTATGAAAAAGTTATTTATTATAATTTTAAATATTTTCATAGTATTTCAAATGATTTCCTGCAAAGGAATTGAGTTTGAAAACCAAAAAATTGCTAAAGCCGAAGAGTTATCAAAGGGCGAAGCAATGATTTTTGTTGCTGAAGAAAAAAATAAATATGAAAATAGATTTGGGAAAGAAATATGGGATTTAAAGAGTGGCGATGGAAAACTTTATTTTAGAGAATATATAGTTTCTATAACAAAAAGTTTTGTGGAAAAACTAATGGTTTTGAAACTTACAGCAAGTGACTTAAATATAGTTCTTAGTAGTTCCGATGAAGAAAAACTAATTAGCGCAAGTAATGAATATTATAATAGCCTATCATATGATGATATAGAGTTCATAAATTGCAGCACGGAAGATGTATATAATGCTTTTAAAGATTACCATATAGCAAGACTTGTTGTAGATAGTTTGTCTAAAAAGGCAAGTACTGAATTAAGTATATCAGAAGCAAAAGTTATAAAAGTTCAGTATATGGTATTTGATGATAAAGAGACAGCGGATAAAATTACTGAACAATTAAAAGCCAAAGGTGCTAACTTCGCATACTTTGCTAAAACAAGAAGTCTTGACACAGAGATTGAGATGATAATAAAAAGAGGCGATGAACTTTCTACAAGATTTCCAGAATTATTTTATATGAGTACTGGTCAAAGTAGTGGAGTGTTGCAATTCAAAAATAAATATTATATTTTTAAATGTATTGATGACTATTTAGAAGATGAGACAGAGGATAGAAGACTTGAAGTGTTAAAGGTAATGAAGAATAATGAGTTTGAGGAGAACTTTAAGAAGTATCAAGAGCAATATGTTATAAAATCTAATTCAGCATATTGGAAAAATATAGATTTGAAAGATGGACTCAAATGTGAGATTAATAAGTTTGAAGATATATATTATAATTATTTCCCAAAAACTATTAAATGAGAAGTGATAATATAAAATTGAAAGATATAGTTTGGAATACACTTGGAACTATTACATATTCAGCAGTTTCATTACTTTTGTCAGTTGTGATAATAAATATTTGTGGCAATATTGAAGGTGGTATTTTCAGTTTTGGGTTTTCTACATTTGCACATCTTATATTTATTATATCATTCTTTGGCATAAGACCTATGCACATTGTTGACATAAAATATAGATATTCATTTAAAGATTATGTGCATTTTGGTATAAAGACTTTTTTGATAAGCATATTTGCTGGTATATGTTATATTTCATTTAGATATATAAATGGAAATTATAATTCTATTAAGTCAATACTTTTATTAATTCTGGTTTTGCATGGAGCGCTTGATGGATTTGCTGACTATTTTGAATGTGAATATCAAAGAGTTAATAAACTATTTATGAGTGGCCAAAGTACATTTTTTAGGATTTTGTCATTCACAGCAACACTTATAATTGTAGTTTACATAACCAATAATTTACTTATAGCAGAGATTGCTGCCTTTTCTGTAGAGTGTTTGGCATTTTATTTATTTAATATTGCAAGAAGTAAAAATGTATTTAAAACTGCAAAATTAGTTGATAATAGCAATAAGAATCAAACATTATTTTTTGAGGCACTTCCACTTTTTTTAATAACTTTTTTGGATATGTATATATTTTCTTCGGCAAAGATGTCTATAGATGCTAATTTAAGTGATGTGTATAGTGGATTTTTTAACCTCTTATTTATGCCTACAAATGTCATATATTTGGTAATGACACTTTTTATGAAACCTATACTTACACCACTTTCAAATGCATATTATAACAATAAAGATGAATATAGAAAAATATTATTTGGAACATTTATTATAGCATTACTAATTTCTATTGTGTCTTTCATTGCTGCAATTCTTATGGGCAATATATATCTTGATTTAATAAATTATGTGACAGGTAATGCTTATAGTTTTACAAGAAATGAAATAGTGTATAATGGGCTTTCTATTGACTATTTAGTTTTCTTAATAGTTATGTTTGGTGGAATGTTCTATACAATATGTACTCCTATGTATTTTGCAATTATAATAGAAAGTAAACAGCGATACTTGGTGATTTCATATATAGTAGTTGCAATTATATCTATATTTATTTCAAAAACATATGTAGTTAATTATGGAATAATAGGAGCAGCAGTGTCATTTGTTATAAGTATGTTCTTGTTGTTTGTTGGAGTAATTGTAGTTAAGGTTTTAACAAATCGATGAATGATAATATAAAAGGTTATAGTGTTGTAATTCTTACTCATATGCCAAGTGATGAGTTGATTTTTTCATTAGAAAAACTATTATCTCAAACAATATTGCCTAAAAAGATAGTAATATATAATACAGATTTGATAAGATTTTTTAAACATATAACTGACCGGTTTAAACTTGAAAAATTATTATATGATAATAAAGATGTAGTGAAACTTTTTCATATAGATGAAAAAGATTTTGACCACGGCAGGACAAGAAATGATGCAGTTAAACACATTGATACTGAATATGTGCTGTTTTTGACAGATGATGCAGTTCCATATGATAAAAGTCTATGTGAAAACCTACTTAATGCATTTGACAAATATACTGACAAAGAAAAAGTAGCAACAGTCTATGCGAGGCAGGTTGCAAAACAAAATGCTAAACTAAAAGAAAAATATGTGAGAGAGTTTAACTACCCAGAGTTTGATGTAATAAAAGATAAGAATAGTGAAAAAGAACTAGGAATAAAAAACTATTTTTGCTCAAATGTATGTGCTATGTATGATGTAAGTATTTTTAATAGTGTAGGAAAGTTTGAAGAAGATTTGATATTAAATGAAGATACACTTTATGCATATAAAGTTATAAATAGTGGGTATAAGGTAGTATATAGTGCAGATGCTGTAGTGCTACATTCTCATAATTATACATATCGCGAACAGTTTAGTAGAAACTTTGATATAGGGGTTTCTCACGCTGATAATGCTTATATATTTAAAAGTGTTAAGTCTTATAGTGAAGGTAAGAAACTGGTTATATATGTTGTAAAGAGATTATTAAAAAGATTACATATATTTATGACTTTAGATTTTTTAATCGAATGTGTGTATAGATTTTTAGGGTTTAAGAAAGGGATAAATTACAAAAGTTTAACAAATGAGAAGTGTATTAAGTATGCGTATAATAAAAAATATTTTAAGGGATTAAGTACTAATTCTATAAAAGTTGGTTCTAATTTACATATTTAAGGGTAATAGTTAAGATGAATACAATATCTAAAAATTTTAAAATAGCATTGAACCTTGCGTTATCTGACTTTAAGAAGAGATTTGTTGGTTCATATTTTGGTGTGATATGGATGTTTATCCAACCGCTTGCTACTGTGCTTGTCTACACACTTATATTCCAAGTAGGTTTTAAATCTGTTCCACCAGTTCCAGGGGTAAGTTATGTGATATGGTTGATTCCAGGAATAATACCTTGGTTCTACTTCCAAGATTCAATACTTCAGGGGACACAAGTTTTATATGAATATAATTATCTTGTAAAAAAGATAGTCTTTAATATGGAGTTATTGCCACTTGTAAAGTTGTTATCAGTTTTTTTAAGTCATATATGCTTTGTAATTATTATGTTTATTGTGTTTATTGTTGCTAAAGTTCCAATAACTGTGAAATCACTACTTGTAGTTTATTTTTCATTTGCACTATCAGTATTGTCACTTGGGATAATATATTTTACAAGTGCAATAAATGTGTTTTTTAAAGATATGGGACAAATAGTAGCGATATTTATGCAATTTGGTATGTGGATGGCACCTATTATGTATGATGAAAGTTTATTTTTAAATAAGGCGCCAATTCTAACAAAACTTATAAAATTGAACCCAATATACTATATAGTAAAAGGTTATAGATATAGTATGATTGGTGACAATTTTCCTGATTTATTGGTTTTAACTATTTATTATTTCATAGTTACAATAATTATATTTTTTATAGGTTATAAGATATTTAATAAACTTAAAATTCATTTTTCGGATGTGTTGTAGATATGATAAGACTTTTGTTAATTTTTATATTGATAATTATAGTAACTGCATATACAATTATTGATTATGTAATTATGTTTTTTATTACAAAAATCAATAAAGATGTTGCTGTAAAATATAGCAATATGATAGTTAGATTAGTTTTTTCTATTGTTGTGTTAATCGCTGGAGTTAAGGCAAATATAAAAGGCATAGAAAATATTAAAAAACTATCTAAAGAAAAAGCATATTTCATCATTTCAAACCATAGAGGATTTTGTGATGTGGTTAGAGGATATTTGATTTTTGATAGAAGTGTAGGAATTGTTGCGAAAAAAAGTCTTGAAAAAATACCTATCTTATCTTATTGGATGAAAAAAATTAATTGCGTGTTTTTAGATAGACAGAATCTTCGAGATGGATTTAAAATGGTCGTTGATTGTATAAACTATATAAAAGATGGAACTACTATGTGGATATTCCCAGAAGGGACAAGATGTAAAAGTGATAATCCAAGTGACTTATTGGAGTTTAAATCTGGGGTGTTCAAAATACCTGAAAAGGTTGATTGCTATATATTACCTGTGGCTTTTAAAAATACTGAATATGTGTATGAGAAGCAGAGACCATTTATTAAAGCAACTGATATATATATAAATATAGGGGAACCTTTTAAAATTAGTGAGTTAAATGAAGATGAAAAGAGTGATTTAGGAAAGTATAGTCAAGAAATTGTGCGAAAACTTATTATGGAGGTGTAATATGGCAGACAATAATGAAAAGAAGAGTATTCTTGTAGTAGATGATGAAAAAGAAATAGCAGAATTAATTGAGATTCATCTTATGAGTCAGGATTATAATGTAAAAAAAGCAAAAAATGGGGTTGAAGCATTAAAGTTTTTAGATGAGAGTCACTATGATTTAGTTTTGCTTGATGTTATGATGCCTAAAATGGATGGTAGAGAGACACTAAAAAGAATTAGAGAAAAGTATAACATACCAGTTATTATGGTTACTGCAAAAACAAGTGAAAAAGATAAGGTTGAAGGGTTGACACTTGGCGCTGATGACTATGTAACAAAACCAATAAAACCTCTTGAACTTATAGCAAGAATAAAAGCGCAGTTAAGAAGATATACAGTATTAAATCCAAACAAAAAAGCATCCGATGATGCGGATGAAATAAATATAAGAAACCTTTATATTAATAAGATAACTCATGAAGTAAAAGTTGATGAAGAACAAATTAAACTCACAAAAATTGAATTTGATATTTTATTTTTGCTTGCTAAAAACCCAAATAAAGTGTTCTCAACTGAAGAAATATTTGAGAATGTATGGAAGGAAAAAAACTTTGATGCTACAAACAATGTAATGGTTCATATAAGAAGATTGAGAAATAAATTGAAAGAAGAGACAAGAGAAGAAAAAATAATAACTACAGTATGGGGTGTAGGATATAAGATTGAGAAATAGATTATTTAAAAATTATTATAGTAGATTTGTTATAAATGTTGTATTTGCAAGTGTCATATTATTTGCATTTACTTCATTTTTAGTTTACAACACTATTATCATAGAAGATAATAAAGAGAATGTCAATCTATATTCTATTATACTTTTTTTGGCATTTGGTGTTATCGTATTTGCACTTACATTTATTGCATTGGAACGTAAGAGAAATCATTATTTGGATGAGATTTTTCTTGGAATTGAAAGAATCTCAAAAGGTGATTTAAATAGTAAGATAGAAGCAAAAGGTGATGATGAATTATCACTTATGGCATTGAATATTAATCTTATGCAGGATACTATCAATAAACTGATTATAAGCGAAAAAGAGAGTGAAAAGACTAAAAATGAACTTATAACAAATATTGCACATGATTTGAGAACGCCCCTTACTTCTATAATTGGTTATCTTGATATACTCGTGAATAATAAAACACTTGATGAGGAAAAGAAAAATAATTATTTATCTATAGCATTTGAAAAGTCTAAAAAGTTGGAAGTGCTTATTGAGGACTTATTTTCATTTACAAAGATGAATTATGGTGATGAATTAGTATTGAAAAAAGAAAGGATAGATATTGTAGAACTTTTAAATCAATTACTTTCAGAATTATATCCACTTTTTGAAACAAATAATCTGGAGTATAGTTTGCAAAGTAATGTTAGTTCCAAGATGATGGACCTTGACCCAAAACTCATAGTGAGATTATTTGAAAATTTGATTAATAATGCTATAAAATATGGTAAAGATGGTAAGAATATAGTTGTAAAACTAAAAAGTATTGAAGAATTATCAAAAGTTGAAATTAGTGTAATTAATTTTGGTAAACTTATACCTGAACAATCACTTAAAAAGATTTTTGATAAGTTTTATAGAGTTGATAACTCAAGAACCAGTGAAACTGGTGGCACTGGGCTTGGTCTTGCCATTGCTAAAAGTATAGTTGAATTACATGGTGGAGAAATAACTGTAAAGTCAGATACAGATGGTACAGTATTTAAAGTAACACTTAAGAGCGATTTATGATAAATAATGCATATAATAAAACTAAATATTTATTTACCTTTGCATGTACCATTGTTTTGTTTGTATTTACTTTAGCATTTTCAGTTTTTGCTGAAAATATTAATTTGACATATAATTATGGCATAAGGAATGTCGCTAAAAACTTTAGTGACTTGCCAATAAATATTAATATAGAAAATAGAGATTCACAAGTGTTTGTTGGTTACTTGACACTAAATGTATTTGAAAATAACAATTCTATCTATACTTATAGGATAGATGTAGAGATACCTGAAAAGTCAAATGTATCATATAGCAGAAATATATCAATTTCTAATCTTTCAAATACAGTTGTGTTTAATTTATATAATAGGCGTGAAGAGATAGTTGCAAGTGAAAGAACAAATATTGATTTATCATATTATAGCGATAGGTTGCTTATTGGTGCTATTACATATGATTTTGGCTCTTTATCTTATATGGACAATTTAAATGTAGAAAAAGCAAATATGCAAATAAAGTTAACGGAAGTAAGTATTGATAATGTTGTTTTAAATCAAAAACTTTTAAATGTATTAGATATGTTGATACTTACAGAAATTAATAGGACAGAGAATTTAGAAGATATTAACCAGTCACTATATTCTTTTGTGTCTCAAGGCAAACCTATTATTATAAGTCTTGACAATAACAATAAATATGATTTTATACCAAGTTTTTTACAAAGTTATGTTCACTATGACAGAAATAATAGTAGGGAACCATATAGTTTTGATAATGCTTATAAAGTTTTAGATGAAAAAGGAAATACCATAGCAAATGTTTTAAATATAGGAGATGGGAAAGTACTTTTTACAAATTATAATTTTAACCAAATGGTAAAACAAAATAATGCCAATAAATTGTTTAATGACTTATTTGAAAAATGTCTGGATACAAATTACTTTATAAAAGCAAGCAATAGTTACAATACTCGTATCAATAGTGACTACTACAATATAAGTAATTTGCTTAATATGATAGATAGATATAAATTGCCGGATATATTTATGTTAACTGCTTTCCTTATTTTCTATGTATTGTTTTTAACACTTATTTTGTATGTGCTACTCAGAAATATGAATATGAGAGAACAGTATGGCAAATTAGCCGTTATTTTTTCAATCATATGTACAATAGTTATGTTCTCCATAGGATATTCAACTATGAAAAAAAATACTTTCTTGACATACTTGAGTATAGTAAATATAAAAGAATCAAATGCAAAGGAAATGGCGTTCTTAAACTTTAGAACAAGTGAGAGTGGTAATTATTCATTTGATACAAATAAAAATAATTCGCTAAATCCTATTTTAAAGAATAATAAAGAACCTATTGTAAGTTTTAATTTTATAAATCGTGCAGAATCTAAAACAACTACATTTACTGATATAGATGATAGGACAAATGTAAGTATTGAAAATGCCAATGATTTTGATTCAAATGTTTTTTTATACGAGAATAATAACTATTTAAATGATATTTATAGCATAGATGCATCTTTTAAAAGATTTAATGGTGAAGTAGTTGGCAGAATTACCAATAATATGGATATAACTTTAAAGGATGCAAGTTTATTATTATATGGAAAGATATTAAAAATAGGAGATATAGAGTCAAATCACAGCATATCACTTTCAAGAGCCAATGCAATAGGCTCTACTATAAATAACAATGCTATGCTTTCTGACATAATTGCGGATGAAAATAATAGAAACATAGTAAAATATTATTTGGATGAAAATGTACTTGGCTACTATGATTATGGGTTGCTATTTGGATTTATTGATGATAATCTTACTATTGATATTAATTCTTCAGATGTGGGGGAAGTCTTTGGTAGAACATTGATTGTGACAAAAGTTAATAATGACTATATACAGATGACTGATAACAATGAAGACTTTTGCTCACTTGAAAATGAAGTTAATACTATAGAGGGCAATTATGATATTGTAAATAATACGACTGATGGAAATACTGTGCTCATAAATGAGTATTCTTTTGATAAAGAATTGAGTTTAAGTAAGATTTATATTGAAAAGATGGACAGTTATGACTATGGACAAATAGAGTTTGATGTGCCATTTTATGGAAATGTAGAGATACTAAATAGATTGACTAATAACTATGAAAAATTTAGTAGTGATGAAATAAGTGACAGTAAGTTACAAGAGTATTTATTAGACAATAAGATAATATTAAGATTTAGTGAAATGATACGTGACCCTTTATATAGAAAAATTAGTGTCCCAATTTTAAGAGCGATAGGAAACAGATGATAAATATTAAAGAATTAAAACTTAATAGGTATGGAATAGATATACTAAATAATGTATCACTTGAGATTAGTGATAATTCAGTTGTTTGTATTCTCGGAAATGAAAACTCTGGTAAAAGTTCAATATTAAAAGCAATATCAGGTGTATATCAAAATTATTATGGTGAAATATTAATTGATGGTGAAGATATAAAATACAATAATAAAATTATAGCAGATATACTACATGAAGATAGGGAAATTGATTCAGAAATTACTGTGGATGAATATTTAAAGTTCTATGGTGCAATTTATAATAAGTATAATAAAAAAGAACTTGAATCATTTATTGATGAAAAATTAAAGAGTTTTTCAATTATGTCGTATAAATATACTAATATCAATATGCTTGATATTTATGATTATAAGATGGTTGAGTTTATTAGGATACTTATTAATGACCCTCCTATTATATTATTTGATGATGTATTTACATATGACAATGATGAGTTTAATGAAAAGATAATGGGATATATCAAAAATATTATTGGTAAAAAAACATTAATATTTGCTGCAAGAAGTTTAAACTATTTAGAAGAAATAGTGACTCATATAGGTGTGATAGAAAATGGTTCTGTTGTAATTTTTGGTGATAAAGAATCAGTGTATGATGCTGCAGAAATTAGCAAAAAAGTGCAAGTGGATATTATTGATGGGCTTAGTGATGCTTTACAAATATTGAAACAAAATGAATATGTCAATGATATTATCTATAGTGACAATTCTATTTCTTTTACTATTTCTACAAAGTTATCCAGCACTACTAAACGAGATAAATTGGAAAGTGAAATATTAAATAGTTTAATTAATAATGGAATAAAAGTTTATTCATTTAAAAGACAAAGAGCAAGATTTGAACAGTTATTTGAACGATTAGTGGGATAGTATATGAGAAATGTAATGATAATTCTAAAAAGATTAAATGATTCTTTCTTAAAGCAAAGAGTTTTAATTATAATGATGGTAATACAAAATGTTATACTATCACTTATTGTTTTGATGTATGCCAATATGATAATTTCAAATGGTAGATTAAACGGCGAAATAGACTATATTCAAGTTAGATTTTTTTATAATTTATCGATTGTATTATTGTCATTAATTATATGTGCTTATTCGCCATTTTTTTTATCCAACACACTCAATAAATTATATGAAAATAATATTATAGAGCATTTGCTTTCTGTAAGAGTATCTATTCGTGAAATAGTATTTGCTGTATTTTTAAGAGGTATAAGAACTTTAATGATACTTCTTATATCAACATTTCCTATTATTAGTATATCATTTTATTTTGGCGGATTTAGCATTATGAAGATTATTAGGCTTCTTATTATATTGATAATGTTTGCAATTTTTATATCATCTATATGTATATATATTTCATCTATGATACTAGATAAAAATGTATCGCTTACGGTTGCTTATGTTATAAGTTTTGTATTTATGGCTATAAACTTAATAAGTTTAAATAGAGTTATAGTAAGTTTTAGTATGACATTTTTATATTTAATTGCTATGGCTATAATATCACTGATATTACTATCAAATGCAAGAAATACGGTTATTTTTAATACTTGATTATTGATTAAATATAATATATAATTATACTCTATCGACTTTAATGAAGGAAGGAACTTATGTTCCCTGAGAGGTAAATATGAGTTGGAAAACAAATTAATTGATTTAGTTAATATCACCAAATATTTTGATGGTGAAATGGTAATTGATGATTTAAATTTATCAATTAAAGAGAATTCTTTTGTTACATTACTTGGACCTTCTGGATGCGGGAAAACTACTACACTTAGGATGATAGGTGGTTTCTTAATTCCGGATAAGGGGCAAGTTTTTTTTGATGGTAAAGATATTACTCATTTGCCACCAGAAAAAAGGCAACTAAATACTGTTTTTCAAAAGTATGCACTTTTTCCACATATGAATGTTGCTGATAATATAGCATTCGGATTAAAAATTAAAAAGAAAAGTAAAAGTTATATAGATGATAAGATTAAATATGCATTAAAACTTGTAAATCTTGAAGGATATGAAAAGAGAGACATAAATGCTTTATCAGGTGGACAACAGCAAAGAATAGCGATAGCAAGAGCAATAGTTAATGAACCTAAATTATTATTGCTTGATGAACCACTTGGAGCACTTGATTTAAAACTTCGCCAAGAAATGCAGTATGAACTTATAAGACTTAAAAATGAACTTGGCATAACATTTATATATGTAACTCATGACCAAGAAGAAGCACTTACTATGTCAGATACTATTGTCGTTATGAACCAAGGGTATATACAGCAGATGGGAACACCAGAGCAAATATATAATGAACCAGAAAATGCGTTTGTGGCAACTTTTATTGGAGATAGTAATATAGTAGATGGCATAATGATTGATGATTATGTGGTTGAAATAGTTGGTAAAAAATTTAAATGTGTTGATGCAGGATTTGGTAAGAATAAACCTGTTGATATAGTTATAAGACCAGAAGATGTAATAATAGTTGAACCTAATGATGAAAAAGCAATATTACATGGAAGAATGACACATGTTATATTTAAAGGTGAAATGTATGAGATGCTTTGTGTGACTGATGATGGAAAAGAATGGTTAGTACATTCAACCAGTCTACATGAGCCTGGAAAAGAAGTGGGAATATATGTTGCCCCAGAAAATATACAGATTATGAATAAACCAACTTCAGAAGATGAGGCAGCCATTGACCCTATAGATGATGAGGCAGAAGAATAGTGAATAGTAAAAGTAGAAACAAATTAATAGCAGCACCATATACAATATGGATGGTAGGATTTATAATAATACCCCTTATATTTGTTGTTTATTATGGACTTACAAATGACAAAAATGTATTTACACTTGATAATGTAATTAGTTTTTTCAATCCTATACATTTTAGAAGTTTTTTAAAGGCATTTAAATTAGCATTTATAAGTACATTAATCTGTATAATTTTAGCATATCCTATAGCACTGATTTTTAGAAACAGCAAAACTAAAAAATCATCATTTATTGTATATATATTTATATTGCCAATGTGGATGAATGGGCTTTTAAGAATATATGCTTGGCTTACACTTATTGAGAAAAAAGGTGTTATAAATTTAATATTAACTTATCTAAAATTACCTAATATAAATATTGTCAATACTGAAACTGCAATAATACTTGGTATGGTATATGATTTTTTGCCTTTTATGATTTTGCCATTATATAATTCACTTATGAAAATTAATGATGATACATTAAATGGAGCGAGAGATTTGGGGGCAAATGAACTACAAGTGTTTACAAGAGTTATTTTTCCTCTTAGTATACCAGGTATGGTATCAGGAATAACTATGGTATTTATACCATCACTTACTACTGTAGCAATCTCATTTATGCTTGGTGGAGGACTTTACTTGTTGATAGGAAATGTAATAGAACAAGAGTTTTTGACTACATCAAATTGGCATTTAGGTTCAGGACTTTCGCTTGTGCTTATAATATTTATATTTGTAGTAATGGGAATCACCAATAAGTGGACAGATAAAGATGAGGATTCAATAATTATATGATGAGAAAGATTTTAAAACATTCATATTTGACATTAATACTACTTTTTACATATATTCCAATAATAGTTATGGTAGTTCTTTCTTTTAATGCTTCAAAGTCAAGAGTTAATTTTACTGGATTTTCGTTAAAATGGTATCAACAAATGTTCTCTGATAGAAATATTGTTTCGGCTCTTCAAAATACTATTCTTATAGCGCTTATATCTTCACTTGTTGCTGTAGTTATAGGTACAATGGCAGCAGTTGCTATAAGTAATATGCCACGGAGGACAAGAACAATTTACTTGAGTATAACTAACATCCCTATGTTAAATGCAGATGTTGCTACTGGTATTTCATTAATGCTATGCTTTATAACTTTTGGAATATCACTATCATTTGGGACAGTGCTTATATCACATATCACATTTAACATACCATATGTTATATTATCAGTTTTGCCAAAACTTAAAGGTTCATCAAGATATGAGTATGAAGCAGCAAGAGACCTTGGCGCTACGAGTCGACAGGCATTTTTTAAGGTAGTTTTGCCAGAGATTATGCCAGGAGTAGTTAGTGGCTTTATGCTTGCAGTTACTATGAGTCTTGATGATTTTATTATAACTCATTTTACAAGGGGAGCAGGAATAAATACTATATCTACACTTGTATATGCACAGGTTAAGAGAGGTTTAAATCCATCATTGTATGCGTTGTCGAGTATTATGTTTGTAGCAGTGTTAGTAGTTTTAATTATAACTAATTTTGTTGCAAATAGAGAGAAGGAGTAACAATGTATACTATTGCAGCAGATTTAGGAAGTACAAACCAAAAAGCAATTATACTTAAGATTGCTGAAAATAAAGATGAAACAAATATTGAATTAATTGGCAAAGTAAGAATTAAAACAACTGACTTTGCCTTATTTATTTATAATATAATTGAGAAATATAATATTGTTATAGATGAAATAGATAAAATTGTAGTGACAGGAACAGGTAGTTCATATTTAACTGATAAATATAAAGGCATAGATATTATAAAAGTAAATGAGTTTGATGCTATTGCATATGGAGGTCTTTTATTATCACAAAGTGAAAAAGGAATAATTGTATCTATAGGAACAGGAACAACTATTGTATATAGTGATATGAAAGAAACTGTAAGACTTGGTGGAACAGGTCTTGGAGGAGGAACATTAGTTGGACTTGGTAAAGCGATACTTACAAATATAAATGATAAAAATGATGCGACAATAAGTTTTAATAATTTAATTGATATGGCTAAAAAAGGTAATAGAAATAATGTAGATTTGCTGATTGGAGACATAAGTAAAGATAATATACTTAATATGACAAAAGATATAACTGCGGCTAATTTTGCCGCAATATATAAGGCAGCAAAATCTGAAGACTATATTGCAGCAGTGCTCAATATGATACTTGAAAATATTGCGCTTTTGGTAAAAACATTGTATAAAGATGGTGATATTATATATATAGGAACTATGGTTGGCGATAGTTATGTTAGAGAAAACATAGAAACTATTGCAAATTATACAGGAAATAAAGTTACTTTTGTAAATGATTCAGAATATGCTATTGTTATTGGTGCTTGGGAATATTATTTGCTAAATATAAGGAAGAATTATTAATTTTTATAATTGCATAAAAAATATAATTATTATGGTTAAAAAGATTTTTAAAAATCTAATAGAATATGTAATCGTAGGTGCTTTATTAATATGCTTATGTTTTTATATGAATAAAGATATAGTTATGAAAGCACTATATATGGATGATTTATATCATTGGTCATGGTTTAGAGGACTAAATCTTTATGAATTTGCTTTTAAGTTTTATGAAACAAGTAGATATAGACCTATATTTGAAACTATACAGTATATTATGTATGTGATTATAGATACTGACCCATCTAAAATAATTATTTTTAATAAGTTATATAATAGTTTAGTTGCAATATTTATTTATCATTTTATAAAACGATTAAGAACAGGTAGAATAATTGCAATTATTTTTTCTTCATTATATTTAATATCTCATTTATCTTATTATCAAATAGGGCAAGGAATAGGAAATCTTGAAACAACTTCTTTATTTTTCTCATTGATAATACTGTTTTTCTGTTTAAAATTATTAAATATAATAAAAAATTATAATAGTGATAATATTGAAGTAGATAATAAAAAGAACAATGTAATTAACACAGTTATACTTTATATTATGTATTTACTCATTGTCTTTACGCATGAGAGGTTTTTGGGACTTGCAGTTCCTATATCTATGGCAGTGCTCTTATCACAAGATAATGACAATAAATTCATAAATAGAAGAAAAATTATAAGTTTAGCAATGCTTATAGTTCTAATATTATTTATATGCTATATACGATATATTGCAATAGGGAAAGTTATGCCTGCTGGTACAGGTGGAACCTATGTGGAAAATACATTTAGTTTAATTCAGTGCATAGAATATTGTTTCACACAAGTAGCATTTATTTTTGGAATCAATATAGGCCCTGAACATTTAGTTGGCATTGCATTTAGAGATATAGTTGATAATAATATCAAAATAGCAACTTATGCTTCTATAGGTATTATTTCATTATTTATCATATGTTATTTTATATTTAAAACAAAAAATATATTTTTTAATAAAGATGTAAAAGAACATAAAAATAATGATAATTATTTGAATTATGTTTCAGACTTAATATTTTTATCATTTATAGCAATGTGTATTGGGGCGTCAAGTGTTACGATAAGGGTTGAAATGAGATTTGTCTATGTAAGCTTTACAATTTCAATCATATATTTGTCCTATATGAGTTCCTATATAATGAACTGTGTAAATAATTTATTATCTAAAATTGTAATATGTCTATTAATGATATTGATATTTGTAAGTAGACTTCCTGTAGAGATTACATATAGAAAAAACTATGACAAAATATATTGTTTTATGGATATGAGTAGAGTTAATTCTATATATGATAATACTATTGGTAAATATGGTTTAGATGAAGTGATTAACAATAAAAAGATATATATAGTAAAAAAGTATTTTGATATGAATGAGTTTTATGCTGAATATATATTTAAGATATATGATAAAAATAATGTAGGTAAAAAAATCATTATTGTTGAAGATGTGAGTGAGATACCAATAGATGATATAGGAAACAATACTATTATACTATATGAAAATTTAGCAACAAACACATATGAAGTTTTATAAAGGAGGAAATATGGCTATATCAAAAGAAAACACAAGACCAGAAAGTATGGCAAGAATTAATTCAAAGAATCTTGCTGAAACATTTATAAGTGAGCAGGTTGCGGCTTTAAAAAAGCAAATTGGAGATGGAAAGGTGCTACTCGCACTTTCAGGTGGAGTAGATTCATCAGTAACTGCAGCACTCCTTATAAAAGCAATAGGTAAAAATCTTACTTGTATACATGTAAATCATGGACTTTTAAGAAAGAATGAACCTGAACAAGTCATTAAGGTTTTTAAAGAAGAATTAGGTGCGGACTTAATATATGTAGATGCAACTGATAGGTTTTTAGATAAATTAAAAGATGTGTCAGACCCTGAAACAAAAAGGAAAATTATAGGTAAAGAGTTTATAGATGTATTTGATGAAGAGGCAAGGAAACTTGCAAGTGATGGAAGTTATAAGTTTTTAGCACAGGGCACTATTTATCCAGATATATTAGAATCTGATGGAGTTAAAGCACATCACAATGTTGGTGGACTTCCTGAAGGGGTGACATTTGAATTAGTGGAACCTGTTAAGTTATTATATAAGGATGAAGTGAGAATGGTAGGAAGTGCACTTGGGCTTCCTGATTATATGGTATATCGCCAACCTTTCCCAGGACCAGGACTTGGAGTTAGATGTACAGGTAGCATTACAAGAGATAGATTAAATGCACTTCGTGAGGCTGATTATATAGTTAGAGAAGAGATAGGTAAATTAAAACCTACCCCTTGGCAGTATTTTGTAACTGTGCCCGATATAAAATCTACAGGTATAAAAGATGGAAAAAGAATTATGGGATGGCCTGCTGTAATTAGATGTGTTGATACTGTTGATGCAGTAACTGCCACTGTGCCAGAAATACCATATGCAGTATTAAAACTTATTACAGAGCGTATCACAAAAGAAGTTAGTGGAATAAATAGGGTTTTATATGATTTATCACCAAAACCTATAGCAACTATTGAATGGGAATAAAATGATATTCGAATTATTTATAACATTTTTTAAAATTGGACTTTTTACTATTGGTGGTGGCTATGCAATGATTTCAGTTGTGCAAGATGAATGTGTAGAGAGAAAAAAGTGGCTTGACAATGAAGAATTTTTAAATCTTCTTGCTATAGCAGAAAGTACACCTGGACCTATTGCAATAAATATGGCTACATACACTGGTTATATAAAAGGGAAATTACTTGGAGCAATTCTTGCTACTGTTGGTGTTATATTGCCTTCAATTATTGTTATAAGTATTATATCGTATTTTATTAAAGATTTTTTACATATAGAGATTATCTCCAATGCTTTTTTTGGAATTAGAATTGCTGTATCAATAATAATAATAAAAACGGCATATAATTTAATTAAAACAGAAGTTAAGAATTCACAACATAAAGCACTGACCATAGCCTTATTTGTAGTATTTTTAATAGTAATGGTAGCAACTGATTTACTCGGTTTAAATATTAGCACAATGATATTAGTATTTATAGCCATACTCCTTGGTATTATATTATCAGTATTAAGGAGTATGAAAGTTATATGATTTATTTAAACATATTTTACGATTTTTTAATGATTGGGCTATTCAGTTTTGGCGGTGGCTATACTACTATTCCTATGGTTAAGGATATAGCAGAAAAATATAGTGTTTTAAGTATTGAAATGCTTGAAAACTTTATAGCAATATCTGAAAGTACACCTGGACCTATTGCAATAAATCTTGCAACATTTGTAGGTAATGAGATAGGAGGGTTAGTAGGAGGAATTATTGCAACTATATGTGAAGTCTTACCAGCATTTGTCATTATACTTATATTTGTTAAATACTTTAAAAAATATATAGATAATGAGAATGTAAAATTTGCTCTATCTACTATAAGACCTTGTATAGTTGGGACAATTATGGCAGTTGGTGCAACTATGTTTGTTTCAAATATATATCCATATATTAAACCTGTTATGTCATCAAGCCCAAATTATAGCCAATTAAAATATATATTGAAGTACTTTATTATAGCGTTTTTAATAGTTATGGTCATGTTTTTATTTGATAAAATTATAAAAAAGAAGATTTCTTCAATAAAAATCATTATTTTAGGGGCAATTTTAGGTATAGCAATAAATTATATATTATGATATAATTTATATATGAAAAATAATAAAAAAATATTACTATTACTTTTTATAGTTGTACTACTCATAATAGCAAACTTAATTACTATTATAAATGCTAAATATATATATTCAAATAATGAAGGACCTGGCTTTCAAGATGATAAAAAAGAACAAACAAGAATTGTTGACAATGCTGTTATAAATGTAGCAACAGGTAGCAATATATATATTCACGATGGCATAGCATACATAAAAGGTGAAGCAAAAGGAAAGTTTTCACTCTCCGGGTACTGTGCTTGTAATAAATGTGGAAGTGGAACAGGACTCACAGCAAGTGGAAAGAAGGTTCGCGAGAATCATACTATAGCATCTGATTGGAAAGTTCTACCAAAAGGAACAGTTATAATACTTGAAGATGCAGTAGGGAAAGATGGTCAAGTGTATGATGGAGTGTATGTAGTTGAAGATAGAGGTGGAGGAGTTAAAAATAATCATTTAGATATATATAGACCAACACATGAGTTAGCAGTACTTGTCACTCATTATGGTAGGGCATATGGCAATGTCTATATTGCAGAGCCTTATGTAGTAAGTACTAATTCAGAAATGATAAAAAAATAATGTAGGAGGGATAACATGGATAGTAATTGCATTTTTTGTAAAATATTGAATAATGAGATTCCATCAAAGAAAATTTATGAGGATGGTGATTTTTTAGCGATGCTTGATATCGCTCCTGCAACAAAGGGACATGTGCTTATTGTTCCAAAGGAGCATGCTACAACTATGTCAGACTTAAGTGATGAGAAGTTATCTAAAATTTTAATTCTTGCAAAAAAAATTATAGAGGCTATGAAAAAGGTTCATGGTTTTACAGATTACAATATAATTCAAAACAATGGTAGACTTGCTGGACAAACTGTTGCACATTATCATTTACATCTTATACCAAGATATAGTGTAGATGAAGTGAGTCTTTGGAGCCCACATGAAGATGACCCATCTGTTACAGAAGAAATGGCAGAACAAGTAAGAAAATATTTATAAATAATTTTGGGAGGTAATTAAAATGATTCAGAAATTAAATCCAATTCTTGAAGAGGCTACAAGAAAAAATAGAGGAGTAGGAGCATTTACAGCGACAACATTTGAAATACTTAGAGCAATTATAGAAGTGGCAGAGAAAAGAGGCGAACCAGTTATAATTAAACATTCTGCTACTTATGAAGATGAAGTACCACTAAAGTATATGGGACCAGTTATCATTGAATTAGCAAAAAAGGCAAAAGTTGATATATGTCCTATGCTTGACCACTGCAAAGATACAGACTATATTAAAACAGGTTTAAAGATGGGCTTTACTGCAGTTATGTATGATGGTGCTGATTTACCATTTGAAGAAAATGTAAAAATGGGAAAAGAAGTTGTGTCACTTGCAAAGTCTGCAAATGCAAATATTGAAGCAAGTTTTGGATTTGTTGGTGGACATAAGAGTGAGGCATCTACAATTACAGATGTAGAGCAACTTATGAAGTTTATTAGAGAAGTAGATATAGACGCACTTGCACCATCAGTTGGTAATACTCATAGCACTACTGCAAAGCAACAACTCAACTTTAATTTATTAAAGGAAATTTCTGAAAAAACTAATCTCCCATTAGTTTTACACGGTGCCGGAACATTACCTAAAGAAGACATAAGAAGGGCTATAGAATGTGGAGTTAGAAAGATTAATTATTTCTCAAATGCTGGTATAAAGGAAGTTCAAGATTATCTTGCTAATAGTGAAGTATTTACATTCTCAAAGATGACTAAGATTGTAGTAGATGCGATAAAAAAAGATATAGAAGAGGCAATGGCAGTATTCTCAATGAAATAAGATATAAAAAAGATGGTTTTAGACCATCTTTTTTTATGTCCAAATTTATGCATATTAAATAGATTATACTTAATATATAAGTTGGTATAGGTGCTTGAAAAAAAGCAATATATCTATTATAATATATGTTGGAATGGTACTATTGAAACGTAGTATTAAAGGAGAAAGATATGGCAAAAAGTGTATCAAAAGAGCCAGTAACAAGAGTAACAGGAAGTAAGGAAGACAAGTTAAAAACACTTGATTCTGCACTTACTCAAATTGAAAAGAAATTTGGGAAAGGTTCTATAATGAAACTTGGGGAGTCACTTGTAGACCTCAATGTAGAAGCAATCCCAACAGGGTCTATATCACTTGATATAGCACTTGGTATAGGTGGCATACCAAGAGGAAGAGTTGTAGAAGTATATGGTCCAGAGTCTTCAGGTAAAACTACAGTAACACTTCATATGGTTGCTGAAGTACAGAAGAAAGGTGGAATAGCAGCATTTATTGATGCAGAACATGCACTTGACCCAGTATATGCAAAAAATATAGGGGTTGATATTGACCATTTATATATTTCACAACCTGATTCTGGTGAGCAGGCACTTGAAATATGTGAGACAATGGTTAGAAGTGGAGCAGTTGATTTGGTTGTTGTGGATTCAGTAGCAGCACTTGTTCCACAGGCAGAGATTGATGGAGATATGGGTGATTCAGTTATGGGTATGCAAGCAAGACTTATGTCTCAAGCATTAAGAAAACTCACAAGTGTTATCTCAAAATCAAATTGTACAGTTATATTTATCAATCAACTTAGAGAAAAAATTGGTGTTATGTTTGGAAATCCAGAAACTACAACAGGTGGTAGAGCACTTAAGTTTTATTCATCAGTTAGACTTGAAGTTAGAAGAGTTGAATCGCTTAAATCAGGTGGAGAGATAATAGGTAACCATGTGCGTGTAAAAGTTGTTAAAAACAAAGTAGCCCCACCATTTAAAGAAGCAGAGTTTGATATAATGTTTGGCGAAGGTATATCAAGAGTAGGGGATGTGCTTGATACTGCAATAAACTATGAAATAGTAGACAAATCAGGTTCTTGGATAACTTACAACAAAGAAAAGATAGGACAAGGCAGAGAAAATGCGAAGCAGTTCTTAAAAGATAATCCAGAAATCTTTGATGAGATAGAAGGCAAAGTAAGAGAAGCATTTAAGAAAGATATGGAAGAAAAGAATGCTACATATTCAAAAAATACTCCTGAAGTGCCGGATGAAGATGAAGATTTTGATGAAGATGAAGAATAGGCTATGGGATAGTCAGCAAGTTATTATTTGCTGACTATTTTTATAAAGTGAAATTAAGTATTAAAAAAGATGAAAGGATAATATGGCTTACAATCTTGATGTAAAAAAAATGAGTAAAGATGATTGGTCGCTGACTAATTGCAAAGAACGAGCAATTTATATTATAACTAATTATAGTAAGACTGAAAAACAACTTCGAGATAAGTTAAAACAAGGCAAAAAGTACACTGATGAAATAATAGATGAAACTATTAAGTTTTTGAAGAAACATAATTTTATCAATGATGAAGATTTTGCGAAAAGATTTATAGAGTTACATAAAAATACATATTCAATTAAGGTTTTAAAACAAAAATTGTATCAAAAGGGAATAAAAAAAGAGTTGCTTGATAGTATATTTGATGATGATATAGAGATTGATGAAGAGGCTTTAATAAAAAAACATTTACTTAAAAAGTGTCCTGATTATTTTGAAAGAGAAAGAGATATGGAGCCAAAGGAAAAACAAAAGATTTTGTCTTATTTATTTAGAAAAGGGTTTTCATATGATAAGATATTAGATGTAATGAAGAATAACTAATATGATATAAATATATCTTATAAAGGCGAAAGAAAGGATTAATTATGAAAAAAATTGTTATAGCACTTGGAGGTAATGCTCTTGGAGATACTGCAATAGAACAACAACAGTTAGTAGAAGAAACTGCAAAACCAATTGTAGATTTGGTTGAAGATGGTAATCAAGTTATAATTGCTCATGGCAATGGACCTCAAGTAGGGATGATTAATCTTTCTATGAATTATGCATATGAAAATGGTATTATAAAAGGTGAAATGCCATTTCCTGAATGCGGAGCAATGAGTCAAGGATATATAGGGTATCATTTGCAAAATGCGATAGGAAATGAATTAAGAAATAGAGGTATAAAAAAAGATGTAACTTGTGTTATTACACAGGTAGTAGTGGATGAATATGATGAAGCATTTAAAAAGCCTACAAAACCTATAGGTGCATTTTATGAAAAAAATGTTGCAGATAAAATAAAAAGTGAAAAAGGGTGGAGTTTTGTTGAAGATGCAGGAAGAGGATATAGAAGAGTAGTGGCAAGCCCAAAGCCTATAGATGTTGTTGAAAAAAATGTCATAGATAGTTTAGTAAATAGTGGCAGCATAGTTATAACTGTTGGAGGTGGGGGAATACCAGTTGTAGAGAAATGTGGAAAATACGAAGGCGTGCCTGCTGTTATTGATAAAGACTTTGCTTCTGCAAAACTTGCCGAAATTATCAATGCAGATTCTTTAGTTATCTTAACTGCTATTAGCAAAGTATGTATTAATTATGGTAAGGCAAATCAGCAAGAATTATCACATCTAACTATAGATGAATGTAAAAAATATATTGCTGAAAATCAATTTGCACCAGGCTCAATGCTTCCTAAAATTCTTGCTTGTATGTCATTTGCGAGTACAGGGAAAGAAGCAATAATTGCAGACTTAAAGAATGCTAAAAAAGCATTGAAAGGTGAGTCTGGAACTATAATAACAAAATAAACATCATATATTAAAATTAGTTTTAACGACATATGTTTTATGAATGAATTAGTTATTAAATACTTAAAAAATAATATTACAAGTTTTGAATTAGACTATATAAAAAAAAATATCCCTAAAAGATTTAGTGATAGTTTAAATTACAAATCAAATGAATCTAAATCTCTATCGCTTTTAAGTGGTATTATTATTTATAACAATCTAAAAGTTTTAGAATCTGATATCAAATATAACAAATTAAAAAAACCATATATAGAGAACGGACCATTTTTTAATGTCAGCCACTCTAAAGATATAGTTGTATTTGTTAAATCTACTCAAAAAATAGGAATAGATATAGAATATCTTGATAAAAAAAATCTTAATATATTAAATTATGTATTTGACGAATATGAAAAAAAATATATTTTAGATGGGGATGATGAATATAGTAGTATAGAAAGATTAACTAAATTATGGACTATAAAAGAGAGCCTATTTAAAGCATCTGGTAGTGAAAAGTATATAGAACCTAAAAATGTGAAGGCATATAATATAGATAATGATATAAAAAATACTCAATTACCTTGTATAGTAAATGAGCAGATATTGAAAGATAAAGATAGTGAAATTAAATGTGAAAAAACTCAAATATCATTTTTAGATACATATTACAACACATATTATTTTAAGGTTTTTGATTATTTTTTGTCAGTTGCTTCTATAGAAAATTATGATAGTATAAGAGTTTTAGAAGATAGAATAGTAAATAATAGTATTAAGTAAGTGTAAAAATCATAAAAAATAAGCAGTTTTTATTATTTTTATAAAATTTTAATGAAATTGTAATAGTAAAAAACTTGCAAAATATTAAATAATAAAGTAAAATAAATGTATGGATAAAGATGTAACTCAAATTATATACACAAGTGAGCAAAACACTGAAGAAAAAGAGGTAGATGTAAAAGAGGTCATCGCCAAGGTTTATGGTGCATTGAAAGAGAAAGGGTATAATCCTACAAACCAATTAGTGCAGTATATTATGTCTGGGGAACCACTTTTTATAACAAGTTTTAATGGTGCAAGGTCACTTATTACTAAAGTTGAAAGAGATGAATTAGTAGAAGAACTAATAAGATATTATATTGAGCAAAACTTTAAATAAGTTTGCTTTATTAAATAAATGTCCGTGAAATGAAGTTCATAGAATTTGTTTCACTTTTCGAAAAAGAAAAGTTATTTTTTATTTGTTTTGTCCGTGAATAAAAGAAAAATTTTAGGTATTGATTATGGAGATTTTTCTATTGGTCTCGCTATTTTTGATTTGGAAGTTGATTTCATTTATCCGGTAAAAACAATTTTTAGAGATAAAGCAAATGTGCTTCGAAAGAGTATAAGAGAAATCGTAGATATAATAAAACAAAAAGAAGTTACAGATATAGTTATAGGACTACCACTAAATGCAGATGGAACAGAAGGGGAGAGGGTGGAAAAGGTAAAGAACTTTGCCAAAATGCTTAAAAATGGCTTAAATGCGATAAGTATAGAAGATGAAGTAAAAACTGAAATAGTTAATAAAGTACAAGAGTTTAAAAATAGTAACTGTTTTAAAATAAGTTTTCAAGATGAAAGATTAACAACTGTTGAGGCTAAAACTATTTTAGCAGAAAGAGGTATAAAAAAAGAAGACTGGAAAAAAAATATTGACCAAATCGCAGCAGAGATAATTTTACAGGATTATCGCCAAGCAAATAAAATATAACCAATAAATAGGAGAGAGTATGTCAAAAAAGAAAGAAAACATAATAGTATTGAGTAGTGATGATGGTGATGTAGAAGTAGAAGTTATAGAGCAAACTATAATAGATGGTACTACATATTTATTTGTTGCAGAAGTTGTTGAGGATGATGAAGATGGGGACTGCTATATTTTAAAAGATGTATCAGAACCTGATAGTGATATGGCAAATTATGAAATTGTTCCAAGTGATGAAGCAGATGGAATTTTTGATACATTTGAAAAAATGCTAAAAGATGAAATAGACTTAAGGAAATAGGAGAATAAAGTACTATGAGTTTTAATAATTCAAAAATGAAAAGTTTTGATGAGTATTATGAAAAAAAGATGAAAGGAGACAATGTGAAGAATAATAATGCTATAAATAATAAGCAAAAAAATTACAATAATAATAAGACAAATGATTGCAATAAGAAATCAAATTATAGTGCAAATAATAGAAATGATTATAATAAAAATAATAATATAAGCAATCATATTTCTAATAATATGAATAGTAGTCTCATATCTAATTTATCTACTAATCAATCTTATATAGAAAAAATGACGGCTAAAAATAGAAAGTTTTTAGAAAATTATAACCCTAAAAAAAATGCAAAAATTAAGATTATACCACTTGGTGGATTAAATGCTATAGGTATGAATATAACACTTATAGAAGATGAAAATGACATTATAATCATTGATTGCGGTATAGCATTTCCAACTGAAGATTTACTTGGTATAGATTTAGTAATACCAGACGTGACATATCTTAAGAAGAATCAACATAAGATAAGAGGGCTTGTCCTTACTCATGGACATGAGGACCATATAGGTGCTATTCCATATATTTTCAAGGAAATAAATGTACCGATATACGGAACTCGCCTTACTTTGGCACTTGTAGAAGGTAAACTTAAAGAACATAAAATAACAAGTTATAAATTAAATACAGTTAGTTTTTCAGATATTGTCAAACTTGGCAATATGTATGTTGAGTTTATAAAAACCAATCATAGTATTGTAGATTCTGTGGCTCTTGCCATCTACACTAAAGCAGGAATTATTATGCATACTGGAGATTTTAAAGTGGATTATACACCAGTATTTGGTGATGCCATAGATTTACCTCATTTTGCAGAAATTGGAAGAATGGGTGTTCTTGCACTTTTGTCAGACTCTACAAATGCTATAAAACCTGGATTTACTATGAGCGAAAGAACAGTTGGTAAAATGTTTGATGCAATATTTAATGAACATAGTAATGACAGAATTATAGTATCCACATTTGCATCAAATGTAGATAGAGTTAGACAAGTTATAGACACTGCTTCAAGATATGGGAGAAAAGTTGCAATAGAAGGAAAAAGTATGATAAATATAATTAATATTGCAACAGCACTTGGCTATATAAATGTGCCAAAAGGTACACTTATACAAACTGATATGCTAAAGAACTTCAAAGATGAAAAGACAGTAATAATTACAACAGGTAGTCAAGGCGAATCGATGGCTGCACTTTCAAGGATGGCTCAAGGCCAAAATAAAAAGATTAATATCAAAGCAGGAGATGTAGTTATTTTTTCTTCATCACCTATACCTGGAAATGAAAAGGCAGTAAATAGGATAATTGATGAATTGTATCGTTTACACGCAACTGTTATTCACCAAGATACTCATGTATCTGGGCATGCCTGTGCAGAGGAATTAAAACTTATATATACATTAGTAAATCCAAAATATGCAATACCAGTTCATGGAGAATATCGCCATAGAAAAGAAGCAGCACTTATTGCAGAGTCAGTGGGAGTAGAAAAGAAAAAATGCTTATTACTTGAAGTAGGAGATGTGCTTGAGATATGTGAAGATTCTGCAGAAGTTAAAGAACATGTATCTGCAAATGCAATATATGTAGATGGTCTTGGAGTAGGAGATGTAGGCAATATAGTTCTTCGAGATAGACAGACACTCGCAACAGGAGGTATGGTCATAATCGCTATGGCACTTTCTGATGCTTCATCGGAACTTATATCAGGACCTGATATTATATCTAAAGGTTTTGTATATATGAAAGAGTCCGAAGATTTGATAAATGGTTTAAAGTCTGTGGTTAAAACCTCAATATCAGAATATTTAAAAGACAATAGTAATGATTGGAAAAGATTAAAATCAATGGTTACAAATGCTGCAGAAGATTATTTATGGAAAGTGATTAAGAGAGAACCACTTATTATTCCAGTAATAATATCGGTATAAAAAAGTATATAAAGGTATTTGGGCGGATTAAATCTGCCTTTTTGTTTGGTATTTTTATTATAAAAGTTTGGTTTTATCTTCATTTTAAAAATACTTGACAAATAATAAAAAAAGTGGTATGATGTTAGCACTCGGTAAAAGTGAGTGCTAACATTTTTATATGACGCTGGCTCTATAATCGTTTTATGGTTATGGAACCGTTAGGAGGTATATTAAATGGATAACATAAAAGATGAGGCAAATATAGATGAAAAGGAGAATGAACAAAATATAAAAAACGATTGTAATTGTGGATGCGAAAACTGCGGTGAAGAAGGTTGCAGTGAAGAAGATTGTAAAAAATGTGATAAAGACTGTGACTGTAAGAAAGAAACGGTAGAATCAGAAAAAGATGACCTAACTCTTGCAAATGAAAAGGTACAAGAGTGGGAAGATAAATACAAAAGATTACTTGCAGAATTCGATAATTTTAGAAAACGTTCTGAAAAAGAATCGGCTATGATGATTGATATAGGTGCTTCTATGATACTTACAAAGATTCTTCCAATAGTTGATAATTTTGAAAGAGCAATTAATTCTATACCTGATGATTTAAAAGATAATTCATTTGTTGATGGTATTGATAAGATTTATAAACAAATACTTAAAACATTTGAAGATTTAGGTGTAAAACCTATAGAAGCAGTTGGAAAACCATTTGATGCAAATCTTCACAATGCTGTGATGACAGATGAAAATGCAGAAGGCGAAGTTGACTCAGTAGTAGAAGAACTGCAAAAGGGATATATGTATAAAGACCAAGTTTTAAGACATTCAATGGTAAAAGTAAAAAAGTAATCGATAGGAGGATAAATATATGAGCAAAATAATAGGAATTGATTTAGGAACAACAAACAGTTGTATGGCTGTTATGGAAGGTGGTAAAGCCACTGTTATAGCAAATGCAGAAGGTGTAAGAACTACACCATCAGTAGTAGGCTTTGCAAAAAATGGAGAAAGACTTGTAGGTGAGGCTGCTAAACGTCAAGCAGTAACAAATCCAGATAAAACCATTTCATCAATAAAGAGACATATGGGTTCTGATTATAAAGTAAACATTGATGGAAAAGATTATACACCACAAGAGATTTCTGCAATGATTTTGCAAAAATTAAAAACTGATGCTGAAGCGTATCTTGGAGAAAAAGTAACTGAAGCAGTTATTACTGTTCCTGCTTATTTCAATGATGCACAGCGTCAAGCCACAAAAGATGCAGGAAAGATTGCAGGACTTGATGTAAAAAGAATTATAAATGAACCAACTGCCGCTGCTCTTGCTTATGGACTTGATGAAGGTAAAGAGCAAAAGATAATGGTATACGACCTTGGTGGTGGTACATTTGATGTATCTATAATAGAGATTGGTGATGGTGTCATAGAGGTTAAATCAACTAATGGTGATACACATCTTGGCGGTGATGACTACGACCAAAAGATAATTGATTGGTTAGTATCAGAGTTTAAATCAAAAGAGGGTATAGACCTTTCAAATGATAAAATGGCTATGCAAAGACTTAAAGAGGCGGCTGAAAAGGCTAAAAAAGAACTTTCTTCAACAACTACCTCAAATATAAATCTTCCATTTATCACAGCAACTGCAGATGGTGCTAAACACTTGGATATAAATCTTACTAAGGCAAAATTTGAAGAACTCACAAATGACTTAACAGAGAGAACTGCTATACCTGTTCAAAATGCGTTGAAGGATGCAGGATACACAGCATCTGATATAAATAAAGTATTGCTTGTAGGTGGTTCAACTCGTATACCAGCAGTGCAAGAGAAAGTTAAGAGCCTTATGGGTCAAGAACCATCAAAGACACTTAATCCTGATGAATGTGTAGCACTTGGTGCATCTATACAAGGTGGTAAACTTGCAGGAGATGCTGGTGCAGGAGACATATTACTTCTTGATGTAACTCCACTTACACTTTCTATAGAAACTATGGGTGGTGTAGCAACTCACCTTATAGAGAGAAATACAACTATCCCAACAAAGAAATCACAAGTATTCTCTACTGCAGCAGATAACCAAACTGCAGTGGATATAAATGTAGTTCAAGGTGAAAGAGAGTTTGCAAGAGACAACAAATCACTTGGTACATTTAGACTTGATGGTATCATGCCAGCACCAAGAGGAGTTCCACAAATAGAAGTTACATTTGATATAGATGCAAATGGTATAGTAAATGTATCTGCAAAAGATAAAGGAACTGGAAAAGAAAATCATATAACTATTACATCTGGCTCTAATATGAGTAAGGATGATATTGATAAGGCAGTAAAAGAAGCAAAGGAATATGAAGCAAAAGATAAAGAGAGAAAAGAGGCAGTTGATATAAGAAATAATGCCGATTCAATGGTATTCCAAACCAAGAAGACTTTAACAGAACAGGGTGCAAACATTGATGCAGGTGTAAAAGAAAAAGTTGAAGCAGTCATAAAAGAACTTGAAGATTTACTTGCAAAGGCACCAGTTGAGACTATTACTAAAGAGCAAGCAGAAGAGATTAAAAAGAAACAAGATGACCTTATGAAAGCGGCTGAAGAAGTATATAAGAAGGCTTACGAAGAAGAAATGAAGAAACAACAAGCAGCAGGTGGTGGTGCAGGAGCAGACCCAAATGCAAATGCAGGTGGCACAGACCAAAATGCAGGAGGGGCTAACAACAATCCTGGTGATGATGTAATAGATGGTGATTTTAAAGAAGTATAAGTGGCTGATTTTAAAGCCCTGACCGTATGGTCGGGGCTTTTTTAACAAACAAGACATAGAATATTTATTTAAAAAAGTGTAACAATCCCTTGTAAATTGGATAAAAAAAGTGTATAAACATCCTTGACTTTCATTGTAAAAAGTGCATAAATACTCTTGATTTTCGATGTAAAAAGTGCTAAAATAATTGCAAAGAGGAGTGATTTATGTTAAAACGAAAGATTTATGACAATTTACTTGATTGGTTCAATAATAAAAATGAAAAAGCACTTGTTATAAGAGGATTGAGACAAGTTGGAAAGACTTATATTGCTACGTTTTTTGCAAAAGAGCATTATAAAAATGTAGTATATATTAACTTTAAAAATAATTCATCAATGAAAGAAATATTTGACGGTGATTTGATAGTGAATAGGATGACACTTGATATATCTGCTAAGATGCCAGATGCAACATTTGAACCTAATTCAACTATTATTATTTTTGATGAAATTCAAGAATGTCAAAATGCGAGAGCGAGTTTAAAGGTTTTTGTTGAAGATGGCAGATATGATGTGATTGCTACAGGCTCTCTTCTTGGGATTAAAGGTTATAATAAAAAAAGTAGCAAAGGTGTCCCTATTGGTTCGGAAGAGATGTTATATATGTATCCATTAGATTTTGAAGAATTTTTATGGGCAAAAGGAATAAAGAAGGAAGTTGTAGATAGCGTAAAAGATTGTTTTTATAATAAAAAACAAATAAGTAGTGCTTTACATAATTCATTTCTTCGGTATTTTAAAGAATATATTTGTGTAGGTGGATTGCCAGAAGTAATCAATACATTTATAGATACAAATGATATGAACAAAGTCTACTCTATGCAGAGAAATCTTATAGAAGAATATAAAGATGATTTTGGAAAACATTTAGATGAAAATGAAAATGAGAAAATAAATAAAACTTTACTTGCAAGAATAAATCGTGTTTTTGACTCTATACCATCACAACTTGCAAAAGAGAATAAAAAATTTCAATTTTCAAAAATTGAGAAGAAGGGAAGATTAGAACAGTATGAAGCAAGTATAGGATGGCTCGTAGATTATGGCTTAGTTAGTCCATGCTATAACTTATCAAATTTAGAATTGCCACTTGAAGGAAACAAAATTGATAACATTTTCAAATTATATTTTATTGATACAGGATTATTTATATCAATGCTTGATAAAGGAACTGCTGGAGAAATATTAAATGATAATTTAAATATATATAAAGGTGCCGTATATGAGAATATAATAGCAGATGCCTTTTCCAAAATAAATAAGAAGTTATATTATTTTCATAAAGACTCAGGACTTGAGATTGATTTTGTTATGAATTATAAAAATGAAGCAACATTAATTGAAGTAAAGGCTAAATCAGGCAAAACAAAATCAGCAAAGACAATTCTTGACAATTATGAAAAATATAAAGTAAAAAGATGTATAAAATTAGGTAAATATAATATAGGACAGAATGATAAAATATTAACTATACCATATTATTTGGCTTTTTTGTTGGAATAAGTAGTTAATTTTTAAATAATGGGGTTATTATTGAAAAATACATAAAAAAATGATATAATTATGAAAAAAATATATTGAATTTCATTGGATGTAAAATTATCTTGTTCTGGTGAACACATAGTATCGGTTCGATTCCGAGTAATTTTGACCATTTATCTTATGAGAAAAATGTTTAACTGATGAGATTCTTTTTTGTGTAAAAGAATCTTTTTTTATGGTTATGAATGAAATTCTAAAGGAGTAAAAATGAAAAAGATTTTAAGTTTAGTTTTAACATTCTCACTTGCAATTACTATGTTTGCATGTGGAGGACAAACATCTACAACTGCAAATAATAGTGCAGAAACAAAAGTGGCAGAGACAGAGGCTGCAAAGACTGAAGAGTTTAAGTCAAATATTTTATTTTGTGGTTCTACATCTCTATATCCAATTATATCATCACTTGCATCATCATTTACAGAAAGTTATGTAACTTGGGATAAAGTAAATTCCAATTTCCCAAAAAAGAACATATCTATATATGTTGCTCCAGGTGGTTCTGGTGTAGGAGCCAGTGCTGCTATTGAGGGAACAAGTGATTTTGGTATGCTTGCAAGAGAAATTAAAGATAGCGAAGTGGAGAAACTTGGTGAAAATTACAAAAGATTTGATGTGGCAAAGGATGCATTAACTGTATCAGTAAATACTGAAAATCCTATAGTAGGAAAAGTTGATAATATGGATACTGATATGATTAGAAAGATTTTTTCTGGTGAAATCAGTACTTGGAAACAAGTTGAAGAATCACTCCCTGATGAAAAGATAAATGTATATATAAGAGATTTATCTGGTGGTGCTTATGAAGTTTTCCAAAATGTAATAATGGGTAAAGACACTCAAATTGCTGCAGATGCAACTCAATCTGCCTCTATGACTGAACTTGCAAAAAATATAGCAAATGATAAGTGGGGAATAGGATATGCAGGTTTTGGTGCTTATAATAAAATAAATAAAGAAAAACAAGTTTTAACTGCCATGAAAGTTGATGGGGTTGAAGCTACAGAAGAAAATGTAGTAAGTGGAACATATAAAGTGCAAAGACCAGTTATATTTGTATCAGGTCATGTAATTACAGATTCAGAGCAAGCATTTATAGATTATATATTCTCAAATACTGGTAAAGAAGTAATCGCTGCAAATGGATATATTCCTGCATTTTAATGACTGATATAAAAGAAAAAATATTTAAAAATATTATACAAGTATTGATGGTGCTTACACTATCAATACTTGTATTTTTGTTTTATTTTTTAATTAGAGAAGCTATGCCACTATTTGACTATTGCAAAATATCAGATTTTCTATTTGGAACGGAATGGATGCCGGTGTCATTTGGAAATGAACTTAAATTTGGTATATGGTATTTTATATTAGGAACTACTTATGTATCTTTTATAGCAATAATTTTTGGACTGATTTTTAGTACAGGTATTGCATTATTTATAACATTTTCATTAAATGAAAAATTACAAAAATATATATTTGCAATTTTAGATTTGATTTCAGCAATTCCATCTGTTGTATTTGGATTTTTTGGACTTCAAGTTTTTTCACCTATATTTTTTAAGATGGGTGTTAAAACTGGAAACTGTGTTTTACTTGCAGGTATAGTTCTTACAATTATGATATTGCCATTTATGATAAATTCATTATGTATGACATTTTTTAAATTAAAAAAGAAGTATCTGATAGCTGCAAGCAATCTTGGAATTGATAAGTGGTATATAATTGCTTCTATAATAATTCCAGAAAGTATAAAAAGTATAGTACTATCAACTATACTTGCAAATTGTCGTGCGATGGGTGAAACTATGGCTGTAATGATGGTTGTAGGAAATGCAAAAGTATTTCCTCATTTACTTGGGAAAGGTGAAACTATCGCTTCACTTATAGCACTTGAAATGGGAACGGCTATTAAAAATAGTCCTCATTATCATGCTTTATATGCTGCGGGAGTAGTACTTTTGATTTTAACATTTGTCATAAATCAAGTTGTGAGGATTATTGGTAGGGATAGTGAGTAGTAGAATTAAATGAAAACTTTTAGTAAAATTTTACAAATTATTTCATACATATCTACAATATTAGTTGTAGGTGTAGTTTTATTTATATATATTTATTTCGCTTATAGAAGTAGAAATATTTTGAATATAAATTTTTTACTTGAAAGTCCAAAAGGTTTAGTGTTAGGAGAGGAAGGTGGAATATTCCCGGCTATTATAGGGAGCATTTACTTTTCAACGACAGCAGTTTTAATCGCTTTTTTCCCAGCAATTTGTTCTGCAATTTTCATAAAGTTTTATGCAAAAAAAAGATTTAGAAGGTTCGCACACACTTTGATAGAAAATATGGCATCAGTTCCTTCTATTGTTCTTGGGCTTTTTTCATATACAGTATTTGTATATAGATTAGGTTTTGGACGAAGCATTTTTTCAGCAGGAGTTGCACTGGCTATTATGATTTTGCCTTTCTTAGAAAGAAGATTTGAAAAAGCATTTGATGAAGTGGATATAAATCTAATAAATGCATCTAATAATCTTGGAATACATAAATATTTTATGATTTTAAGACTTGTGAATAAAGAATCATTTAAAGAAATAGTATCTGCAGTTTTACTTTGTTATGGTTTTGCTATGGGGGCACTTGCACCTATGATATTTACAGGTGCTGTTGCATATTCAGCTGTTCCAAATAGTATATTTAATCCAAGTATGGCACTACCTATGCATTTGTATTTGTTAATTGCACAAGGTGAAACACAACTTGATAGGGCTTATGCTACTGCATTTGTTGAACTTATGCTGGTATTAATATTTAATATATTTGCTTATATGCTTATATATAAGAAAAAATAAGATTATGAATAATGTAAATGTTAAAATTGAAAATTTAAGTGTATCTTATGATGATAAGAAAGTTATAGATAATATAAATTATTCGTTTTATAGAAATGAAATAACTTGTATTATAGGTGCTTCAGGTTGTGGGAAAACAACATTACTTAAAACAATTAATAGGTCTATAGAATATGATGAAAATGTGAAAACAAGTGGGAACATATTATTGGAAGAGAACGGACATTTTAAAAATATATATGACATAAGTGAAGAAGTTTTAAGAAAGAGAGTAGGAATAGTCTCACAAAATCCAGTAGTGTTTCCTTTTAGTATATATAAAAATTTGTTGTATCCACTTGACTATTACACAAAATTAAATAAGGAAGAGAAAAAAGAAAAAGTTATTAGTGTCCTTAAAAAGGTTGAATTATATGATGAAGTAAAAGATAATCTTGATAAATATGCGGATAATTTATCAGGTGGACAGAAGCAAAGGCTTTGTATAGCAAGAACTCTTTTGACAGAACCAGAAGTTTTATTGCTTGATGAACCATGTTCAGCATTGGACATAAAGAATCAGGATGTCATAGAAAAATTGTTATTGCAATTAAAAAATGAAATTACTATAATTATTGTAACACATAATATAAAGGAAGCAGAGAAGCTTAAGGATAAAATAATATTTATGGATGCTGGTAAAATAATAGAAGATGGGGTAGATATAATCAAAAATCCAAAAAGTGTTGCTCTAAAAGATTTTTTGAATTATTAAGAAAATATTTGAAAAGTAAAATTTGAAAAATACTCAATAAATATTATATAATATAATAGCTTTAAAGTAATAAAAACTAATATTAAAGGGGAAGTATGATAAAATATGAAATCCCAGGAATGGGAGAAATAGAAATAAGTAATTTATGTCTTGATTATAATGGGACGATTGCTTATGAAGGTAAACTTATAGAGGGAGTTTCTGAAAAGATACTGGCACTTAAAAGTGATTTAGATATTTATGTGCTTACTGCAGATACATATGGTACTACAAAAAAAGAATGTGAAAAACTTGGAATCAATATAGTTACATTTGATAGAGAAAATGCATCGGAATGTAAAGAACGAATAGTTAAGGAACTAAAAGGCAATACTGTATCTTTTGGAAATGGATTGAATGATATACAAATGTTTGATAATTCAAAATTAAGTATAGCAATTATAGGTAGTGAAGGTGCTTATAGTGGGCTACTTGCACATTCTACTATGGTAGTCAGTAATATTTTAGACGCATTTAATTTGTTGCTTGATAAGAAAAAGATTAAAGCGACACTTAGGAATTAGATGAAAAAGGTAAAAAATGTTTAAATCAGAAGTTTTTAAAAGTTGGGCATTGGTATTGCAACTTGGGATATCTATTATGGTGCCAGTGTTTTTAATGATAGTTTTAGCATATATTATTAGAGACTATTTAAAAATAGACATAATGCTCTTATTTGTAATTTTAGGCATACTTGCAGGGGTTAGGAATGTTTATGTGATACTTAAGAATTATCTTGCTACAATGGATACTAATAAAAGCAAAGAAAGCGAATTAATGAGAAAACACTTGAAAAACATTAAAAATATCAAATAATTTGAATGAAAAATTAGTGAAAAAATTACTTGCAAGCATTTGAAATTTATGTAATAATATATAGGAAATATAAGTATTGAGCGTAGTGTATTATGAAAGAAATAACGCTTGAAGCAAAAATTGAAAATGTTGATAAAGTTATAGAGTTTGTCAATGAAGAACTTGACGCTTTGGGTTGTCAAAGTAAAACAAAGATTGAAATCAATGTGGCTATAGATGAGATATTTGCAAATATTGCAAATTACGCATATAATCCAAATATTGGCAAAGCAACTGTACAAGTGGATGCAAGTGATGATAAAAAATCTATTATTATCACATTTATTGATGAGGGTGTTCCATTTGACCCATTGATAAAAAAAGACCCAAATGTTTCATTGTCAGTAGAGGAGAGAGATATAGGTGGACTCGGAATCTTTATAGTTAAAAAGACAATGGACAAAGTAGAGTACGAATACAAAGAAAATCAAAATATTTTAAAAATAACTAAACGTATAAATATTTAGGAGGTATCACATATGACAATTAATGTAAATAAGGATGGAGAAAAGTTGGTGCTGTCACCAGAGGGTAGGATTGATACAGTGACTGCTCCAGAGTTTTCAAAAGCAATAGACGATAATATTTCAGGTGTCAAAGATTTAACTATAGATTTTGAAAAACTTGAATACATATCATCTGCCGGTCTTAGAGTGTTGCTTACTACTCAAAAAAGTATGTCAAAAGTTGGCTCTATGAAACTTATTCATGTTAGCGATGTAATTATGGATGTTTTTAACATTACAGGTTTCGTTGATATTTTAACTATTGAATAACTTGACAAATATTAAATTTATGATAAAATATATGAGTTGTGAGTAAGGCAATATTACTCATAATCATATTTGCTGGTATAGCTCAATCGGTAGAGCAACTGATTTGTAATCAGTAGGTTGACGGTTCAAGTCCGCCTACCAGCTCTGGTTAAAAACCAAGTTATGGAGGCTTAGCTCAGTTGGTTAGAGCAATCGGCTCATAACCGATCGGTCCCGGGTTCGAGTCCCTGAGCCTCCATTAATTTTCAAACTTCAATTTAGTTTAAGGTCGCCGATGGCGAGATATGGACTTAATTGATTTGTTATCATGATATGGTCGATGATCTGACTGATGACAATAATGATATTAGGAAAGTATTACTTTAATTACTAATCATATGTCCGAGGTGTATAGGTATTGCTATATACTAAGGTTAGTTATCAACCTTTCCTAAAATCATTGGAAAGGTTTTTTAATTTAAAATCAAAGGAGTTTCAGGATTTATATAAAAAGGGTGAAAAATTATGTGTATGGTACAATCAAAACAATTAAACAACATAATAAAAAAAACCAATAGAGGAAAAATATTTGCTATTATTGGTCCTACAGGTGTAGGTAAGACTCATCTTACAAATGCATATGTGCCTCGTACAGTTAGAAAATTACTTAAGATAAGAGAAGGCGAGGGCATGGCAACTTTAAATACAACAACTATAGTTTTGACTGATTATAAAAGCTTAAATGAATCACCATTAATAATCACTGGTAAACTTAAACCATTAACTAAAAGAAATAGAAAGGCTATGAGTGAATTCATCAAGTTCATAATAGATTTAATTTATGAGCCGACTAAAAAAGCATATAAACAAATGTGTAGAAATTTAAGCATTGATGATCAGGTTAAGGCATTTATTGACGGCGTAAAAAAAGAAATTGAAAATACAAAAAATTATAATGACAATACAAAAATATCATATAAAATTAAGAATGCTCGGAATTATATGTCGCAATTAGAAACAGTCATTTTAAATAATGAACAAATAGATTTAAGCAAATTAGTTGAAGTTTTAGAAGATATATATAGCCGCTCTGAAATAGTTGTAAAAGGTGAAGACATAAGAAGAGTCTTTACTGATGAAGTGGTAAGTAGGGCAAATGCATATAGCAATTTAGACACAAATGAACAAGGTGATAGCGCTAATAATTCCTTTAATAATCTTGATAAGGATATAAAATTATTATTTAGCTCTATTATTGACACTGTAGTAGGTGTATACAATAGTGAATCAAACAACTTTTTTGAGAAATTAAAGTCAGAAGGTGCAGAAGAAATTAGAGATGATGAGAGTGAGCCAAATGCGAAAAAGGGACAAGTAGATGAAGGAACAAATCTTGAAATTCTTAAAAGATTTGTTGAAGAAGAAGAAGAAGGAAAACATTTTGCATTAGTTTTAGATAGTGACAACTATGATGAAAAAATACTTGAAGAGATGATTGGAGTAGAAGAGAATTCCAAAAGTTATTTTATAGATGATTTAACTATATATGTTAAAAAAGATTTTGAAGACTTTTATAATGTAGATAATGGAAATAATAATGAGACTAATAATTATTTTAGTGTATTCACAGAAGATGGAAAAGTTTATCATAGTTTAAGAATACTGGATACACAAGGTTTATTTCATAGAGATAAGACTCCTGATGAAGAAAGCGAAAGGATAATAGATATCTTAAATGAGCATCATTGCAATGACATTATATATGTTTTATCTGCAAAAGATGATGCTTTGACAAAAAAAGCAAAAGAGACTCTAAAACATTTTAAAAATTCGTGTCATAAAAATGTAAACATAAATTTAGCTGTAACTCATGTTGACGAGAAATTAACAAGCCTTTTAAGTCATGATGCAAGCGATGATTTTGATGATGTAGATCAATTTAATGATAACTATAGTGAACTCATAGAAAAATATATGGAAGATCAAAGTAAACTTTTAAATAAAGAGTTTGTTGATTTAAAATCAAAAGTAAACATTAGTCCCAAAATATATTATTTTTCGTATCCAGTACATAATAATTTAGATGTGTATATTAAAGGAAAGTATGACTACACATCAAATTCTGTTAGACTTTTATTTCAAGTTGCTAATAATTCAGTTACTCATTATTTTGAATTATTATCTGATGATAAGCCAATTTTAAATATAAGAGGTACTATATCAAATATAAAAGGAAATAATGAACTTATTGGAAAACCATATGATGTAAGCAATATATATATTGATATAGCAAAAAATGTAGTTATAATTAAGGGTACACCTAAGATGCCACCATTAAAAATACATCATAAGACTTATAATGCTGCACTTGATAATTGGCAATATTGTGCAAGTAAATATATATCTAATTCTAGTGGATTAAGCTCTGGCTATGCTAAAATTGAGACTTACTTTGTAGATTACATAAGGGCTTTTATAAGAGAATCGATGGTAAAAAAATTGGATATTGATTATAGTAAAATACAGTTTAAGAATGATAGCATAGAAAATAAAAAGTTATTTAAAGATACACTTATGAATTTTTTAAGTAATCATGTAAGTAGAGAGGTGACTATTGATATATACAATGAATCAGTTGCTAAGCATCGGGACTCATTTGATTATTCGGTTGATTTCCATAATATTTTAATACAGTGTATAGATATTTTTTTCAAAAGTCAAAGTTTGTCACTTGTTATGGATGAAAATAAAGTACTTAGTAATATAGAGTGTTTTAAAGATTATTATCTAAGTGATGATAGTAATGGACTAGCTAAAATTGTTATGCTGATGCTTATTGATGCATCTAATGCTATAGATATATTTATAAGGGATTATTGCGTAGTAAAATTTTAGGTTATGGGTTCATTAATGTAGCTCATATAGAAGGAGGTAAAACAAATTAGTATTATTAAAATTTAATACTTATGAGGCCATTTTACTTGTATTATATGGCTTCCTATGATTTATGATTTGAACACTTCTAACTTTAAACAAGTTAGGATCTACAGACCAGGACGATGTCTTGGGTGCAAATGTTTGAAAGTCATGGGTGTTATTTTTGTACCCATTTGACTAAAAGAAAGGAGAGATGATGATAAAAATTATAATGATTGCAAATCTATCTTATCAAACACCTAAATTAAATAGCTACAGTGATTATGAAACATTTATATCAAAAAACAATGATTTAAAGAACTGGGGAGAAAATCAAAAGCCTGTTATAATCATTGACCAAAATGATATTAATAGTAAAAGAGGATTAAATGTTTCTAATGCAAATAAACTAAATGTAAACAATATGCTTTTAAATAACAATGTTAGAAATAATGATGGGCATCTACATTTAGTAAATGTGACAATTTATGTCATGGATAATGACATCGACGAGTTTAAAAGAATCAATGCTCAAACAGCAAGTAATGAGTACTTCAAGGCAAACCTTTTTTCAAATGGAATATTTAATAATATTACATTTGATGTCGTAAAATTTGAGAAAGAGATGATTTCTAAACTTGAAGCTCTGATGGAATTAACTAAAAAAGTATCATGCGAAACTGTAGAGAAAATGTTTGGTACTATATCTAATCTAGCGAGTGATGAAATATATAAATGTGTTTCTAAAACAAGTATTGATGCTTATGCTACATCTGAAGAAGAATTTTATGATAAACACCGTAGTGACTTGGAAAATAATATTGAGTTGAGTAAAGAGGTTAGACGAATATTTAATACCAAAAATGAATATAAAGTGCAATATGCTAGCTACTATTTTGAAAACGAAAAAATATATAAGAAAAATGTTCTGTTATTAGTTGAGGCACTTTATGTAGCTGGAAGAATTGATAGATGTGAATATTTTAATATAAATATATCTTTGGATATGATAACTCGTATAGATATGAATTCATACTTACAATTTATGAATCAATTTATGAGTATGACAAGTGGATTATTTATTCATTTTAATTTAATTGAAGATAATTGGAAAGATACATATATTGATAAGTTGCTTTTAGAAATTAAAAAGATGCAGTATTCTACTATTTGTAATTTCTCTATTTGTGGGAATTCAGTGCTTCTGCAAAAAAATGTAATTGAAGACTTGCTATACAATAATTTCAAAATAGTAGCATTTAAAGATGTATTTACTAAAAATCAAGCTATGGAGTATGTACATTCATATTTGAAAAACAACAACATGTTGCAATTTGAATCAAGCTTGAAAAGTATAATTAAATCCGAATATGATAATGATAAGGAACTAAATAAAAATGATATTGAAAACATTTATCATAATATTCAAAAAAAAGTAGCATGCAATATCTATGAGAAAGAATATATCAAGGATGGATTTATATTAGATGAATATATCGGATTATATGATTTTAAATTAGAGGTCGGTAGATTGCAAAAACAGTTGGAATTATCTTATAAGAATGATAAATTGAGGATAGGTGATATTGATAAGGTGATTAAAAATCAATGTTATAGGTTTGAAGGGGAATCAGGGGTTGGAAAAACAATGGCTGCAAAAATATTAACAAAGATTTTGTGGCGTAAAGGCTTGATAAGCTCTGAAAAGCCAATAACCGTTTATTCTTTATCAGCCTTTATGAAAAATTATGGATTGCAACATAGTGATAGCTACAGTAAAGAAATAAAATTCAATACTGAAAACATGTGTTTTAATGTACTACTAATTGAAAACTTACATCAAGTTGAAGAAAGTGATTTAATTGATTTTTTAGACAACATGAGTGAATTGAAAAATCAGTATTTAGTGATAGTGTGTGGTACAAAAAAGGAGTTTGAGAAATTTGATAAAAATATTAAAAGTTTCAAGAGCAAGTTTCCAAGAACTATAAATTTCGACGAGTATACTACATCTGAGATGATTGATATTTTAAATATTATTGTCAAAGAAAATAATTACGAAATTGATGAATCATCATTTGAAATTATTGAAAAACAATTTGAAAAAGCAAAAAAAGTTCCAAACTTTGGGAATGCAATATTTGTTAAAAACTATGCTGAAAGTATTATGAACAATTCACTTAATAGAGTTTTTGATAATGATTCTAATGTTACTAAGGATTGCAAAGCATATACAATTACTGATGAAGATATAAATGGTGTTGATATGATGGCGCTTCTTGGAAATGAATACGGAAAAATCGACACATATGAAAACTCTATAACCGAATTAGATAGACTTATAGGACTTATGCCTGTTAAGAATTATATCAAATCATATCTTGCAAAATCTAAAATTGATGAAATGAAACGAGAAAAAGGGTTTATTAAAGATGATGGATATAATATGCATTTATGCTTTACTGGAAATCCAGGAACTGCAAAGACAACTATTGCGAGACAATTGGCAAGAATATTATACATAAATGGTGTCATTTCTAAACCTGACATTGTAGAATGTGGCATAAGTGATTTGCAGGGAGAATATCTTGGTCAAACTTCGCCAAAAGTTATAGAGAAATTTGAAGAAGCAAAAGGTGGAGTATTATTTATTGATGAAGCATACTCACTTAACAATGATGATACTTATTCAAGACAAGCAATAGATACTATAGTCGCTCAGATGGAAAATCATAGAGATGAAGTAATAGTAATATTTGCCGGATACAGGGAGCCTATGGAGGAGTTTGTTAGATCAAATCCTGGTTTAAAAGGTAGAGTTTCTAGATTCCTAGAGTTCCCTGATTACAACTTAGATGAACTAATGCAAATATTTGATAAATTGCTTGCTGATAGTAATTATATACTTGAAGATGAGTGTAGTATAAAAGAATATGTAAGAAAGTATATTGAAGAAAAGATGTCAAAGGAAGATTTTGCAAATGGCAGAGAAGTAAGGCTTATTATTGAAAATGCTATTATAAATCAAAGCATGAGACTATATAATGATAAGCAAAAAGATTTAAGTGACAATAATGAACTTATGACATTAAATCTTTCTGATTTTGTAGATGAATCAAATGATTTTTATAAAGAAAAAAATAAAATAGGCTTTGCTGTTTAAAAATTGGAGGTAAATTGTATGAACGAATTAAAAAATAAGATTGAGTTCAAGAGCACACCTGTTGTTAGTGCACAAGAGTTTCAAAATGTGGCTATTGATTATTATTTTAACGAGTTAGGGAAAGGCATTAAGCCAAAGAATATTTCTCCAATAATGGTGTGGGGAGCACCTGGAGTTGGAAAATCAGAGTCTGTATATAATATAGCTCGAGAGTTAGAAGTAAAGACTGGAAAGAAAGTAACGGTTCTAGATGTTAGATTATCACTTTTTAATCCGGTTGATTTAAGAGGTATACCATCAGCAAATGCAGATAAGACGGCTGCGGTATGGTTGAAACCAGCGATATTCAATTTTGATGATAGTGAAGATTTAATTAATATTTTGTTTCTTGATGAACTCTCTACTTGTTCCGCAGCAGTGCAAGCTTGTGCATATCAAATTACTCTTGATAGAAGAATTGGAGAGCATAAATTGCCTGATAATGTATTAGTTATTGCAGCTGGCAATAGAAAGGAAGATAAGTCAGTATCTATACAGATGCCAAAGGCTCTTGCAAATAGAATGATGCATTTTGATGTTGAAAGTGATTTGAAATCATGGAAGGAGTGGGCAATTCACAATGATATAGACTACAGGGTTATTGGATTTTTGGAGTATAAACCAAATTATCTTGAGGTGGGAGTAAATGTCAATGATTTAGCATATCCTACTCCAAGGTCTTGGGCGAGAGTGAGCGAAATAATAAAGACTCTTGGGATGACAGATAATTCAAATATTTTAATTTCGGCAACTGTTGGTATGGGGGTTGCTTCTGAGTTTTTACAATTTTGCAAATGTACTGATAAACTGCCTAATGTAGACAAGATATTTGAAGGAGAGTGTGATGAAGTGCCAAATGATATTGATATTATATACTCTCTTATAACTGCTATGACAATTAAGTTTAAAGAATATATTGAAAATGGTAAGAAAGTTAATAATGCAATTAAATTTGCAATGAAAATGCCATTAGATTTTTCACTCATTTTACACCAAAATCTAGTTGCTTACTTAAATAGTAATTACAAGTCAACCAATCAGCTAACAATGCTTGAAGATGAAGATTTTTATAATTGGACTAATAAACTAGAGGAAAAAATACAATAATTGTATGGTACCTTATATGTCTTTTATGGGAAAACTCTTTAATTGGGTAGGGGCGGATATTGTCCGCCCTATGAAAAAATGGAGGATACAATGGATAGATTAAATAGTATTAAACTAATACTCATTATAGAACAACCATTCTTTGGTTATCTACTTATGCACATACCATTTAAGAAAGATGATAGCATTGAAAATATTGGTACAGATGGAGAAAAGATCTTTTATAATGACTCGTATGTTAGTAATGCGAGTGATTATGAAATTAAGTTTTTGATTATGCATCAAGTGCTTCACATAGTTTTATTCCATGTACTAAGGAATTTACAATACGATGATGAGAACACATTTCATGAGGCATGTGACCTTGTCGTAAATTCTTTAGTTTTGGAATCGTTTAAAAAAAGTTTTGGAGAAAATGCAGATATTAATGTCAAACATCATATAAATGGAAGAGAAGCAAGAGAGTGGACGGCAGACCAAGTTTACAATATGATTAAAATTGATAGCAGTGCTAATGATGTTAACAACAATGACAATCATAATGATGAATATGCTACTCATTTATTATTTGATGGTGATGGATTGGGTAATAATGGTAATAAATCTGGGGGCAATAGTAGTCAATCTAGTAACGATGTTAAAGATGATCATTCTCTGTGGAAGAATATTAAGAATAAGTCAAAATTTGAATTATCAAAGATGGCAAGTGAGTGGGCTTCAAAATTAAATGATGCGATTGATTTAGCAAGTAAGAAAAATGGAACAGTTCCTGGCAATCTAAAAAGAATCATTAAATATTTGGACACTGAAAAAATTGATTGGAAAAGTGCACTTCGTAATTTTGTTGAGACTGAGGTTACTGATTACAGTTTCAATCCTCCAGATAAGAGATATTCGTCAAGTGATTATTTGTTGCCAGACTTTAATGATACTGAAGAAAAGGCAACAGGCATATTCTTTTTTATAGATGTATCCGGATCCATGAGTGATGAGCAGGTTGCTGAATGTAAGGCAGAACTTAGATCGTGTATAAAACAGTATAATGGAAAAGTTGAAGGATATCTAGGATATTTTGATTATGAAGTTTCAAATCTTAAAAGCTTTGATGATGAAGAGAGTATGAATGAGATAGAATCTCTTGGTGGAGGTGGAACGAGTTTTGTAAACATATTTAAATATCTTGATGAACATGATGACGAATATGAGGTAGAAAAGAAAAAAGTAATCATAATGACAGATGGTTTTGCACCATTCCCTGAAGAAGAATCATTAAATGTTGATGAAGTGTTGTGGATAATCAACAATGACGAAGTTACTCCACCATTTGGAGAAGTAATTAGAATTTAGGAGGTGTTCTATGAATAATTTTGTAAAAAAGAATTATCATATTGATAAGGAAGATATCAAAAATGCAACTGCTAATGTAATAGATATATTGGAGAAGAAAAAGAAGGTTATTATAGCGCATGATAAGGGCAAAAGGCGAAATGCAATTTTGGGTAAAACTATTAAATATATGATAAATCGTGCTAGGCAAAATGGAATAAAGAAACCAATTGTATTAAGTATAAGATTTAAAAAAAATAAATGTTACAGATCAAACCATGTGATATATGTATATGATCTTAGCACACAAATGCTTCGTAATATACGGAATATAATAAATGATGATGAAGAAATTGTTGCTATAGTAATAAATGATTTTGATATATTATCTATGGATATATGTAAATCAACTCCGTTACTTGAATTAATAAATTGTATTAAAAATAAGTTTAATGTTATGTATGAAGTAATGACTACTGGTGGAATACATAATGAACCTATTTGTTTACCATTTATTACTTTTAGAGTGATTGATAATAAGTTTGCAAAAATATGTGGTATAGAAGGTACTAAGTATTTGGCCGAATTGTTTTTTGACACTAGTGGTGAAACAAAACCTCAAGAATCTGCTTATATTGTCAATAAAAAAATCGCAGAATATGCTGATGTAGATTTATATAATTATGTTAATGAAAATAATTTTATTAAGCCGGATGTTATTGAGTATAATTCTAATGAGGAATTGTTGAATGGAGTATTGGAAAAAATTACAAAGTTAGATGCGACAGATAAATGTAGAAGTTCAAGAGTGCAAGAAAAGCTTCATATTATCATTTACAATAATGTGAGAAATATGTCAACAGATGATTATGATCGAATCAAATATTATGCAGAAAATATAAACAATAGAATTGAAAGAGTTGTCCTTTGCACGAATATGAATTTTTTTTGCGAGTGGAATACAGAATATGCCTATTACAACAAACATAGAAAAAGCAATGAAAGCATATTCGTTGTTGAAAAAAATAAGTTTATGTTGGGACCTTGGCATTATGCAAAGGATGTTATTAGAAGTGTTAGTGTTATATGCGATAGTACACATAGTATGAATATGACATTAGAAGAATTTATAAATATATATAGAATTTCATACAGTACATATTTCCATAGCGATGAAAACAAAATATTCATTCACTGCATAAATAAATACTTAACCCATAGTAATTATAGTGAAATGGAATACTTATTGACAAAAGATTTGCCTGAAATATTTAATAAAAATGCCTTGCAAGCATTCTATGACAATTATATTGATGCTGGAAGTTTAAATAAATGTGCGAAAGTAACTTTAGAGAGGAGGATTTAAGAATATGAAATTAATAACTTATTTTATGGAAAAATTTAAAACAGAGGATAGTAGACGAAACTCAAATTGTTTTTATAACGAATTTGCAAGCAAAAGTTTTATTGACGACATTTCAAATTGTAAAAAACCAAGTGCGGCAGATTATAAATTCTATAGTTTCCCAGATATGTTTATAATTGACTTTGATGATGAAACATATAATAATGATAAAATTAATATAATTTGTGATAGGCTTACAGATATGAATGATAAATATAAAGATTGTTTTTCTGATGACATTTATGGTATTGCTGTAAGATTGTTATATAAAGATGCAAATGGTTATACAATTAATAGACCATTTACACCAAGAAGTAGCACTTGCCTTGATAATATGTATAAATTTGCACCTAAAAGGCTTATACAAATGATGGTGGATATGCACTATGATAATAAAATACATATAAATTATATGTTAGAAACTGATAGGAAATTTGACTACATAACTAAATATACTAATTTAAATTTTGTAAATTTTGAAGAAAAGTTCTATAGATTTAGTGTTGATTGTATAAAATCTGATAATATATATAAATCAGAAAATGTAGAAATCTTAGTTGAAACTATAAATGATCAAATAGAGGAGAAATCTATAACTGATTGTGAAAAAAGTTTTATATATGAAGTTAAAAACCAAAATGTTAATCTAATACCTTGCAACCAGTATCTTATTAAAAGCCTTGATGGACAAAATAATGTACATACAGTATATTATAATATGTTTTATGGAAAAGTTAAGAAAGGCAATACGATACTTTATGGAATCTTCTTTTATAGATGTGATAATTTGGTTTCTGCCTTTGTATACTCTATAGATATTGATACTAAAAAGATAGATGTTATTTACAATGATCTTCTTGTCGTATGCACATCGCAAGAAAAACATTGGGAAGACATTTGTAGCAATGAAGTTAGAAAAAGATATTTTGAAAATGAGAATTTTGTTATACTTGATGATTTTAATAGTTTTGTAGATAATTGGAAATCAAATATTGATACAGATTACATTTTAAGTGATTCGTGTTTAATTGATATAAGTAATGCAAAATCATTTGAAAATGATTTTGATTTCAAATTATTGCAATTAATGCTCCCAGAAAAAATTTTGTATAATGGTATTGAGTGGGAAAGAAAAGATAATTATGTGAGTAGAAATTCAGAAAATGCAGGCAAATATATTCATAAAGTTAAAAATGAAGATAATGAATTAATAGTACAGCTCACTTTAAAATTTATAGATGAAGTTTCGAGATTAGATCCATTTCCAATGTATGTATTTTTAACAACAGAAGAAATATTAAATGAAGTTGTTATAGAAAAAGATATATATGATACAAACATAAGTGATAGTTCTATGACAGAAGGATTTGCAATATTTTTAAATGAATTAGAAAATGACGAAATTGCTACGAATTATATAAATTATAAGAATAATAAAACCTTACCAATTTATATCAAACATTTAAAAGAATATGATAATGATTGTATAACGGATGAAGAATTAAATAAACTAAGGGATAATTTTACAAATGAAAAAATAGATTTAGATGAAATTAATAGTATAGTATCTAAATTTATGATTAATGTAAAAAATCTTGCTCAAAACGAAATAGACTATAAAGAATTATTAAAATTTTCAATTTCAAATTATACAAAATTACATAAATCTATAAAAAAGTATTTTGGAGATAATATTGATGATAAGATAGCGGTAAAAATTTTTGAATTAATTAATAAATATAATGGCGAATGTGTTCCAATAGCATTTGAAGGTGCACCTGGAGTTGGAAAAACTAGAACTGCAAAACTATTTGCATCTTTATACAAAAAAAAGATAAAAGTTCTATCACCTTCTGACTTAAAAGCACCTTATGTTGGTCAGACTGGATATAAAGTTGCTGATATATTATATGATGCATCAAAAACTGGTGATATATTACTTATAGATGAAGCATATAATTTACAACACGATGATTTTGGAAGAGAAGCGATTGATATGATTTTGCCTATTATGTCTGGTGATAGAAAATCGGTAGTAAGAAGAATAAAGGATGAAAATGGGAAAGAAAAAGATGAAGAATTTCATTTGAGTCAAACACCTATTATATGGTTTTCAGGTTATTCAACAGAACTTAGAAAAATGATATCTGAAAATAAAGGTCTATATAGAAGAATAGAGTATTTATCACTTGTACCACCTAGTATTGAGGATTTTGTAGTACTTACAGCAACAATATTTGCTAAAAAGATTAAGAATTGTAAAGATATTGAATTAATAAATGTATATAAGAGAGTATATAGAATTATATTTGAAGAAGAACTTGATATACTTGATGAAAAATACGGCAAAATAAAAAATAGTTCATCACAAGTTTTAAATACAATTAAAAACTATTATCAGTGGGGAACAAATAAAGAATATGAAGAGTATTTTGCAAATTATGTCGGAGTAGAAAAACTATGTGATAGTATACTTGCACTTGTATCTATTGATATGTCTGACGATAAAATTATCAACTTGATAGAAGAGATAATTGAAGATAAAAAGAATGATATAAAGAAACAATTAAGAGCAAAGCTTGCAATAGACTATAATTATGATTTTCATATAGAAAGAGATGTAGTAACTAAACTTGAAGATGTAAAGGGTTATAGTAAAGAAGTTGCAAGTTTAAGACAAATCATAGATATTATTTCAAACAAAAAAATGTATTATCGCAAAGGTGTACATCTCCCAAAAGGCATTTTATTCGTTGGTAAGCCTGGAGTAGGTAAGACATATATAGCAAGGGCAGTGGCTGGAGAACTAAAAAAAGTTGAAGAGGAAAAAACTAATAAAAACATTTCAACAGCATTTATTGCCATTTCAGCTGCAGAGCTTAATTCAAGTGAAAAAATGAAAGCATTATTTAGAGAGGCTGATAATTATGACCAACTAGTAATATTTATAGATGAGATAGATGCTATAGGCAAAAAAAGAAATATAAATGAATATAGACCTTTATTACTTCAACTTTTAAAAGAATTAGATGGATTCAATGAGCGAAATAATGTATTTGTTATGGCTGCAACAAATGAACCAGATGTTCTTGACCCTGCACTTGTAAGAGCGGGAAGATTTGATAGAGTTATTGAACTTGGAAATATTGATAAAGAAGGTAGAATTGAAATAATAAAGTATTACTTTGACAAATTGGGATTTGCTAAAAATGAAGGCTTAGGTAATGTAGATATTAAAAGTATTATGGATGTAGTTGAAAAAGAAACATTTTCACTGGTGCCTGCTAAAATCAAACAGTTATTTAATGATGCATATCTTATGTATATTGAACTAGAGAACAAACCAATTGAAGAGTGGGAAAATTTAGCGATTCATAGAGTAAAAGCAAATATAACAAAAGAATCTTCTGCTGCTTCCAAATTTATTTGTGATTTTAAGGAATGTATAGAAAGAGATGAGATAGGAGAAATTAATAAGAACAAAAAAGAGTCAAAGTTTGATTTGTCAAAAAATGAAGGTTCATCAAGTACTTCAGTGCATGAAGTGGGACATGCAGTTATTAGTTTATCATATGGAATTATACCATTTGATAAGATTACTATAGTTCCAAGAGGTGATGCACTTGGTTATGTAAAACCAGCAAAAGATGAAAATAATTTGACTAAAGAAAAGTTATTACAAAAAATAAGAATATTACTTGGAGGTAGAGTTGTAGAAGAATTATTCTATGGAAATGGCAATGTGTCTCTTGGAGCATTAAATGATATAGAACGAGCTACAAGGATAGCAGAAGATATGGTTACAGTTTACGGTATGTCAGAAAAACTTGGCCCCATGGTAATTAAGAATTACAATAATAGTTATTTAGGTAACTCGGCAGTTTATACTTGCTCTGATTCTTTTAGAGCAGAAATTGAAAGTGAAATAAGAGAAATCCTAAAGATAGAGTATGAGAATACGAAGCAATATTATAAAGACAAAAAAGATATAGTTGAAAAATTGGCAAAAATTCTTTTTGAGAAAGAAACAATGAGTGGCGAGGAATTCAAGAAGGAATTCGACAATATTGTTGGAAGTACTGAACTTTTGTAGTGGGCGAGCAGCGAAAGGCTTTGTAGGGGCGAAGCTATGCGAGCCCGAAAGGGGAAAATATGAGTAAAGTAAATTATGAAGAAAAAAATTACAAAGATCAAAAATTGAAGCATTTAGAGGAAATGCGGAAAGAGAGAGAAAAAGAAACTGGCGAAAAGTATGAAGCAAAATACAAAATGTTTATAGTGCCTCATGTAGGTTTTGTATCTGACCTTGAAGACAACTTTAAAAGAAGGTCGGGGAGAAGGTATTGCTTTCATATTGATAAGTATGAGAAAGCTATTGATTTGACTATTGAAGAAGTGATACACTGTATATCAGATTGTGGAAGTCATTATTGCAACTTTAGATATAAAATAATTCCTGAGGATGAGTTCTTAAAAGAGTGGGAAGAGTATAAAAAGACTCATGAAGACAAACTTAAGGAATCTATTAGATATTATGGATTTAGCGGTTGTAGACTTAATCTTAATAATATTTTGCAACAAGATAAAGTAGAAAAAATGCGAGAATGGGGAATGCTAATGCGAATGTGTTATTATAATGTAGGTATATTGGGAAATCCCTATAATGTGTCGGTATACTATTCATTAATTACAAACTATGAACATAGGACTAGTGCTATAGTTGACTATGAGATAACAGATAATGGAATAGTTTTTGAGACAATGAATTCAAAATATTTAGTTAAAGATTTAAAAAGACTTTGGTATATAGATGAACTTAAAGAGTTTGATGACTACAAAAAGAGTAAATACTATAAAGAATTTTTTGATGCGATTAACGAACAAGAGACAAAAATCATGAACGACTTAATCGCAGGAAAAGATTATAGTTTCATAGAGCCATAGATTGGAATTGTAAGGGCGAGCTTAAGGAGCACGAAAGGAGATGAGATGATTTATTTTACGAGTGACATGCATTTAGGTCATGAAAATGTTATTAAATTTCAAAATAGGCCTTTTGGCGATGTTGAAGAAATGAACAAGGTACTTATAAGTAATTATAATTCTCTTGTTCAGCGAAATGATATATGTTATATCTTAGGTGACATTGCACATCATATTCCTGTAGAAAAGACAAATGAACTTATAAGTAAATTAAACGGAAAGAAGTTTTTAATTAAAGGTAATCATGATAAGAATTATGATGAAAGTTTATTTAGTGGTGTTTATGATTTGTGTGAAACATCATTTAGTTACAAAGATTTTCATAGATTCTTTGTGCTTATGCATTACCCACTTTTATCTTGGCATAAGGCGAATGCAGGTGCTATTCATTTGCATGGTCACATACATTCAGATGGTAGTTACAATAAAAAGAATTACGAAAAGCATATATTTAGATATGATGTGGGAGTAGATGCAAATAATTTCTTCCCAGTATCTATAGAGCAAATATATAAATTTTTTAAAGACATAATAGATGACCCGCTTGAGATACATGGGATAGAGAGTGATATTGATATCTATGAGGAGTAGTTGTGATAGAAATAGATAATAATATAAGGCAATTTGCATTAAGGCATTTAAAGTGGTTAGTTATGGCAGGTGGATATTCAGCAGTGAATAACAATATTAGATATTATGGAGACCATTTTAATATTTTCTATCCAACAAAAGATGATCTAGGAATAGAAATAAATAATAGAATTCGCACTAGTGATTGTATTAATATATGTAATCAGTATTTTGATGATAAAAATTTTGATGAAAAATTAGAGTTAGATTATAATGAGATTTATAAGTATTTTTATAAAGCTAATCATTTTGAAAGCGAAGACTACATCCAATATGGGTATCCAATAAAAACAAATAATTATGTTATGTGGGTCAATGTGCGAGGACTAAGATTAATTATGGAGTTGACGGGGGAAAATAAATTTTTTACACATGGAAGTCCTAAAATGCCAATCGTAATTAAAGGAAAAGATGATTATAAAAAATGGGCTATGTTGAAACCGATAAAAGTAAAAGATTTAGATAGACAGTATAGTGCATATTTAAAAGTTCGGTCAACAATTGTTTCTTCTAATGAAATGAATGGGGAATATTCTCTTGGGTTGGGGAAAGAAAAGGTTAGGATTTAATAAAGTCAATAATATAATTTCGCATAATAGCAGATAAATTGCTCTTAATATTCTTATGTAAATGATAATCGTTGGGTGAGGAATTATTAAAAATTTAGAATTAAAGATTAAAAACTAATGTTATTTATAGTGAAATAGATATTTAAAAAGCTAAAAGCTTAAAAAAAATAAAGATTTTGAGTATAATATCTACTTTTACTTGTGAAATTTGATATGATTATTTTAGTATTCATATGAGTATAATATTAAAGTAAATAATAAAATTTGTGTAAAACGAGAAATCAAGTGATATATTAAAAAATGCTTGATTGTGCAATGTCTAACTGTTATAATCTATTTAATATAGGAGGATTAAACCAATGATAACTGTTGATATAAATAATTTTTATAGACATCAACGATTGTATTATGATGAATTATGTAAGAGAAATGGACAAAAATATCATGCAATTATTAGTATTCCAACTGGTGGTGGAAAAACTAAATTAGCGGTTGCTTATGCAATAAATAATTTGTTAAATAATGATACGAAAGTGTTGTGGATAGCACATTCTAAATATTTGTTAAATCAAGCATATTCTGCTTTTCTAAATGAATTGGGAACAAATTTTATGTTTCAAGAAGCAATACTAATTCATTCAGATGCTTCGTATCAGCATATTCAGAATAATGGTAAGACTTTAAATATTGATGTAAAAAGAATTAATGATTTAAAAGTTACTCATAAGCTAATATTTGTAACTTTTCAAAGTTTGAAAAGTAATAATAATTGGAAAAATATCATTGGAGATAATGTTGCTATTATAATAGATGAGGCACATCACACTACCGCCCCTAATTTTTTGTCAATAATTAGTGATTATTCAGTGAACAAATTAACACTTGGATTGACTGCGACTCCTATAAGAATGAAAAGTATTGAAAAATATGATTTAGGAATTTTTTATAACACTGATTTGAAAGTCAGTGTAAATATTACTGACTTATTTAGCCAAAAAATATTGGTACGACCAATATTTGAAGAAATACAATATTATTTAAATAATTCTCAAATTACTGGAATAAACGATGTAACACTTGGTTTATTAAATCAGTTACAAAATTATAATGAAGAAATATTATCAACATATAAAAATAAAGAGAATGTTTATAAAAAGACAGTAATATTTGCAATAGATAAAAGACATGTTGATGAATTGTATGATGTTTTTAACAAAGAGTATCCAGGAAAAGTATTTAAATTATATAGTGACCTATATGATAGGGAGTATCAATTTAATAGTTTTAAAGATTCGGAAGATGGGATATTGATTAATATAAATATTTTAAATGAAGGCGTTGATATACCTGACATTAATACAGTGTTTATGACAAAACCTCTTGAGTCAAAAATTACAGTGACACAAATTATTGGTAGAGCGTTAAGAAAAGCAAGAAACAAAACAAATGCTAACATTGTAAATTTTGCAGTAAATAATATAGGTCGAAAGTTTCAGATAGTTACACCTAAAATTGCATTTCAATATTATCATGCATCATTTGATCCAGATAAAAAACAGATTAATAATGTTAGTATTCTACAGCAAAGTATAGATATAATTGCAAATTTAATTCAGAACCATATTCAAAAAAAAGCAACTTGTTCTTTGTCAGATGTTTGTCTGGCAGGACATTATGAAATTGTTGATAATGATGGCAATGATATTCCTATACCTGTAACATTTAAAGAATATAGAAAAATTGAAAAATATATAAATACAATAAAAAATAGTCAAAAATGTACTTTTATTAAGAAATTATTTTTTAGTGATGATATTGAGCTAATAAAAGATTATATTGATGAAAGTATCAATAATAATTTTGATATATTATTTAAAAAATATGATGATGAAATTTTTAACCAGTATCTAAAAGTATATGATATTATTAAGCATTTATATAATGAAAAAGAAAAAAATAATTTAACAAAAAAACAAATTACTATAATGTTAGATGCATAATATGATATGATGAATAATAACCGAAATCAATATGGAGATATATTGTCGTATATGAGTCAAATAGGTATTAATAGTCAAAGAGAGTTTACAAGAATGGCAAATATAGAATTTGTAAATATAAAATACGGAGGATAAATAAAATGATAATTAAAGATAATGTTATTGAAATTTTATTGGTTGGTAATACAGGTGTAGGAAAATCAGAATTGATTTTGTCTTTTATTGATGAAAAAGAGAAACAAAGAATTCCTGCAAGCGATTTTGGTCAAACAACAAGAGTATCTATGGAGTATTCTATATTTTTTAATACATCAATTGAATCTGTTGTTGAAATTTCTTTTAAAACAAAGAAAGAATTTATAGATGAAAGAATGGACAAACTATATGAATACTTTAATGATATAAAAAATAAGGTGGAATACTTCAAAAAAGAGCAAAATGTTGAGAATAATATAAATAAATTAAAGCGACATATATTACATGATTCTGCATTTTTTGATTGTAAAGAGTTTGGACAAATTACATCCAATGAAATAGAAAATATTTTTAATAATCGTTTTAATAAAGAGTTTTGGGATAAAGTTGATGATAATTATTTTGATAATTCTATTAGTAACACGAGTTTAGATGATAACAACAATAAATTTAACCCTAATGCCGAGTTTGAAAAATATTTTGAAGTAGTATATGACATTATTACTAATGTGTATAAAACTAATTCTGGAAAAGAAAGTATGGAAAAAGTGGAATTTAAGTTAAATAATAATAACATAGACTTGCAACCTTATTTAAAAACCAAAAAGGATAAATTATCTTATTCGTCTATTGTTAAAAAAATAATTTTTAATGTAAATGGAAAAGAACAATTTAAGAATACTTTAATTAACAGTAAAATAGATATGATTAAGTTTATTGATACATATGGGATAGGTCATGATAAACCTTATGGTGAAGAAGAACTAAGATTACGATATGATAGATTGTTAAGAAAAGAATATCCTAATATTAATGATGTATTCTTTTTATGGACAACTTCCTCTCCTGATTCTCCGAAAAATACTGCTGAATCGTTACCAATAATCTACAGTACTAGACCTAATATAATGTCATTTATTATTTTTACAAAAATTGACGAAGTAAGTTCAAAATATTTTAGTGATGAATTTAAACCAAAAGAAGAAATAGAAAAAATAAAGGAAGATATTGTTACTGATTTATCTAATGAAGCAATGAACAAAGAATTAGCTGAATTCAAATTAAATGTAATGGTTAATAATGTTTGTGGCTATGCATCAAAAATTAGTGAAAATTGTGTGCTCGAAAAGGAAAAAATGGTGTTGAAAGAAAATGAAAAAATCTTCACACTTTTTAAAATAATTCGCAATAAAGAGTATTTGGTTGATGAATTTATACCTGTAAATAAATTAACTGTTTATAATATGCATGAGATACTTGATGTCAATAATTTGTTTGAGAGCCATGATATAAATAGCTGGCTACCTGGACGAACTAAATGGGCAGTACATAATAGATTCTGTTCAAATGAGCTAGGTTTTTGGGGTAAATATAATACTACTTATAGCAATTATTATGAAAGTGATTTAAATAAAAGGTTTGCTAATATTAAGAATGTTTTAAATCTAAATGATGATATATTTAAAACTATTACACAATTATTTGCTGATTTTGCTAATACATTAAGTAGAAATTCTTCAGATTATATTAGTGCTTTAGACAATTCATCTTATAGTAAGATGATAATAAGTATATTATATAATAATCGTAAAAATGAAATAGAAGAATTTAAAAAATCAAAAAATTATTTTATGCATTTGGATGAAGTGTTTAATTTTGGCAAATTGGACAATGAACAAATAAATTTAATTCAAAGTATAATCGACAAAGCATATGAAGAAATTTTTCTTGGTAAATGTAGAGAACATAATGCCAGATTATTAGCAAAAAAGTTAAATGATGATACAACCACAAATGAAGAAGAAAAACTTTTTATTGATTATTATGATAGATTTGATAATTTGATTAGTGATGATGAAAAAGAAGGTTTTGAAGAAATGGTTGCTAATTATAGTAATTAGTGAATATAAAGTTTTGTAATGAGAGAACACATTAAAATAAAATATAAAAACATAATCCACCACCCAATCCCTCACAGTAAAAATTTTGCATATGCAATGTATGGGTTTTAAAAGATATGATTGCAAATATGCTCTTCCCCTCATCAATCACCAACAAAGCTGTAGTTGATGGGAGTTTGAAAAGTGAATATGAAGCAGCAGTAGCCACAGGTTTTGATGTGGCTATTTTTGATAATGGGGAATGGTTTGACAATGATAGGCTAATTTTGAAAAATGAGTTTAGAGTTTTTTATGCAAATGGCGAAGTAGTTAGTGTGAGTAGAAATTCTGGACAGCCAAATCATTCAAATACTGTGCCTGGTACTAAAATATACAAGTATAGGCATTTGAATAGTAATTATTACACTGTTGACTATGCAGAACTAATAGATGGTAGGTTTGTGGTTATAGAGGTTGGCGATGGGCAGGTATCTGGTTTATCTGACAATCAAGATTATGTGAATTATTTTAGGACCTTGTATCATATTTTCAACTAATTGGTTTGCAATAATAATATGTAAAAATAGGGATTATAGGGCATTCCCTATTTTTTATTTGTTATGGTATTGTTTTGAAAATGTGGTATAATTATAAAAAATCGGAGGTTTGATTTGGTATTTTTCGCTTGTTTTTTAATGGCAGTTGTTGTTCTAATTTGCGGGCTTATCTTTCAAAGAGATAAGCTATGGGTTAAGATACTTGAGACTATTTTATTGGTGCAAGTTTTATTTGCAACATTTATAATAAGCAGTCTAATCTTGTCAATGGAGGGTGGCACAGTTGCTTGGTCTGGATTACTAGTTGTAGCAGATCTTGCTCTTCATTTAGTTGTATTCCTACTAGGAATATTTTTTATTTTTAAATTGTATAAATATAAGATTGTAAAAAGATGTATGATTGTATTGATGGTGTTTTGTATTATATTTGCATCTTATATATTTATAAGTTGGAACTATGATATGAATATGCCAAGAATAGTAGAAAGAGAGACTAAACAAAATGAAATAGTTAAATTAGATAAAGAGCCTTCATTTAAACTTACAAATAATCTTCCAAAACTAGATGGGGCTACGGCACTTTATCCTGTATATGTTGCATTTGCAAATGCAGTTTATCCTGACTATGTAACTAAAAAATTATATATTAATCATTATCAAACAAATACTGACTATGTAAAATGTACCACGACTAAAGGAGCCTATAATGATATAGTTGATGGAAGTGCTGATATAATATTTGTAGCATCTCCAAGCACTGAACAAGAAGAGAAAGCAAAAGAGTTAGGGATAGAATTAGTATATACTCCTATTGGAAAAGATGGATTTGTATTTTTTGTTAATTCTAAAAATCCAGTTAATAATTTAACTATAGATGAGATAAAAGGAATTTATTCTGGAGAGATTACTACTTGGAAAACTATTGGCGAGATGGAAAATCTTAAAAATGATTCATTTGCACTTATGACACTTGGGAAAATTAAAGCATTTCAAAGAGATAAGGGAAGTGGGAGTCAAACAAATCTTGAAAAAATTATGGGCGATACAAAAATAAAAGAACCTATAATGGAAGAGAGACAAGATTTTATGTCGGGAATGGTTAGTGCAGTAACATCTCAATATAAGAATTATAAAAATGCCATAGGCTATTCATTTAGATATTATGTAGAAGATATGGTTGATAATACTGGTATTAAGTTTTTATCTATAAATAGTATTTACCCAAGTAAAGAAAATATAGCAAATGACACTTACCCATTTGCAGGTTCATTTTATGCTGTGACAAGAAGTGATTGCTCTAGTGAGGTAAAACAATTTGTGGAATGGATGAAATCAAGCGAAGGGCAAGAGTTAGTTGAAAAAGTTGGATATGTAAAAATTAAGGAGGACTAAGTATATGATTACAAATGACAATAATATTATGAAGTTTAGACATAAGGTTTATGAAGAGATTTGCAAACTTGCATTTGCCAATAATTTAAATGATGAAAGTATAGAAAATCTTGTGCAAGAACTTATACCAGGGCAAAAGCCAAGTTATAGGTGTTGTGTTTACAAAGAAAGAGAAATAGTTAGACAAAGAATAAGACTTGCTATGAATAAAGATGTTAGTGAGAATAATTTACATAGTGGCAACATTGTTCAAGTTATAGATGCTGCTTGTGATGAATGTCCTATATCTTCATATTCAGTTACAAGTAATTGTAGATTTTGTCTTGGAAGACCTTGCAAAGAAAACTGCAAATTTGGAGCAATATCTGAAGGCGAGGTTCGTATGCATATTGAACCTAAAAAGTGTAAAGAATGTGGTATGTGTGCAAAGGCTTGTCCATTTCAGGCGATTGTTCATCTTGAGAGACCTTGCAAAAGGTCTTGTCCTGTGGATGCTATAAGTTATGATGAAGATGGTATATGTAGGATTAAAAATGATGTGTGTATAAGGTGTGGACATTGTATACATAGTTGCCCTTTTGGAGCCATTGCATCTAAAACTGATTTAGTTGATGTAATAAAAGCAATTTTATCTGATAAAAAAGTTATTGCTATGTGTGCACCTGCAAGTATAGGTCAGTTTGGTGAAAATATAAATCTAAATGCAATAAGAGAGGCATTAAAGAAAGTCGGATTTGATGATATGGTAGATGTAAGTTTGGGTGGAGACTTGACTGCATACTTTGAGTCAAAAGAATGGATGGAGGCAAAAGCAGAAGGTAAGAAACTAACTACTTCATGTTGTCCAGCATTTGTAAATATGATAAAAAATCAATTTGAAGATATTTATGATAGTAATATGTCTAAAACTGTGAGCCCTATGTGCGCAGTAAGCAGAATGCTTAAATATCAATATAAAGACTGCATAACTGTATTTATAGGACCTTGTATAGCAAAAAAATCAGAAGCACATGAACATAATATTAAAGGAAATGCAGATTATGTATTGTCATTTGGTGAGATGGCTGCTATGCTTAGAGCAAAAAACATTAAACTTGAAGAAGTAAGTGAAGATATACAAGTTGCATCATTATACGGAAAGAACTTTGCAGTATCTGGTGGAGTGTCAGAGGCAGTTTTACAATGTATAAAAGAGCAAAATCAAAATGTGGACGATATAACATATATAAAGGCATCAGGTGGTAGTGAATGTAAAAAATGTTTATTATTATTAAAAGCCGGTAAGTTGCAAGAAGATTTTATAGAAGGAATGGTGTGTGAAGGTGGCTGCATAGGAGGACCATCTAAACATTTAAGTGAAAATGAAGTGAGAAAATCAAGAGAAATATTACTATCAAAAGTTGATAATAGAGGTGTAGGAGAAAATCTACAAAACTATCCTATAGATAAGTTTTTAATGAGTAGAAATGATTAGTAGGAAATATTTTATATAGATACTTATGTATAGATTAAATCAGATAAAACTAAATATTTGTCATGATGATTACGATTTAAAAAAGAAAATTGCTAAATCGGTAAAATTGAGTGTGGATGATATAGATTGGTCTACACTCATTATTTTGCATAAATCAATAGATGCAAGAGATAAGGATAATATTTTATTTGTTTATAATGTTGCATTTGATACCAAAGTAGACTTAAAATTAGAAAAGTATGAACCAGTAATTTTTAATCCTATTATTAAAGAAAAACAAAATGCAAATATTAGACCTGTAGTTGTAGGACTTGGACCTGCAGGATTATTTGCATCTTATATATTGGCATTAAATGGGTTTAAACCAATAATACTTGAAAGAGGTAAAGCGCTTGATGATAGAATAAAAGATGTGGATAAGTTTTTCAATACAATGGAGTTAGACTATGAGTCCAATGTATGCTTTGGTGAAGGAGGGGCTGGTGCATTTTCAGATGGGAAATTAAATACTAATAATAAGGATAAGACAGGTATATATAGGTTTGTGCTTGAAACATTTGTGAAGTTTGGTGCTCAAAAAAACATACTTTATGACAATATGCCACATATTGGAACCGACAAGTTGGTTGATGTAATAAAAAATATGCGAAATGAAATAATAAGATTAGGTGGCGAAATATTTTATAATACCAAGTTTTGTTTTAATGATGGTAAACCATCTATCAATATTACAAATGATACCCCAGTAATTCTTGCAATAGGGAATAGCAGTAGAGATACATTTAGAGAACTTATTAAAAATGGATTTGGTTTGAAAGCAAAACCTATTGCTGTTGGTTATAGAATAGCGCACAAGCAAAGTTTTATTAATGAGGCTCAATATGGTAATAGTATAAACCATATAAAACAAAAAAATATTAGTGACAAATTATTAAATATTGATAATCTTCTTGGTCCTGCAACTTATAAATTAACTTATGATGTAGGAAATGGTCATTCAGTATATAGTTTTTGTATGTGCCCTGGTGGATACATTATTAATTCATCAAATTGCGAAGGTATGCTTTCTATAAATGGCATGAGTTATAATGATAGAAATGGTAAGTACGCCAATTCAGCAATAGTGGAGACTATTGGTGTATCAGATATTGCTAATGTAGCACTTGATAATGATATACAAATGATACATACAGAAAAGAAAGCAAATGATGATGAGTGTTCTCCGCTTCAAATGATTGAGTTTCAAGAACAAGTGGAAAAGATGGCATTTGAACTTGAAAAAGGATTTATACCATATGTTACAGGTAATGGCGATGACATTTGCCAAGAGGATGTGTTTAAGGGTAGAGCAAAGTATTCTAAAAAACTAATGTCGGTGTATGAAACATTAGGACTTAAGATTAATATAAATAAAGATATTGAGATGGCACTTAAACATTTTAATAAGATAATACCGGGCTTTTATGGCAATGAGTATGTGATAGCAGGAGTTGAAACAAGGACAAGTAGCCCAGTAAAACTTGACAGGGATGAAAATTATATGTGTAATATTCACAATTTTTATCCTTGTGGCGAGGGGCTTGGACATGGTGGAGGCATAATGTCGTGTGCAGTTGATGGTATAAATGTGGCTATGGCAGTTGCTAAGAAGTTATATAGTGGCTAATAGTATTGATACTTGCATATATAGGTAGAGAAGTGTGCATAAAAATAGTTAAATATGCATAAATACAACCACAATATATAGTATCAAAATAATTAAAAAAAATGTTGAAAATACTTGACTTTTTAAAAATTTGTATTAAAATATATTGATAGAGTGCCTAAAAATCAAGGGCTCAACATCTACATATAGGAGGATAATATGAATAAAGGTGAATTAGTTGAAAAGATTGCAGCCGCTACAGGATTATCAAAAAAGGAAAGTGAAGGTGCAGTAAATGCATTTGTTGAAACTATCCAAGCAGCACTTAAAAAGGATGATAAAGTGGCAATAGCAGGTTTTGGAACATTTGCAGTATCTAATAGAAAAGCAAGAACAGGAAGAAACCCACATACTGGTGAAGAAATTAAGATAGCAGCATCTAAAACTCCAAAATTCAAAGCAGGTAAATCATTCAAGGATATGATGAACTAGTTTTAATGCGACTTGATAAGTATTTAAAGGAAGCACGTATTATTAAAAGAAGAACAGTTGCTAATGCGCTTTGCGATAATGATAAGGTGCTTGTAAATGGAGTCGTAAAAAAGGCTTTTTATGAAGTTAGTCTTAATGATAAGATTGTCATAAAATATGGTGACAATGAAATAATTCATGAGGTAAAAACATTGCCATATGAGCGAAAGAAGAAGTAGAGGCGGAGCAGCAATATTTTCAATGACAAAACGAATAGTAATACTTGGGTTTCTTGTTATATTAATATTTGCTGTGTTATTTGCAAAAAATGTATTGAAAAGTAAACAATCTGAGTATGCAAATAAGATTAGTGAGATAGAGAATCTTGAGATAGCGATACAAGATGAAGAAGACAAGTCATCAAAACTAAAGAAAAATGAAGGACATGTCTTGGATAATGAGGATATGGAGTCAATAGCGCGAGCCGAACTTGGACTTATAAAAAGAGATGAAATAATTATAAAGCCAAATTAATATAAAGGATGCAAAAAGCATCCTTTTTATTTTGAAAATGTGATATAATATTATTATGCATCATATATTTATAAATGAAAATGAAATTGATTTATCAAATAAGAAAATCACTATAAAAAGCGAAAGTGAAAATTATCATCACTTAATTAAATCACTTAGAATTAAAAAAAATGAGCATGTACTATGCTCTGTAGTGCCATTTAGTAGTTCATTTGATTATAGGGCAGTAGTAAATGATATAAAGGATGATAGTGTAACACTTTTGGTGGAAGAAAGTGTAGAAGGAAATGAACTGCCTGCAAATATTCATTTATATCAAGGAATAAGTAAATATGATAAACTTGAGTTTGTCATAGAAAAAGCAGTTGAACTTGGAGCAAGCACTATTACGCCTATTTCAACAGAATACTGTGTAGCAAAAATTGATGATAAAAAAACAGAAAAGAAAATTGATAGATTTAACAAAATATCAAAATCTGCAGCAGAACAGAGTAAAAGGCATATTATCCCAGAGATAAAAGAACCTATAGAGTTTAAGAAAATGGTTTTAGAACTATCTAACAAGAAAGGTTTTAATCTATTATTTTATGAAAATGCATCAGGCATAACTGAAACAAAAAAAATACTATCTAAAATAATAGATAGTATAAGGAGTGGGACAGATAAAAACATTGATATAAATGTTATAATAGGACCGGAAGGCGGGTTCTCTGAAAAAGAGATAGAAATGGCTAAAAGTGCAAATATTGATATTTTATCACTAGGAAATCGAATTTTAAGAACAGAGACTGCAGCAATAACTGCATTATCTATACTTATGTATGAATTGAGCGCTAATATATGATAGTATAATATTTGCAAAAATGAATTACTTGTGATAAAATAGTTAGGGTTAAATAAATTATAATATTGTTTACATAAAGGAGAAAAAAATGATAGTTGGGTTTAAAGGTGATGAATCAAAATTAAAAAAACTATATAAGGAACTTGGGCTTAAAGAGATTAAGGTAAATACATTTGAAGAAATTGAAGATGCATTAAAGTCAAATGATGGGAATGTTGTATTGACAAATTATAATGAAGTTATGGTATTTGAAAAACCAACTGCTGATTTAATAGAAAAAAGAAACTCTGTACTAAAATTAGTTTTAGCATCAAGAAAAAATGTTTATCTGTCACTTACAAAATCAGATCCAAGTCTTGATAAGATAGCACTTGATTATCATGTTTGCACAAGTATAAATACGAAGGATATAAAACAAATAGAAGATATATTTAGTTTCTTAAATACAGATTTACCTTATAGTGGAAAACTTGCAGATGATAAATATGCGGTTAGAGCACATAATGAAAATAGAGCGACAGAGAAAAGTATAAATGAACTAAAAAAACTTATAAGATAAAAAAATAATGGGGATAACCCATTATTTTTTTAATTTCTTTAATTCTTCAAAAAGTTTCAAATCATCTTCTGTAATTTTAATATTAGTGTCAATTTTATTTCCATCTGGGTAAGTAATTGTTAAATCTATTACTGTATCTGCATTGAAACCATTTTTTTGAACTGCCTTTACAAACTGTGGAAATTTTGGGTGGTTTTTACTAAACTTTGCCCAAAGACCTCCAAGTTTTAACATCATTCCAAAATCCATAATTCCTCCTGTGATTTCCTTGATATAATTATTATAGCATAAAAGCAATTAAATGGGAATTATTCATATTTATATCAAATAAAAGTGAATAAAGTTTGTATTGACAAAAATATAAAATTGTTATAAAATATATAAACTTGCCGACTAATTGGCGAGGTTGTTTTTTTGACATTAGATATAATGCTATAGTATTTTATGGACAGGTATCGAAGCGGTCATAACGAGGCGGTCTTGAAAACCGTTGGGCAGCAATGCCACCAGGGTTCGAATCCCTGCCTGTCCGCAATGTAAAGGTATTGCACTGCAGACCTTTACTCGCACAATGACAACAAAATATTCAGACAAACCCGAAGATTTTAGTAAAGAACGGATAAGTTGAAACAAACAACTAAAAAAATAAGTAAATAAGAAATAAGTAAGTCAGAAGTTTAATCTGACCGAATCGAACTTTT
>JAGBKB010000064.1 GCA_017934175.1 Lachnospiraceae bacterium | reverse complement strand
TATAGCATATTTTCTATTCTTTTATAAGATATTTACAAACTTTTTAAATAACAAAATTTATTAAAATTAATTTATTTTTTTATAATTTTCTTCAGTTTTTAACATTTATTTATGTTATTTTTGGACAGGCTCCCCAAATTTACAGCAGTTGGCAACTACGCATATAAAAATAAAGATGACATATATATTGTGCCTCTTGGATGTTTAGCTCCATAATCAAAAACGGGCGAAGAATATTTCTCCTCCCATTTTGATATTTACTAAACTTGTTTTACTTCTAAACTTTCTATAGTTATAAGGTCTTCATCAGCCCCATCTATATACATATTTAAGAACAATGTATTGTCTTTTCCTTTAACAAATACTTTATATTCATATTCAGTACCTGTTGTTACATCTTGCCACCCATTTATTAAGCTTTGTTTACCAGCTGCTATCTCGCCATTATCAAATTGTGCATCGCACATATTCATTTTAATATTCCTACTAGCTCCAGATCTCGATTTAAATTTTAATTTTAAACTTAAATCAGTCTCTGCCTGGCTAGATACTACTCTCACAATAGGAATTCCACCTGCAATCTTAACTTGTTGACCTGATAAGTTTGTCAATATTTCTTGGGTATAGTCTGTCCAATTTTGATTGTCATTAAAATTTAATGTCACTCCTCTATATGTAGCTGCAACTCCAGAAACTGCAGAATTATATGTTGTAGGCCCTGATGGTAAATAATATACTGTCGCTCTTGTTGTCTTGTTTGAGTCAGCAGTAATTGTTGTTTGAGATGCATCTTGAGTTATAGGATAAGTATCTTCAATAGTTACAAGTTTAAATGTTGGTGCTTTGCCCCATTGTATAAAGTTATAGTCTACACCATCTGTAACCTTATTTATATCAATATATCCACTTGCCCACGCACCATTTGTAGTAGATGTTGGACTTTGCTCAGTTCCAGCACTAATTTCAGAAGATGAATCAGCAAAATCACCTAGGTTAATACTTAAACTTGTATTATCATCTCTACCAGTGTTGACACAGTATATATTGTATAAGCCAGATGCTGTAGTAGAATATAAGTTTTTATACGAATGCCCATAAATATTAATATTAGGCAAAGTATAAAGTTCGCTACTGCATTCTCTTAAAAACTTATACCCTGCGCCAGATGTATGGTATATAAAGCCTGCGCCTTTTCCAGCCGACTTTGAATTGACAGTATTTGTATAAGTACTGTATGCAGATGTATTAGTGGCTAAGACATTGGATGCTGCACTTGGACAATGATCAGCTGACCATGAAGTATTATTTACTGACAAGAGCCAAACATCTCCGCCACCATTTGTTGCAGATAACTGGCCAAAAGCTAAATGATTGTTTGGAGCAGTTCCATCGCATTGATTATAAGAAGTATTTCCTAGTGAAGAGAAAACATAACAACCATAGGTACTAGCAGGACGCACAAGAGATTCAAATGCATGCACTGGATTACTCCAATATTTATAATATAATCGCCTTTGAGTCACAACATTTTGACCACTCTTATATTCAGAAAGCCCTTCATTAACTACATCTTTATATCCACTTGATAAATAATTACTAATCCAAAAATTATTACTTGATATTTCTTGTATATTCTTCCAATAATCCGTAATGTCAGCATTTTTCAAATTCATACCTGCAAGATAACTTCCTATAGCACCATCTATCTTGCCATCTAGCGACGCATTGTACTGTTCTATTTGTGCATTAAAATTATCCTTCATCATTTCAAATTCTTGCTTAGTAACAAAAGCTGCGCCATCATTATCACTTACAATAGCAGAATAACATGGCATAAATGATAAAAGTACCACTAAACCAATTGACGAAATTGTTCTAATTATCTTCTTCATATATCTACCCTTTATAATTTTGAATACTAAAGTCACTAATTTTTATTGCATCTAAATCAGTACCACTTGATACATAGCAATTAAGCCATATCTCATCATCTTCCTCAACATTTGTCAACACCAAATCAAGATTTTGATTTGTAGTAGTATTATAATAATTAACTGCACTTGTGTCACTCAACATATCTTTGGCACCCGTCTGAAAATAGCCCTCAATAAAACACTTGTTTGAAATTGCAAATGAAACTGGTATATCACCGCCATTTCGTGCAACAAATTTAAACTTAACACGAACTTTTGATCCTTCTTTATTAACTTTTCCAATTCTAACACCATTTTGCATACGAATATCAGCATTCATCAAATTGCTCAATGTCTCTTGATTAAAACTAGATATTGGTCGTGATTCATAATTAAGCGATGGTATATAGTAAGTAAACTTGATACCAGACATTTTAGCGTCAATAGTTGAAGGACCACCAGATGGATAATATAGTACCTGTCTTGTTGTTTTAGTGGAGTCAGCACTAATCGTTTTCTGATCACTGTTAGTAATTGGAAATAAATCATTCAACGCAACTATATTTATTGTTCCAGGTACACCAACTTGAAGTATAGAAAAATCTTCGTTTGTTTTTCTCTGTATAACAACCGTTTTTGCATCACCCCAAGCACCATTAGATGTAGAGGTAGGTGACAATTCAGAACCAACAGAATATGTAACACCTATGTCAGTTATTTGATTAAAGCCCAAAGTTAAAGATGTATTGTCATCTTGACCTGTACTGCCTTCATAAATAGATTGTTGGCTAATTGCATTACCACCATTAAAATTTTTATATGTATGTGCACTACCATTAAATCTTGTCAATGGATATAAAGCATAGTTGCAAGTTCTTAACATTTTTCTACCATTTCCATAACTGTGATAAAGGAAACTTGCACCATTACCTTGTTCTGATTTTTCATATGTAGCCCTATAAGTATTTTTGGCATGTGTAACACCATATGTTGCGTCTGACCAAAGGTTACCCCCAAATCCAGATCCTGTTTCCCAAGACAACTCACTAGCTTTATGCCATCGTTCTTCTGCTGTGTAAAAAAGTTCCTTATGGTCAATCTGATAGCTCCTACTACCAGTTGTTCCATCCATCCAAGCTTGTCCTCTTGTAGAATTTGCGACTGTAGTTAAAGATATAGAGTGCCATCCTTGGACTGATGTTCCACTCCTTCTTGATAAAACTGTGTAAACCCACTTAGGGTTAGTCCATTCATTAACATACAAACGTCTATTAACCATTATATTTAACCCAGGTTTAAAACTACTAATTCCACTGCTTACTGCATCCAAATATCTTTGATCAAAGCCTGAAATAAAATAAAAATTTCCATTTGTTGCACTTTCCACATCTTTCCAATAATCTATAGGGTCATCATCTATACTTACACCAGCAATATATGCTGCTATAGCTCCATCAATTTTGCTATCTATATTAGTATTATATGTATTAATCTGATTTTGAAAGTCATTCTTTAAACTGTCAAACTCCGCTTTTGTTATAAAAGCAGATCCATCATTGTCTGATACAGCCACCGCAAAACTATTTATACTCAACAAAAACGCAAAAATAAGGCATAGTGCCTTCTTCCACATTTTTCTACTCTTTTTAGCCATTAAATTGATTTCGACCTGCGGGCTCGCAATGCTCGCCCCTACGATAATTCATAAGGCCCCCTATGACTTAGGGGGTTCGGCCCCACCTCCCCAGTACTAAATACATAAAAATGAAAATCATAGATGGCAATAATAGGGGGTTGACAATGCCGATAAAAATGGTATAATAATGTCATATTTATCGACACTGAGGTATATTATGTACTATAAACGTCAACTTGAAGATTCTTTTCTAAAATACAGTAAAGAATATAAAGTTTTGCTTTTAACAGGGCAAAGGCAATCTGGGAAAACGACTATGTTAGAACAACTAATTAAAAGAGAAGGTATAAAAAGAACTTACATTTCTTTAGATACCCCAAATATTAGAATGCTTGCAAAAAATGACACTGAAAACTTTTTCAAAATATATAAAACACCAATTTTAATTGATGAAGTCCAAAATGTACCAGAACTTTTTCCATATATTAAATCAATAGTTGATAAAACTAAAAAAAATGGTGAGTTCTGGTTAACTGGATCTCATGTATTTAAGATGATGGAAAATGTAGAAGAGTCTCTTGCTGGTAGAGTATGTAATATGCATATGAGTACATTATCACTTTCTGAAATATATAAATATAGTGGTAGTGCATTCACAATTGACAAAGATGAACTTTTAAAAAAATATCAAGAAAGAAAAAAGCACAATACCAATTCAGTATATAATGACATATATTTAGGTTCTATGCCGGCTATAGTAGCCAAAGAAAAAACTGACAAAAATAAATATTATGAAGATTATATTACCACATATTTAGATAAAGATTTGCGATATATGGCAAATAAAATTGATATATTTAAATTTCAATCATTTATTAAAATACTTTCATCGTTTACTGCACAAGTGTTAAATGTAAATAATCTTTCTCAAATGTCAGAAATAAATGTTAAAACTATAAATAACTATTTAAGCATATTAGAACGTCTGGGCATTATATTTTATTTACATTCTTATTCAAATAATTTATTAAAAAGAGCAATAAATAAACCTAAACTTTATTTTTACGACCTTGGGCTCGTCACTTATCTTTTAGATTTTGAAAATTCAAATGATGTCCGAAAATATAATCAATTTGGTGCACTTTTTGAAAATTATGTTATATCCGAAATCATGAAATCTTATTTAAATGTTTCCAAAACACCTCATATATATTTTTACAGAGATATTGATAATAAAGAAATTGATGTCATTTTAGAAAATAAAGGCATATTATACCCTATTGAAATAAAATCAACATCAACCCCATCTATCAAAGCCTGTTCAAATTTCAATGTCCTGAATAAGTCAAATAAAAAAATAGGTACTTCAGCTATTATTTGCACTTCAGAAAATATTTCATCACTTAGTGAAAATAATATTGTTATACCTTATTTCTTAATTTAAATATTTCTTATAAGTTTACTCGCCAGTAGTTTCAATCCCCGTTGTCTTAATTGTAGTTTTCCCACTTGAAGGCAATGCTTTTATCCAATATGTTTTATCTTTTTTAACATCAAATTTTAATGTCACAGGAGTTGTAGATGATGGTACTGTAAATGAATTAATTTCAGGATTATCTATGTCAGATGATATACCACCTACAACAGTTGTATTTGGGAATGGTCCATCATTTATATCAAAAGTAGTGTTTGCATTTGCAGAATTTTCAAATGTCATTTTTAATTCTACTTTACCATCTTGAGAGGCAGTAAAAAGTGGTAAGCCATTATAATAAACAACTGGCTCGCCTACTGCATTTGAAATATCTCGAACGATTATGTTATTAATATTCATCGTATTGTATTTATGACGATAGGCCTTTAATGACCAATTTGAAAGATTTTCAGGGTTTGTTGTATGGTTTTGTTCAAATCTTGCCGTCCATGCAACAGCACCATTACTACCTCTCATCGTATAATAAGATGCCCAAAATACTGTTGCATTATGAGTAGCAATAACCCCATCACTACTAGTATTAATCTCGTCTATCACATTATTATGTATACAATAAAAGTTAGATTCTGAACACACAGAGCCAGGCAATGTAGTTAAAAAGTCAGGTGTTGTTCTTGTATCTCCGCTCATTAAAATAAAAACTCCTGAAGCCGTTTTTGTGTACCCCCCTAATATAAAGTTTAATGTTAGTTGTGTTGACCCCCAATGTGTAAGTCCTTGATTATCAAGATGAAAAGGAGGAATGCTTGAGCTATGATTTGATGTTGTATCATTGTGGTCCTCAAAGCCAAAGCCTGAGCAACTCGCTTCAACACGTGGTATGCTTTCAATAAATGCAACTGGATAATCATAATAACTTCCATTCAAATACATTTGGTCATATATCACAAAACGCCCAGGATCTGTTGCATTTTCTGTTCTCCAGGCTCCAACTGCACCTTGACTATTTGAGCATTTTGCCTCACCAACAATTCGGTCATAATTCCCCGGGGCAGCATACCAGCCCACATTTCTACCAGCATACAAATACCATACATGTGCAGTCCCCCTTGAAGTTGTAGGTATAGCAAAATCTTTATCAAAAGTAAAATTCAACTTATTAATCATTGATACTTCTTCTGTTTTTTTAGCAATATTTATACCTGCAAGATACGAAGCTATCGCACCGTCTATCTTACTATCAATACTTACATTGTATTGGTCAATCTGAGATTGGAAGTTGTTTTTTAATGAATCAAATTCCGCTTTAGTTATAAAAGCACTTCCATCATTATCACTTACCACTGCCCCTAATGTATTTATACTCATAAGCACAACTAAAAATAACGCTAATAATTTCTTAACTATTCTTGTGCTCTTTCTCATAATTTATTACTTACGACCTACATTTTACTAAATGTTTGTTGTTAGGCTTATGCCTCGCTCAAGAAAACAAATTTACGTGTTTTCGGAGTGAGGTATAAGCCTAACTATTGCTATTCAGTAATATGACCCCCCTATACTTTGGAGGGTGCTCCCCAGTACTATTTTTTTCAAGTCTCAAAAGATATAGGGTTCAGATAAGTGGTGAGTTATGGGGCATAAAGTATATAAAATTATATATTTAATACCCTATAACTTGACTTTTCGTAAAAAAATAGTAAAATATAACTATGTTCAAAGGTATATTTAAAAGAGAATACTATTTCAATAAGATAAAGGGGTTTATTAATAGCGACCTGATTAAAGCTATAACAGGCATTAGAAGATGCGGAAAATCTTCCTTCATGAAATCAATTATGAATTCTCTTGAAGAGTCTGGTATAAGTAAAAATGACATTATATATATAAATCTTGATGAACGTGGATATAGGCATATTGAAAATGATATACAATTAGAAAAAAATAATTGATGATAATATTAAAGATGATAATTTTAAATACCTATTTATAGATGAAATTCAAAATGTTAAAAATTATGAACCTCTTATCAATGGTTATAGAGAAACTGGTAACTTTTCTATATTTATCACTGGTTCAAATTCTTACTTATTAAGTGGGGAACTTATCACAAAATTAACTGGCAGATATATAGAAATAGAAATGTTCACATTGAATTTTAAAGAATACTTAGATATGAAAAATTTTTATGGCAAAAATATAGATACAAATATTTACAAAGAATTAGAGAATTATATTATAGGTGGAGGATTCCCAAAGACAATAGAATTTGACAACATAAACGATAAAGAATTATATGTTAAAGATGTTTTAAATCAAATAATTAAAAAAGATATTAAGAAACATAATAAAATTAAAAATAAAGTTGTTTTTGAAAAAGTTTTAACATATTTAATTAATAACTTTGGCTCAACTACTAACTTAAATAATATTATTAACTACATGAGAAATGAAGAAAAAATACCTATAAAGCCTCAAACACTTTATCGCTATATAGAAATCATAGAAAACTCCAAGTTACTTTATTGTTGTAATAGATTTGACTTAAAATCAAAGAAATCATTAAAAGGTGAACAAAAATATTATCTTGCTGATTTAAGTATTTGCTATGGTATGAATATAGATAAAAGAATAAATTATGGTCCTGCGTTAGAAAACATAATTTACACTTACCTGAGTTCCAAAGGATATGAATTAAGTATAGGTAAAATTGGTAATCTTGAATGTGATTTTATAACAAGAAATGCCAATGAATATTTTTATATTCAAATCGCTATGTCCATCTCGGACAAGAATGTTGAAAATAGAGAATATAATGTCTTCAATAAAATAAGAGATAATTATCCAAAATACTTATTCACACTTGATCCACTGCCACAACAAAGAGATGGTATAAAACATATAAATATTGTCAACTTTATAACAAATGATTCTGACTTAAGTTAAGTTCTATATTTCTATATACACACTAATAAATATAAATAAGTTTTGATTTATAGTATCATTAGGATTCAGTAGTTAGTTTTGCATCACCTACTTGAGTAAGTGTAACTGTGTCACTTGCAAAAGATGATGGAAAAGCAGTATTTTGTGTGTTTGTAAATGCTATACTTATAGCACCATTTGTCTTGCCACATACACTCCTGCAGCACTTGCGTGAGAAAGTGAATGTGTTATACCACTACAATCACCAATTACAAATAGTCCTTTATGATTAGTCTCAAGATTTTCATCCAGTTTAACCTCCATATTGTAGAACTTAACTTCTACTCCATAAAGTAAAGTATCCACATTTGCTGTCCCTGGTGCTATCTTATCAAGTTGATATATAAACTCTATGATACAGTCCATTATTCTCTTTGGAAGAACAAGTGATAAGTCTCCAGGTGTAGCCTTTAGTGTAGGATTTACAAATCCTTCTTTAATTCTTTTCTCATTACTTCTTCTTCCAGATATTAAGTCTCCAAATCTTTGAACAATGACTCCACCACCAAGCATATTAGAAAGTCTTGCTATAGATTCACCATAACCATTACTATCTTTAAATGGCTCTGAAAATGTCTTGGCAACAAGTACCGCGAAGTTTGTATTATCTGTTCTAAGTTTAGGGTCATCATAACTATGACCATTTACAGTTATTATCCCATTAGTATTTTCCTGCACTACTGAACCATATGGATTCATACAAAAAGTTCTTACATTATCATCATACTTTGGAGTTCTATATACTATTTTACTTTCATAAAGTTCATCTGTTAAATGTTTAAATATTATAGCAGGAAGTTCAACTCGAACCCCAAGGTCCACACGATTACTTTTAGTCTCTATTCCCATTTCTTTACATACTTTTTCCATCCATTTACTGCCAGACCTACCTGCAGATATGATACACTTTTTTGCTTCAAACTCTCCACCTGCTGTTTTGATTAAATAACTTCCATTTTTATCTTCTATACTTTCGCATGTTGTATTAAACTTTATTTCTATTTTGTCCTTTAACTTTTTATAAATATTTCCCATCACAATATAATTGACATCAGTTCCCAGATGTCTCACTTCAGCATCAAGCAGTTTCATACCATTTTGCATACATATCTTTTTAATAGTTGAATTGTCATTATGATAAAGTTTTGTATCCTGTCCACCATTTTCAACATTAATCGTATCCACATATCTCATAAGGTCTATTGCTTCATTCTTACCTATATACTGATATAATGTGCCACCAAAATCATTTGTTATATTATATTTTCCATCTGAAAATGCTCCTGCTCCACCAAAACCATTCATTATGCTACAAGTAGGACAATTTATACAAGATTTTATCTTAACCCCATCTATAGGACATTTTCTTTTCTCCAATACATTCCCTGTCTCTATCATAAGTATTTTTATATCTTTATTTAATTTTAACAATTCATAAGCAGAAAATATTCCACCTGGTCCTGCTCCAATAATCGCTATGTCGTACATTTTATGTCTCCTTTAATAATAATTAATTCTAAATATTTTTTAATTTCTAAATACAATTTTTTGATTTATTTCATCAACAGATTCTATTATTGCAAGTGATTCTACTCTTATCCCTTTATCTCTTAATGTTTTACCACCTGGTTGGAAGCCTTTTTCAATTACAACTCCGCAACCTACAAGTGTTGCATTTGAAGCATTTACAATATCAATTAATCCATTTAATGCTGCTCCATTTGCAAGAAAATCATCTACAATTAAAACTCTATCATCTTTATTTAAAAACTCTTTTGACACCCTTATCGGATATTCAGTTTGTCTTGTATATGAGTAAACTTTTGATTCATAAAAATCCGGCGCTTGATTAAGTGACTTTCCTTTTTTTGCAAAAACCAACCTACAATTACATACTTCTGCAACATAACAAGCAATTGCTATACCAGATGATTCTATGGTTAAAACTTTATTAATCTTTTCATCTTTAAATCTTTTGCAAAACTCTTCACCTATTTTTCTCATAAAACTAACATCTACCTGATGATTTAAAAATGAATCAACCTTTACTATGTTATTTGGACAAATCTTGCCTTCACTTAAAATCTTTTGTTTTAATTCCTCCATATTCCCTCCACTATAAAATATTTCTATCTTTTAATTCTTTTCTAAGGTCTTTTACATCTCCAGTAAACACATATCCATCCATACCAGTTCTTTTAGCACCAAAAATATTTATAATCAAATCATCTATAAAAAAACATTCTTCAGGTTTTAAGTTAAAAGTTTCATAAAGTGCTTCATATATTTTAGGGAATGGTTTTACTTCGCCTACATCACATGATACAATTTTGCCATCAAAGTAAACATGTGCCGGAATCCTTGTCCAGTAATCGTGTTGATTAAATCCTGCATTTGACAAGAGGTATATTTTATATCCCTTTTCTTTTAACTCTTTTACAAGTTCTTCCATACCTTTAATAGGTGTAAGGTATTGATGCCAATTTAATATTATTTCGGCTACTTTATCTCTATAATCTTCTCCAATATTTTTAACAATATGATTAACAAACTCTTCTTCAGTTATCTTACCATAGTCCATATATATAGATTTATAGTTTAAATATGCGGCTTTAAATATTTTTACTTCTTCTTCTCTATCTTCTAACTTAAGTTGTCCTATATATTGCATAGGATTAAAATCTATAAGTACATTCCCCATATCAAAAATAATATTTTTAATCATAACTTTCCCATCCTATTTTTTTATATTTAATTGTCACATAATATTTGCCGGCAATATTATTTAAGGTCTTTATTCATACTTTGCATTGTGTTCTTTATAGTTTTTAATACTTTTTCATAGTCCATTCGTTTTGGACCTACCACACCAATAGTTCCCTTCATTCCATTTCCAAAATCACAGTTAGCAGTTACTATAGAGCAATCTTTCATAGCATTGACAGATGATTCTTCTCCTATATACACTTTTAGTCCAGTTTCTTCACTGTCACTATTTGCCTTTTCTACAAGTTTTGCTAAATCCTTTTTTTGTTCAAAAGTCTCCACCAAACTACTTACATTGCCACTTTCTGCAAACTCTTTATACTTAAAGAAATTATTTGAACCGTAAGTCCATATATTGTCTGTATCATTTTGTTCTTCAAAAGCACTTTTAATTTCAGATATAATCGTATTAATTTCTAATTTATTTTTACTAAGTTTATCAACTTGTGACTTAATATTTTCATTACTTAAATCTGACACTCTCTCTCCTGATAAAATGTCATTTAATGTCTCGTTTAAATCAAGAATGACTTTTGCATCTATTATTTTATTAAAACCGACTATCTTTGTTTTGACTACATTTCCTTCTGCGACTACTACTATAAGCACTTTTTTGTCACCAAGATTAGATAGTTGAACATATTTTATTTTACTATTATTGATAGATGGTCCTGCTATCATAGCGGCATAATTTGTATTTGCTGCAAGTGTTTTAACAAATGTTTTAAGCATATCTTCAAGTTTATCTACTCTTGCGGTCATCTCTGTCTTTAAGTTCTTAATCTCATCCTCTTTTTCTTTCATGAGATTATTGACATAGAGTCTATACCCTTTATCAGATGGTATACGACCAGCAGATGTATGAGGTTTTAAAATGTATCCCAACTCTTCAAGGTCACTCATCTCATTTCTTATAGTCGCTGAACTTAAGGCATTTCCTATTTTTTTACTAATAGTTCTTGAGCCAACTGGTTCTCCAGTTTCAAGATACAACTTTATAATAGTTAATAATATTTCTACTTTTCTTTCATCCAAAACTTGAGAGTCATCACTCTTAATAATCTCTAATTTTGCTTTACTTGGTTTTCTTGACATATCTACCTCTTTATCTATACTAAAAACAAAGTTCTATAAAATAATATTCTATACACCTTACTTATAATTAACAATATTTATAAATTCTTCTTTGAGACTTGCTCCGCCAACAAGTCCACCATCTATATCTTCTTTTTCAAATAATTCTCTAGCATTACCTGCATTTACAGAACCACCATATTGAATACGAATATTACTTTTTACATTATCATTATAAAGTTTCCCTATAATTTCTCTTATGAACTTACACACTTCTTCGGCCTCATCTGATGTAGCAGTTTTTCCAGTTCCTATAGCCCATATAGGCTCATAAGCAATTACAGTATTTAATGCATCACTTTCACTTACATTTTCAAACGCTGACTTAATTTGCTTTTCTATAAAATCTTTATATGTTCCCTTTTCTCTTAATTCCAAACTTTCCCCACAACAAAGTATAGGTTTTAGTCCTGATGAGTGTGCTTTTAAAAGTTTTTTATTAATCATAGCATCATCTTCTTTGAAAATATTTCTTCTCTCACTATGACCTATAATAACATATTCAGCCCCTGCATCTAAAATCATTTTTGCAGATATTTCTCCAGTAAATGCACCCTTATCTTCATAATAAAAGTTTTGTGTGCCAAGTTTAATATTAGTTCCCTTTAAACATTCTTTTGCAGTAGTCACATCAATAGATGGGACTACAAATACTACATCAACATCATTTGTACTACACTTATCCTTAAGTTTTGCTATCAAATCTTTAGTCTCACTAACTGTCATATTCATCTTCCAATTTCCGGCTACAATTTTTTTTCTCATAAAACATCCTTTCGGTCAGATTATCTAACCTTAAAATAAATACTATCAAATACTATTGCGGTTGCCCTGTAGAACTTAATCCACCTGGTGCGGCTTCTACAACTATTTCTCTTTCGCTTGGTGCTATACTCTGTATAGAATTTTCTCTTCTTGCTGTTGTTATACTTGAATTTCTTCTAACAGTAGTTTCTTCTCTTCTTGTTTCTATAAACTTTTTGGTTTGCAAAACTCCATCATCATCAACATAAGTATTTTCCTCAAATGCTGTTGGTGTATGTCCTTGGTAAATAGTTTGGTGGTCAAAAACTCTTTCCACCTCTTTCTCTCCATCTTTTACTACTTTAAACACTTGCCACTCACTACCTTTACTACCCTTATGTGCCTTACCTTCATTTATAATTGATATAGTTGGTTCATCTAAATCTTGAATCTTTACTGACACAAGATTTTGAGTTAAATTAGATTTAAGGAGCGGAACTGCAAAAATATCTATCTTAACTTTTTGCTTACTATAACTTGCTTTAATTCCAACTGAATAATTACTTGTATTTAAAAATCTATAATCTGGTCCATTGAACGAAACCGTTGCATCAAGCCCTGGTGTTATGTAACTTGGTTCAAATGTATGCGATTTTCTATAAGTAGATATGAGTCCTGCTGCAAATACGGCATTGTATAAAGTTGTGCTTACTTGACATATACCACCACCAAGTTCTTCTATAACTTGTCCTTCAAGATAGGCTGTTGCATAGTCATATCCTCTATCTTCCGTTCTTTCTCCAATGACCTTATTAAATGAAAACTCCTGTCCTGGTTTAACAATATAACCATTTAGACCTTCACAGGCTAACTGTATATTTTTATTCCTTTTTTCATTATCTGTAGTCCATGTCTCATACATCGATACATATTTATATCTTGACCTTACAGATGGTCCATCCGCATCCACTATGTTTAAAACAGTCCATATCTCTGTATTTAAATTACCTGCATTCACTTCATCTATAATTTTTTTTCTAAGTGCATCTTCATCAACTACATATCCCTTGTGGTCATCTCCAAATATAAACTCATTTCGCTCTTTGCTAAACCCTTCTATCTGTCCTTTTACTGCTTTTGTATTCCAAAGTCTTGCAAGTTGAGATAGGGAACTATCTAACATCTCATCATTAGTTTGAACCTTAAATACAAAATCTGCCTTAAAATCTTCTGAAGTTACATCTACATTTTTTTTATTAAACTCATTTGATGATGTGTAGAGATACTTATCATATATATCATCAATTAAATTTTTAATTTGACCATCTACAAAGTTAGGTAATTTATAAGTGTTTTTAGATGCACTTATAGTTATATCCGAAAGTGGGTTTTCAACATTTACTTCTTGACCTGTGCCAAGGTTATCACTACCTTTAGCAACCATATACTTACTTAAGTCAGGGTCTTCCTCTTTTTTGCCATATATAGGCATCTCAAACAAATCTATTTCTGGATTGCTATTAGATATTGTAATATTAAAATCATATGAGCCAAGAACTTTATCATATACTTCTTGTTTTGTTAAACCTTGTATAGATAGTGGCTCTTTCATTCCTATTATGGAAAAATCAATATAAATATCTTGTTTCATTTGCACATTACTATAACTCTCAAACTCTTTTTGTTCACTTCTATGTTGGAGAAATTTATATACTCCAAAAACTGATAATGATACAAATATCACAACTACAAAAATTAGTGCAAATATTTTAACCAACACATTACTTTTTTTTCTTCTACTCATTTTATAGCGGTTAATAGCATCTCGTGAACGAGTAATACTTTTATTTTTACCATAAGTTACATTGTATTTACTTGTATTTTCGAATTCACTCATAAATCTATTTGGATGTTACCTTTATAACAAAATTAACAATCTTACCTTTCACATATATTTGCTTAATTATGTCACCAACAAGTTTATCTTTTATAGCATCTTTAGCAGCGCTTAATACTTCTGACTCTTCAGCATCTGCTGCAACTTCAACGAAGCCTCTTGTTTTTCCATTTACCTGTATTGGAAGTTTGATAGTGTCTGCTTTAGCATATTTTTCATCAAACTTTGGCCATTTAACTGAAAATACTGTATCATTTCCTCCAAGCATATGATAAAACTCTTCAGCAATATGAGGTGCAAATGGAGCAATCAAAACTGCTATTGTCTTTAGTGTTTCTTTATCAATATATCCTTGTTTTTTATCTAAATCAATTAATGCATTAGTCCACTCCATAAAACCAGATACTACAGTATTTAATGAAAACTTTTCTAATCTTTCTGTAATAGTTTTTATTAAATTATGTCTTATAAATAAACTTTCTTTTGTCTCATTTCCATCTTTATCTGCATTCTTTTCAATAAGATTATATAATCTATTTAAATATTTATATACTCCTTCTATTCCTCTATCATCCCATGCAGCATCCATATCTGGTGGGCCAATAAAAAGTTCATACATACGAAGAGTGTCACAACCATAGTTATCTACCATTTCATCTGGGTTTATAACATTTCCAAGTGATTTACTCATCTTGATGCCTTTAGGTCCTAATATCATACCTTGATTAAATAATTTTCTAAATGGTTCATCAAAACCTATGGCACCAATATCATATAAAAACTTTGTCCAAAATCTTGAATAGAGAAGGTGTAAAACGGCATGCTCTACTCCGCCTATATACATATCTACAGGAAGATATTTATCTGCTTTTTCTTTATCTACCAGTGCATTTTTATTATCAACATCTACATATCTTAAAAAATACCATGAAGAACCTGCCCATTGTGGCATAGTATTTGTCTCTCTCTTTGCATCGCCTCCACATTTTGGACATTTACAATTTACCCAATCAGTAATATTTACAAGTGGCGATTCACCAGTTCCAGATGGCTCATATGATTTAACATCAGGAAGTTTAAGTGGAAGTTCTTCTATAGGCACTGCAACATTACCGCATTTTGGACAGTGAACTATAGGTATAGGCTCTCCCCAATAACGCTGTCTTGAAAATACCCAGTCCCTTATTTTATAATTCACTGTTTTTTTGCCAATTCCCATTTTTTCAAGTTCTTCAGGAGCATTCTTCTTTAATTCACTTGACACTCTTCCATTCCAACTATCAGAGTTTATAACTATGCCATCAGTTGATACAAATACTTCTTCCATACCATTATCAAACTTATGTGGATTATCTTTAGGTGCAATTACTGGAATTATATCAAGATTAAACTTTTTCGCAAATGCGAAATCTCTTTCATCATGTGCAGGAACACACATTATTGCTCCAGTTCCATAATCACTCAAAACATAATCTGAAATCCATATTGGTATTTTTTTATTATTCAATGGATTAATTGCATATGAACCAGTAAACACACCAGTTTTATCTTTATCAGAAACCGACATTCTATCTACATTAGTTTTCATACTTGCAGTTTTTATGTAATCTTCCACTTCTGATTTTTTATCACTAGTTGCAATTTTTAAAGATAACTCGTGTTCTGGTGCGAGTACCATAAATGTAGCGCCATAAAGTGTATCTGGTCTTGTAGTATATACTGTGATAACATCATCCACTCCATCAACCTTAAAATATACTTCAGCACCATATGATTTACCTATCCATTCAGTTTGCATCTTTTTTACTTTATCAGGCCAATCAAGTTTATCTAAATCATTTAAAAGTCTTTCTGCATAATTGGTAATTTTAAGCATCCACTGGCGAAGATTTTTTTTAGTAACTGGTGTATGACATCTCTCACAACATCCATCAACTACATCCTCATTTGAAAGTCCAGTCTTACAACTTGGGCACCAATTTATAGGAAACTCTTTTTCATATGCAAGCCCTGCCTCAAAAAGTTTCACAAATATCCATTGAGTCCATTTATAATAATCTGGGTCAGTTGTTTTAAGTTCCATATCCCAATCATATATGGCAGATATTTGCTTTAACTGTCTTTCAAAGTTTTTTATATTTTCATCTGTAGAAATAGATGGATGGACATGCATCTTAAGTGCATAATTTTCAGCAGGAAGTCCAAATGCATCAAATCCCATAGGGTGAATTACATATTTACCCTTCAAAAGTTGATATCTTGCCCAAGCATCAGATATGACATATCCTCTCCAATGTCCCACATGAAGACCTGCTCCAGATGGATATGGAAACATATCAAGGCAGTAATACTTTTCTTTTGCCTCATCTTTTTTATTTACTGGATTCTTTTCCCAATATTCATTCCACTTTTTTTCAATTGCTTTAAAATTATACGACATATTTTTACCCTTTTAGTTATTCCCTTTATAAATACTTAATATATTTCTATATAGTTCTACACTTTTATTGAAGAAAGATTTTTAAGAGCCATCAGTGTCTTTTCGTAATCACTGTCATTAACCCCTATAATCACGTTTATACCACTTGACCCCAAATCTATCATTTTTACACCTATATTTTCTTCATGTAAACACTTAAATATCTCATATGTGATTTCTTTATGATAAACCATTCCTTCGCCAACTATAGCAATAATGCTTAACCCATCTTCTACATTAAGAACATCTGGTTTCATCTCTTTTTTTATTTCATCAAGTATTATATTTTCTTTTGCTTTAAGTAATTCAGTTCTAACTATTATAGAAATTGTATCAATTCCAGTAGGACAGTGTTCTACAGATATTTTTTCTTTTTCAAATATTTTAAGGAGCCTTGCAACAAATCCAACTTCTTCATTCATAAGAGTTTTTTGAAGCAGTATAGAAGTAAAACCTTTTTTACCTGCTATCCCTGTCACAACCCTTCTTTTTACTATAGATGGAATACTTGACATAATCATAGTGCCTTTGTCATTTGGAACATTGGTATTTAATATATTTATAGGTATTCCTACTTTACTCACTGGGTAAACTGTTTCTTCGTGAAGGACATTTGCCCCCATATATGAAAGTTCTCTAAGTTCTGTATAAGTTATATATTCTATATTAGGTGGGTCTTTTACAACTCGTGGGTCCTCAAACATTACTCCAGATACATCAGTCCAATTCTCATACAGTGTTGCTTCTACTGCTCTTGCAACTATTGCTCCAGTTATGTCAGAACCACCTCTTGAAAATGTTACAATTTCATTTGCACTGTTTGAACCATAAAATCCTGGAATTATAATTTTTTTATCTGGGCTTTTTGCCTCTATATTCTCAATGGCAGATTTTATATTTTTAAATGACAATTCATAATCAACTTTATTATTGTCATCAAAAATTATAAGTCCACTCATATCCAAAAATATTCCATCAAAAAATAGTGATAGTATTTTAGCACTTAAATATTCACCTCTACTTGCTAAATAATCTTTAGTATTTTTATTTTTAGACTCAAGTAAGATTTTATCAAGTTCTGATTCTATATCATATGTAATCTTAAGATTAGAAACTATATCAATATAACGAGACTTAATACTTTCAAATACCTTTTTTTGCTTGTCCTCATCATCTCTATAATTATATAAACTAATCAAAAGGTCAGTGATTTTATCATCATCTTTATTTCTTTTGCCAGATGCTGATACAACACAATATTTTCTATCATCATTTGCAAATAGAATTTCTTTAACTTTTCTTATTTGATTTGCATCGGCTAATGAACTTCCACCAAATTTTGCTACAATTTTTTTCATCAAATCTCCACTATAACATATGCTTCAATAATTCTTCATAAGACATATCTATCAAATCTCTTGGTCTAATATCAAATACTGTTAAACAACCTACTGTACCATTTAGTTTTTCTTTATATAATGCTCTCGCAAATGCCACAGTAGCCATAGCAGTAAATTCAGGATTTGAATCGAGTTTAAGATTATAAGAAATAGTGTGCTTATGTTCTCCTTCTTTCCCTGTTGTACCTGTTCTAATGACAAAACCAGCATGAGGCATACCACTATGTTTTTCTATAAGTTCTTCTTTTGATATAAAATTAACAGTTGTATCATAGTCAGCAAAATAATTAGGCATATTCTTTATTTCTTCTGCAATTTTCTCTTTATCTGCACCTTCTTCTACTACTACATAACATTCTCTTAAATGTTTCTGTCTTGTGCTTAATTCTGGTGTCTCACCTTTTAATATTCTATCGACAACTTCTTTTACTGGAACAGTATATTGTTTTGCATCTATTACACCTTTGATTCTTCTTATTGCATCACTGTGACCTTGACTAATTCCTTTACCCCAAAAAGTATAATCGACACCAGTTGGGAGTAATGCATTTGCATATAATCTATTAAGTGAAAACATTCCAGGGTCCCATCCACACGAAATCATAGCAATATGTCCACTATCTTTCGCAGATTTATCTACATTTTTAAAATGAGTTGGGATATTCGCATGAGTGTCAAAAGTATCAATAACATTAAAATCTTTTGCTAAATCTACTGTCATAGTTGGAAGTTCAGTGGCTGAACCTCCACATATTATAAGTATATCAATTTTATCTTTAAAATCTTTTAATTCTGATACACTATAAACTTTATTTCCGAGTTGCGATTTTACTTCATTTTTATCTCTCCTTGTAAAAATGCCTACCAGTTCTACATCCTTGTTTTGGGCACATGCATACTCAACCCCTTTTCCTACATTACCGTAACCATAAATTCCAAGTTTCATAATTGTCTCCTTTATTGTATTATTTATTACTGATAAATCTTACTATATGGGCAAGTATTACGAGCCCTAAATATTATATTTTTAACATATCATTCATGTTGTATAAACCAGCAGGTTTGCCAACCATAAACTTCACTGCATTAATTGCTCCTTCAGCAAAAAGCCCTCTGTCATACGCTTCATGTTTGATAGATATACATTCGTGTTCAGTTGATATAAGTACTTCATGTATTCCGACAACATTTCCAAGTCTAATTGAATTTATCCCTATATCATTCTTTTCTCTTTTTTTATTTCCGCTTCTTCCAAGAACCATATTTGCATCATTTCTAACTTCTTTTAATCCTTCTGCTATTTTAAGTGCAGTTCCAGATGGAGCGTCTAATTTTCTATTGTGATGAGTTTCTACTATCTCAATGTCCGCATCTTTAAATACTTTTGCTATATTCTTTGCTTCATTGATAAGTACTGCAATACCAATAGAATAATTAGCAGCATAAAAAATAGGTATTTTTTTAGATGCTTCTCTTATCATTTGTTTTTCTTCTTCCGTTTGTCCAGTAGTAGCAATAACAAGAGGAATATTATTTTTTATTCCAAAATCTATTAATTCTTTTGTAAGTGAATGATGAGAAAAATCTACCACTACATCTATGTCAAGATTAACATCATTAAAAGAAGTAAAACACTTTACTGAAGCACCTTCACAATTTATATTTTTGTCCATTCCACATACAAGTTCCAGTTCACTTTCTTTTTTTATCATTTCTCCTAAAACTTGTCCCATATAACCATTATAACCACTTATTAATATCTTCATAACAATCCTTTCAACTTTAATTAGTTTTTTATAATTAATTGATTATAATTACTTAATATTTAATTCTTCCATTATCTTAAACATTTTTGATTCTTTATCTTTATTCATAGGAGTAAGTGGAAGTCTCAAATAATTTTCACAGTATCCAAGTTTTGCCATTGCAGATTTTATAGGTATAGGGTTTACTTCTGAAAATAGTGCTCTAATTAATGGCAAATATTTTAATTGTAATTCTCTACTACCCTTTATATCTCCTGCAAAGTACTTGTCACATATCTCCACTGTTTCTTTAGGTAACATATTTGATAATACTGATATTACTCCCATACCTCCCATAGATAAAATTGGAGTTATCTCATCATCATTTCCAGAATAAATATATAACTTATCACCAACCAAGTGAAAAGCATCCATGATTTTAGTTAGATTACCATTTGCTTCTTTTATAGAAGTAATATTATCTACTTTTGATAACTCAAGATAAGTTTCTGGTTCAATATTTACACCAGTCCTTGATGGTACATTATAAAGTATAATTGGTTTATTTGAAACTTTTGCTATTGCTGTATAACTTTGTACCAATCCATATTGAGTTGCTTTGTTATAATAAGGTGTAACCACAAGAAGACCATCAGCACCAATCTCACATGCAAACTTTGCAAGACTAATTGCATAGTTAGTATCATTTGAACCAACTCCTGCTACCATTGGAACTCTATGATTAATTTTCTCTTTAGAAAACTTTAACAACTCTTTGTGTTCTTTATCATCAAGTGTAGCACCTTCACCAGTTGTGCCAGCAATTATAAGTGCATTTACTCCTTCTTTTATCTGCCAATCAATCAAAGTCTCTAACTTTTCAAAATCAATCCCTTTTTCATTGGTAGGAGTAATTAATGCTGTACCAACTCCCTTAAAAATTAGTTCTTTATTCATAGTTAGCCTCCTAAAATATAATAAACATAGATATAATTCCATATCAAAAGCAAAAAGTATGCCATAAAGTATACTTCCCATAAATCACCATAATATTATATCAATAATTTAGATAAAATGCAAAAAAAAATATATTATGTCTATAAATTGTCTACTATAGCAATAACTGCAAAATAAACCTTATTTATTCCTGCAGTTTTTAATTCTTCTGATATCTTGTTGATAGTTGAGCCTGTAGTATAAATGTCATCTACTAATATAACTTTTTCAATGTTGCTGACATCGCACACTTCAAAGGCATTTTTAAGTTCATTCTCTCTACTAAATGGGTCTAATTTATTTAATACCTTTGTATTTTTCTTTCTATAAATTAAATCATTGTTAACATCTATATGAATATTATACTTTTTTAACTCATTTGATATTGCATATGCTAATACTTCCGCTTGATTATAATTTCTTTCTTTTAATCGATTATAATGAATTGGAACTGGCACTAAATAATCAGGACTAATTTCTTTAAACTTATCTTTGTATATCTTTGCTATACATTTGCCATAAAAATCTATATATTCTTTCCTACCTGCATATTTAATTCTATGGATAGATTCCTTTACAAAGTCATTATATCGAAGTATTCCAAAACCATATTCAAATCCCTTCCACAACTTATCTTCACATCTTGCACAATACATATCACTGCTATTATTAATCATTGCTCCACATTTTTTACAAGTAGGTTCTTTTATAAACTCAAGTTTATGTCTGCAAGTGTTACATAAAAACTCATTTTCTAAATCAAAACCAAATGGCAATAATTCATCGCACATTATACATCTATTTGGAAATATAAACTTTTTAATATAATTAAATATCATATAAATATAGTTTTGACAAAAGTGCTGAATTCCTTACTGTTTCATACTTATTGTTTAACATCTCATTAAAGTAATTTTCAGTTCCTACAAATATAATGCACTTTTTTGCTCTTGTAATTGCAGTGTAAAGTATTTTTCTATTTAAAAGTTGATAGGGTGCCCTTGCCATAGGCATTATGACCACATCATATTCCGAACCTTGGGATTTATGTACTGTTATAGCATATGCAAGTGACAAATCAACTAAATCTTTTGAAATGTAATACGCTTCTCTATCATCATATTTAACTATAACATTTCTTTCATCTACATCTATATCAACAATTCTCCCTATATCACCATTAAATACTCCAACCCCTTTATCTACTATCATCCCAGAAGAATTTTTCACATCATAAGGTATATTGTAGTTGTTGGATGTCTGCATCACTTTATCTCCAATTCGAAATATAGTATCACCTACTACTATCTCATCTTTGTCAAAACTCTCTTCATTTAATACTTCTTGCAAAGCAACATTTAAACTTTCTGTTCCACAGATTCCTTTTTTAGACGGACATATAACTTGTATTTCATCAATGGATATATGAAAATGATTTGGGACATTTTCCTTAACTAATTTCTTTATTGTCTCTTTAATTTTTCCTTCTGTAGTCATATGTGTAAATATAAACTCTTCATCATCTTTTTCAAATGCAACTTCTTTTCCTTCATTGACACTGTGAGCACTTATAACTATCTTGCTACCTTCATTTTGGCGATGGATTTTTGTTAATTTTTTAACATTAAAATAATTAGAATCTATCATATCTTTAAGTACTTGTCCTGCTCCAACAGATGGTAATTGATTTACATCGCCAACCAGTATAATTTCTGTATATTCAGGAACGGCTCTTACAAGATTATACATTAGACTTTCATCCACCATACTCATCTCATCAACTATAAGCATATCTATATCCAATTTATTTTCTTCGTTTCTTGCAAAATACACTGATTTTCCGCTTATATCTCCTGTGCACTCAAGTAATCTATGAATAGTTTTTGCTTCGTATCCAGTGACCTCATTAATTCTTTTTGCTGCTCTACCAGTAGGGGCTGCAAGTGCAACTTTTATACCCCTATTTTCGGCTTCTGTCAAATACTTCTTTATATTATAAGTTTTACCAGTTCCAGGTCCACCTGTTACAATTGTTATGTAGTCTTTTTTTGAATATAATATTTCAGACAATTTTTTCTCTATATTGTAAGCAGACTTTAAGAATATTAATTCTTTATCATCATATGCATCAGTTTTTATTTTCAAATCTATTTCTAAATTATAAAAAGCATCATCAAAATTATAATCACTACTTATTTGTAAAAGTTCTATTACTTTATTTATTACATCATTTTTATAAGAGTATACATTTCCCTGCCAATACTCTGTTTCAACAATATACATTATTCCTGCCATTGCTCTTTTTACGCTATCTTTCTCATAGCCATTGAGACTGGCAATTTTATCACAGACATTAAATCCAATCCCATCAATTTCTATTGCTAATTTATAAGGATTTTCTTTAATTATATTTAATGTTTCGGCACCATACTTTTCAAGCACTCGTTTAATAGTAGTTGTTCCCAGTTCATATTTTTCTAACTCAATAATTATATCTATTTCACTACTTCTCTCCATTATCTTTTCTTTTAAACTATTTATTCTTGCTTCAGTCATTCCCTTTATAGCAAATAGTTTTTCAGGAGCAGTGGTTATAATATCTATTGCATCTTTACCAAAATTATCAATAATTCTTTTTACAGTTGCTTCTCCAACACCTTTTACAGATAGAGATACTAAAAACTTATATATAGCATTTTCATCTTGACTTGGTATATATACATTGTATTTCAAAATCTTATATTGTAGTCCAAAGTCTTTATGCATATATTCTTCTACTTCTGCCTCTATGTTGTCTCCTATATCTATTTTTACTAAACTTCCCACCAAAGTAAAAACGGCTTTGCCATTTTTTATAAGCAAAACCGTCCAACCATTTGATTTATTAGTATATATGATATTTTCAACAGTCCCTTCTAATTTCATTAATCATTTTCTTCTTGTTTATCAAACATCATTATCTTCTTCTGTATACCTAATATAACAGCACGCATAGGGTCATCAACCATCAAGCAATTAACTCCTATCTCTTCTTTTATAGCAGTATCAAGTCCATAAAGTTGTGAGCCACCACCTGTAAGATATATACCTTTATCAAATATATCTGCTGCAAGTTCTGGAGGAGTTAATTCAAATACTCTTCTTATGCCTTGTAAAATCTCTTCTATATGCTCTTTTAAAACTATATATATATCATCATCACCTATAAGTTTTTCTCCAGGATAACCATTTTGTGTACTTCTACCTTTTACTGCCATAGTTATAGGTTTGTCATTATCTCCAAGAGGTATCGCTCTTCCAAGTTCAATTTTTATTTGTTCAGCGGTTCTATCTCCTATTAACAAATGATGTTGATTTTTAAGATAATCTATTATTGCCTGGTCAAAATCATCTCCTGCAACTTTTATTGAGTTAGCACAAACTATACCACCAAGAGCAATAACAGCAATATCAGTAGTACCACCACCTATATCAACTATCATACTACCTTCTGGCTTATCTATATCAATGTCAGCACCAAGGGCTGCTGCAAGTGGTTCCTCTATAACTACAACTCTTCTTGCTCCTGCAGAGTATGCTGCATCTTCAACTGCCTTCTTTTCTATTTCAGTACACATTGCTGGCACACATATCACTATTCTTGGTTTTCGAAGTGATACTTTCCCTACGGCTTCTTCCATAAAATGTTTAAGCATTCTTTCTGTTATAGTTATATTGGAAATAACACCATGTCGAAGCGGCTTAATTGCTTTTATATTATCAGGAGTTCTACCAATCATTTTTCTTGCTTCTTCTCCATAAGCAATAGGTGTATTATCAACAGTATTAATTGCAACTACAGATGGTTCTCTTGCTATTATACCCTTCCCTTTTACATATACAAGTATAGTAGATGTTCCTAAATCTATTCCTATGTCGTTACTACTAAATAACATTTATTTTAACTCCTCTTTAACTGGTTTCTCAAGTATCTTAAACTTATTGTCAGCGAGTGGCTCTGTTTTATCTATAATATCAAAATATATTTTTATTTTTGGCTCTGTTCCTGATGGTCTTACAGTGATAGTTGTATCATCATCCAAGAAAAACTTTACTGTATTTGTTTTTGGAAAATTTAATTTAGTTTTACTCATATCTTTAAATGTTGTAATTTCAGAAGTCTTATAATCATACATTTTTACAACATTTATATCAGTTAATTTTTTAAATGGAGTATTGCGAAGTTTCTCCATTATAGCATTCATCTTTTCCTTTCCAGAAATGCCTTCATATATAATTGAGAATGCATAGCATTTATGTACTCCATAGAACTCATATAACATATGTAGTAAATCATAAAGTGTAAGACCTATCTGTTTTAATGCAAGTGCCATCTCAAGAACAAAAAGTGTAGTACCTATAGCATCTTTATCTCTCACATAATCTGTAAGTGCAGCACCATATGATTCTTCACAAGCGAAAATAAGTTTTTTAGGACTTTCATTAACTACTCTCATTATCCATTTGAAGCCTGTAGGAGTTTCACCAATCTCTACATTATATCTCTTGGCAATAGCATCTAAAAGTCTTGTAGTTACAAATGACCTAACTGCTATACATTTATTAAAATCATATTTTTTACTTTTGAAGAATGCTGCATATTCAAACATACACGCTTCTAATTCATTGCCAGTGAGTGGAACATATTCGCCCTTCTTAACTCTCACATATACACCCATTCTATCAGCATCTGGGTCACTTGCAACACATATATCTGCATCTTTTTCTTTTGCAAGTTTTATAGCAAGGTCAAATGCTGGTGCTGTTTCAGGATTTGGGTAATCTATAGTTTTAAAATCACCACATTCATCATTTTGCTCTTTTACAACATGAACATTTGTAAAACCTGCTTGTTTAAATCCTTCTTTTAAGAATGTGTACCCTGTGCCGTGGAGTGGAGTATATACGATAGATAACTCTTTTCCATGTTTTTTACAGAAATCTCTATGAAGCATACAATCAAGTGCACCTTTTAAGAAAGCATCTTCAATTTTTTTAGGTATAACTGTTATTAATTTTTTATTTGGATGAACATCTTTAGGATTTACAAATATTTCCTCATCAGTAATTTCATTGACAAGCCCAATAATGATTTGGTCATCAGGTGGTGACATTTGTGCACCATCTTTTAAATATATCTTATACCCATTATCTTCTTTTCTATTGTGAGATGCAGTAATGTTTATTCCTGCAAATGCATGAAGATTTAACACAGCAAAAGATAAAAATGGAGTAGGTCGAAGACTCTTTGAAATATATACTTTTATATTAAACTCTGTAAGCACACTTGCAACATAATGTGCATACTCTTTTGAATTGTTTCTGCAATCATAAGTTATAACAACTCCTGCTTTTTCTGCACCATTTTTTACAATATATTTAGCAAGTCCAAGAGTTGTTCTTCTTATAGTCAAATAATTCATTCTATTTGGACCAACGCCCATAGTCCCTCTCATTCCTGCTGTTCCAAACTCTACAAAGCACGAAAACTGATTCTTAATTTTCTCCTCATCATTTTCAATATCTTTTAACTCTTTTTTTAATTTTTCATCTAAAAAACTAATTTTCTTCCATTTTTCAAATTCTTCTCTATAATTCATATTGTCCCCCTTAGGTTTTTATATATTTTTTTAATAATATCCATTAAAATATTTTTATCGTTGTATGCTCTATTTTTATGAACTATTTTTAATATTGAGTTAAGAACTATTCCTACTTCCTGTCCAGTATATCCAACTGCCATTATATCATTGCCATCAATATCTAAATCTTTAATAAAAATAGGACACTTCTCATCTTGCAATGTTTTAATTTTTTCTTTTATATCATTGATAATAATTTTAGTTTTACTATTTTCATTAATTGATATTAATTCTATAAAATCATAAACTAAATCATATTTTAAGAAATTAATTAACTCCTTTATTGCCATCATGTAATCTATATGATTATTTCTACTCTTATATATTTTACCATAAATTTCCTTTGCTTCCAATAGTGATTTTATTTTGCTTATATTATTATTATCAAGTTTTAACCTCTTCAAGATATTTATAACTTCATTTATTTCTGTATTATATAATAGGCAAGAATAAGCCAAATAAACACTTAAATTAGGTTCAATTTTACCTATTTTTAGATTAGAGAAGCCTTCACATATGTATTTAGAAAGGTTCAAGTCAAATATTTTTTTTACAAACATAGGGTTTTTACTTGTTATAGTTTTAGTAAGTTCAACCAAAACCCTTTCTTTGCTCACATTTTCCAATCTATATCCAATTTCTTTTATAGCATTTTCAGTGTTTTTTTCTATATCAAATCCCAATTTTGCAGAAAATCTTATCGCACGAAGAAGTCTTAACCCATCCTCAGTAAATCTTTCTATTGGGTTTCCTACTGCTCTCACTACTTTTTTATCTAAATCTTTTATGCCATCAAATATATCTATAAGACCTTTTGAATCATTATATGCCATTGCATTAATAGTAAAATCTCGCCTGTATAAATCATCTTTTAGATTTCCTACAAATCTAACTTCTTTTGGATGTCTGCCATCTATATAGTCTCCATCTATTCTAAACGTAGTAACTTCATAAATAAGAGGTTTACCTTTTTCATAAAACAACACTGACACAGTTCCATGTTTTATCCCTGTATCAATAGTTTTTTTAAAAATCTTTTTTATATCTTCTGGCTTTGCATTGGTTGTAACATCATAATCATCAGGCTTCTTGCCCAATATTTCATCTCTCACACATCCACCAACTATATAAGCCTCATAACCATTTTCCATAAGTTTATCAATAATTAATTTTGGATATGGCGGAATATTAATTTTTACATTTTTAGCATTTATCATTTTTTTTCTTAATATAAATGGCTCTTTTTTTAGAGCCATTTAATACTATATTTAATAAGATTTTCCCCATATAACTTCATATTTAGCAGGTTTCCCACAAATTGCACATTTATCTGATAACTTTTCTTGTTCTAATGGTATACACCTACTTGTTATTCCAGTTTCTTCTTTTAGTGCAGTTTCACATTCTTCGCACCCGCAGTGCATAGCCTTTATGAAACCTTTTTTTGTATTCATCTTTTCAACTAATTCTTCTTTTGATACTGCTTTATCTATATGGGAGTCAAGAAATACTTTTGCTGATTCATACATATCATTTTGTATTTTTTCTAACAAGTCTTTAACTTCTTTTTCTATATTATCAATTCTTACTTCAATCTTTTCTCCATTGTCTCTTCTCGCAAGAACACATACACCTTTTTCTATATCTCTTGGTCCAATTTCTACTCTTATAGGTATTCCCTTCATCTCACACTCTTGGAACTTGTATCCAGGAGTTTTATCGCTTAAGTCTATGTCTATTCTAATTCCAGCATCTTTCAACTTTTCATACAATTCTTTAGCGATTTTTACATTATTTTCATCTGTCATTCTTATAGGCATAACTCTTACTTGTATAGGTGCTATATGTGGTGGCAATTTAAGTCCCCTATCATCTCCATGCACCATTATAATTGCTCCTATAATTCTTGTAGAAAATCCCCAAGAAGTTTCAGTTGCATACACAAGTTCATTATTTTTATCAAGATATTTTATATCAAATGCTTTTGCAAAATTGTCCCCAAAGTCATGTGAAGTTGCTGATTGTAATGCTTTTCCATCTTTCATTATAGACTCTACAGTATAAGTGGCATTTGCACCAGCAAATTTTTCTTTTTCAGTTTTTTTACCTTTGAGAACTGGTATAGCCAATTCATCTTTAATAAACTTTTCATATACATTAAACATTTCTATAGTAAACTTCAATGACTCTTCTTCTGTAGCGTGTAAAGTATGACCCTCTTGCCAAAAAAACTCTCTTGTTCTTAAAAATGGTCTTGTCTCTTTTTCCCATCTAACCACTGAACACCACTGGTTCAAAAGTTGTGGTAAATCTCTGTGTGACTTTACTGTCTCTCTCCAATAATCACAAAATACTGTTTCAGAGGTAGGGCGAACAGCCAATCTCTCTTCCAATTCTTCACTTCCACCATGTGTGACCCAAGCACACTCTGGCGCAAAGCCTTCAACATGTTCTTTTTCTTTCAACAAAAGACTTTCAGGAATTAACATAGGCATAGCAACATTGGTAACTCCTTTTTCTTTAAATCTTGCATCCAAGCCATGCATTATATTTTCCCAAAGAGCATACCCATATGGTCTTAAAACTACAAAACCTTTAGTCCCACTATATATACATAGTTCTGCCTTAAGGCACACATCAGTGTACCATTTTGCAAAATCTTTTTCTTGTGATGTAATTTGTTCAACAAATTTTTTTTCTGTTCCCATATCGGCTCCCTTTTTATGAAAGTGTTATATCTCCAAGTGCTCCATAATAATAATCATTTGTAGCATTTATCAAATCATATTTTGCAGTCTTAACTTGAAGAATATTCCCAAGGTTTTGAATCTCAAGACCCTTATACTCAAGTTCACTTATAAGATTTGTAGAAAACTTTCTTTGATTTGCACTATTATTTATCATTGCTATCTGTGATAAATATAGGCTTCCTTCATAAGCAAGCATTTTAGATTGTAAATTATTATATACATTTTCAAATTCATTAATTACTTTATTTGATGTATACTCCTGTCTCTTATGAAGTATCTCTTCGCCAGTACTACCTGGAAGTCTTCTATCCTTATCATTAAGAGATATTGATGTATAAGCAGAATTACTTGTATAGGCTCTTTTCTTATCATCTTCAAAGTTAATGCTTAATATATAGTTTAAATCTACTTCTGGTTCTACAAAATTAAGTTTATCAATATCACTAATCTTATATCCAAGATTTATCGCAATCTGTTCCTTAAGATTTTTAAGTGTTGTATTTGTTTTTTTATAACTTGCTTTGGCACTCTCATAAGTATCTATACTATTAGCCACATCATAAGAAGTAGCAAGCCCAAGTGTTTGATTCTTAAGTGTGAGCATATACATATCATAATATAGTTTTGATTGTTTTTCAAGTATATCTGTATAACTTAATAACTGTAAATATGTCATAACAAGCGATTTAATACTTTTAGTAACTGCTCTTCTTGCAAATGCAACTTGATTACTATTGTCGACATTTCCTATATTATATAGTGCTCTACTTAAGCCTAAAGCAGTTTTTGTTTGATTAATTGTTTGCTTTGCCATATTATATGCACTACTTGTTGCATTATATTGTGGTCTATATTTTTCCTCTATTTCTTCAGACAATTTGTCATAATTAGCCTGATAATCTGGGTCAGTTAATTTAAGTGCATTTCTCTTGGATATGGCGCTATTGAGAAGTGCTTTTGAATTATCTACCAATTCTTTTACTTCTTCTGTATACTGATTATCATTATATAAAAGTGTATCATTACCACCTCTTGCGTAAAAAGCCATCCAATACATACTTTCAGCACTTGCTCTTATACTTGTATATGCTGGTGAAAAATACTTAATTCTTGTTTCTATAGTATTCAAGTCTACTGTATAGTTATCAACAGAATTATATTCATCCATATTTATACCTGGCTTTACTGGGTTTAGTGGGTTATATTCTTGATAAGGGTCTTTGGCTTCTATAATGCCTTCTGAATAATAAGTTTTAGGTTCTCCAACTGGTTCACTCACTTCACCTTCATGAATGTTTTTTCTTGCATAAGTAACAAACTGTATATTCAATACAAGCACTAACAATAAACTTATAATTTTTCTATATTTAATCATATTAGCAATCACTATAACCTTTAACTGCATCATTATATGTTTCATAAGCAATCTTCAAATCATAGTTCGCTATTACTAAATTAGAATTAGCGACTTTAACCTCATAACTTGCAGTTCTTAATTCTTTTTCACTTATATTACCATGTGCAAATTCATTATTTGCTTTAGTATAATTACTATTGGCAAGATTTAATGAAATCTGTCTATTATTAACGGTGTCAATAGCATCTAAAATATCAGAATACTTTTTCTCTAAATCATTATATATTTTTTCGCTTGATGCATCATATGATATCTTAAGTTCGTTTTTCACTTCTTCAGTTCGAGCATTATCTATTTTTCTTCTATATATTTCTCTTTGGATATTATGCGATAAAGCGTGTTGATAATCATCATTTAGATTAATGCTCATCACTTTATTAGCATCAACAATAAAATCAACTGGTGCAACATATACTGAATCATTTGCTTGTTTACCACAATTTATAAGCAAGTTTCTCTTATTAGTTTTTTGATTTGACTCTGCCAGCACTTGATTAGACCTTGCATCTGCAACTGCTTTTTTAGCATTTAATAAATCAATTTGTGTCCCGCTACCAGCATTTAATGCATTAGTCGCTAATGATTCTTTATTTCTTGCTTCTTCAAGAGCATCATTTGCCTTTATCAATTCATATGCACTCTTTTGATAATTTAGGTCAATAATTTTAGTTTGAAGCACTAACTGTTTTTCTATCAAATAATTTGTAAGAAAATTGGTATATGAGTCACTAGCATTTTTATCTGCTTGAATCTGCATAGCGATACCCTGTGCGCCGAGCATGGCTTCTTGCAAATCGGAATCTTGTGAACTTGCACTATTATATAACTTATCTGCTGCTGATTGATAATTATCGTATATATCTTGTGCTGATTTATTATTTTCCCAGTTATTCCAATTATTTAAAATCTCTGGATTAAATAAATGTATCAAGTTTTCTATATCATCATAGTGTACTTCTTCTTTCTTTAACTCATCTTTTTTATCGTTTGAATATATGCTTTTAACATGATTTTCTGGTTTAAGGTCTAAAAAATATTCTTCAATAATTAAATCTGCAAAAATATTGCCACTAAAAAGCACACTAATAAGTATAACTAATATACTACAGATAAAACGTCGTTTATTTCCAATCTTTTTTTCTTCTTTCAGCATTTTTTATTACCCTTTCTCTTTCTTCTTCATCAACTTCAATAATTGCATCCATTGCTACAGGTCTAAGTCTTTCAAGTACTGTTCCGCTCTTTCTATTAAATATATAATAGTATACTGGAAGAATGAAGAATGCCATCGCAGTTGAAGATATAAGTCCGCCTATATCAACTACTGCAAGTCCTTGTAAAACTTCTCCATTTTCACCATATGCTATAGACATAGGTATCATAGAAACTATAGTGGTTAATGTAGTCATAAATATAGGTCTAAGTCTTATTGCACCTGCTTCCACAAGTGCCCATTCAAGTTCTTTTCCATCATCCAAGAACTGATTTACTGTGTCTATATATAATATACCATTATTAACTGCCGTTCCTATAAGCATAAGCATTCCTAAAAGTACAACCATAGACAATTTAAGATTTGCAAGCCACAATGCTATAATTGCTCCACTGGCTGAAAATAACACTGTTCCCATAACTAAGAGTGAAAATCTAACTGACTCAAATTGTGATGCCATAACTACAAAAACCAAGAAAGCCGCTATAGAAACTGCTATACCAAGAGCAGTAAACTCTTCTAAAAGCATATCATCTACTTGACTTGATGCCTTTTCTACAAATCTTGAATAGAGTGGTTCTACAATTTCTTTTTGAATTTCAGCCTTTGTATTTTCTGTCGCATACTCATTAAAATATGTTGTTATAGTACATCTATACTTCTTATCATATTTTGGTATTCCATTTGGGTTATCTTCATAATATATCTTTGATATATCTCTTAAAGTTGTTTGTGTATTGGCTGTACTTTTTAAAGTAATATTTGCAACTTTTTCTATTGTATCATACTCTTTTTCATCATACTCAAGATATACATTATATGTTTCACCATCAATCGTTTTATCCATTACCTTTATACCTGATAAAGTATTGTAAAGCAATCCTCCAACTTGTGCAGGTGTAAATCCTTCAGAAGCAGCAAGTATAGGGTCTATTTCAACTTTTATTCTTGGTGCTCCATTATCAAGAGTTGTTGATATATTACCGCAATCATTACGTTGTTCCAATAATTTTACAATTCTATCTTTAGTTTCTTTTATATATTTAAATTCAGAACCTTGGATAAATATTTCATACTTATCATCATTTGGCATTGCAAACATACTAACTGCCGATGTAGAATATGAACTTAATTCAATAGTGCAACTTGTCACGTTAGATAGTTCTTTCTTCCATTCATTTATTACATCATCAGTTTTTGCTCTTTTTTTCTTATCAACAAGATAGACCACCAAGGCTTGCCCTTGAGTCCCACCATTCATAGACATACTACTTGCACTATTAGATAAAATATAGTGTTCAGTTTCTGGTTTACTTTTTACAAATTCTTCAAGTTCATTATATATTTTATCTCTTGCTTCCAATGCAAGACCTGGTTTAGTAATGATATTCATTTTTATCATTCCATTATCAGTGCTTGCTACTAACTCTCTTTCAAATGTTCCAATAAGTGCAAATGATGCTACTAATACTAATATACTAATTATTGCAGTTATCCACCTATGCCTAAGTAATTTAGGTAAATCTCTTCTATATAAGTTTTGTAAATATCTAACAAGTCCACCAGCAGGAGAATTATCTTTTTCTTTTGGTTTTACAAGCACATAAGTAAGTGGCACAACAGTAATTGCAGATATATATGAGGCAAGCATACAAAAGACTATAGTAAATCCAAGAGGTTTAAAAAATTGTCCTGACATTCCAGATAAGAAACCAAGTGGAGCAAATACTACGATTGTGGTTAAAGTTGAACCAAAAACTGATGCTCCTATTGTCATACTTGCTTTTAATGCTGCCATACAATAATATGAGACAGCCGTTTCTCCATTATATTCATCACTTGCTCTAAAGCAGGCTTCAAGCACAACGATTGAGTTATCAACCATCATACCAACTCCTAAAACAAGTGCTGACAATGTAATTATGTTTAATGTATACCCACTTAATTTCATCAATACAAAGGCTGTTAAAATTGAAAATGGTATTGCTGTTCCAATTATAAGAGAGGCTTTTATGTCACCTAAAAATACAAATATAATTATCATTGATAGAATAATAGCAATAATCATTGTCTCAAATACGCTCTTGATAGAATTGTTGACATTATTGGCACTATCCTCAACTATAACCGCTTCAAGATTAGGGTCAGCACTCTTTAATTTTTCAAGTGTCCTTTTTACCTGTCTTGAAAGAGAAACTGTACTTGCTGACTGTGTCTTGGTTATAGATACAACCATACATTCCTCACTATCATATCTTCCAACTTGCTCTTGTTCTTTCTTTGCTTGATAAATATCTGCGATATCTTCAAGATATAATGTTCTTTTATTTCCAGTGATGATAGGTATTGATTTTAGCGACTCAACAGTATCATAATTAACAGCAGTTGACATAGAAAGTTCTCTGTCACCTACATGTACATCACCACCAGGAAGTGAGAAGTCAGCATTTGCAATTATAGAGTTTAGTGTTGACATAGATAAATTATATCTTGCCATCATTTCAGGTTTTAACGAAATCTTTATATAATTTTCCCTTCCACCTGCAGTATCTACAGAAGACACATCTGCTATCTTTTCAAGTTCTTTTACCATAGTATTAGTAACATAATTATATATGTCTTTAGTATTTTTATTTCTTACAGATATTTTAATTGAAGGCATAGAGTTTATATCCATTTCATAAATGGTTGGCTCATTTACTTCATCAGGAAAATCAGTTTTAACTTGGTCAACTGCCTTTTTCAAATCTGTATATGCTTGGTTCATATTCTGACCATACTCATATTGTACAGCGAGAATTGATACATTTTCTCTTGATGTGCCCTGCAAATGTTTCATGCCTTGTAAATTATATAGTTCATCTTCAAGTTTTTTGGTTATATTTATATCTACATCTTCTGGTTGTGCGCCTGGATAAACAGTTACCACTGCATACATAGGCATAGATATAGAAGGCATAAGTTCATATTGAAATGTAAAAATTGACAACACTCCAAAAAATACTATAGAAAGTATGATAAGAAATGCTGTTACAGGTTTTTTAAGGACAAACTTTGTAAATTGAAAACTCATTACTTAACCTCCAACTTATCATCCTTTACTATATTTACTTCTGCACCTTCAGCCAAATCATTGTTCCAAGTAGATACTATTTTTGTATTTTTATCTATATTTGTAATTACTTCGGTATAAGAATCATTTTCAATGCCTACCTCTATATACTCTCTTGTCAACTTATTATCATCACCTACTACATACAAATATGGCATACTTGACTCATAATAAATTAATTCATTTGGCAATATATTTACATTTGTCTTTTTTATATAAGGGAATGTTACTTTTGCCATTATTCCAGATGCAAAATTATTATCTGAAGTTATAACTGCTTTTACTTTAAACAATCCAGTTTGTGCATCAACTAAATTAGATATATTTGATATATATCCATTATACTTTTTACCAGATTTTTCTATTGTCACATCATCATTTAATTTTATTCCTTCAAGTACTCTTTCAGTAACACCAAAATTGATTTCTTTTGCTCCTTCAGATGTTATATAGCAAAGAACTGTACCTTGATTGATACTTGTATTTTCAGTCATATTTGTATTTTCTACATAGCCATCTGCTACTGCAACTGGAATAGAATATTCAACTTTTGTATCATAAGCAAGTTTTAGACCTTCATACTGTGCTTTTACAGATTCAAAACTTTGTTGTGATATATCTCCAGCCCTATACAATTTTTGCATTCTTTCATAATTCTTTTTTGCTGTATCATATTGAATGTATGCCGCTTCTATTTCTTTCTCTGCATCAATTTCGCAAATTGGCTCTCCCTTTTTAACATACTTGCCATTTTCAACATGAACCTTTTTTATATCACCACTCACTTTTGCTACTACATAATAGGTATCAGTTGGCAAAATATTTCCCATTACTGATATATCTTTTGATATATTCCCTTTTATTATATGTGTAACATTTACTGATGGTATAGAATTAAGTACAACTGTCTTTTTACTTGTTAATCTTTTAAATAATAAAAATGCTACACCTAATATAGCCAGTAGTATTACGACTACATACAATACTTTTCCTATTTTGTTCTTTTTTTCATTCATTTAAAAATGCCCCCCTATTATTTTATACCTTTTTCTATAACACTTAGTTTATATTCCAAATCAGTATTCTCACTAAATGGTTTTAATTTTTCATTCGTTTCAGCCAATATTGTATTTAATACTAATATTATTATCATATCTATAACATTAGACATCTTCTTTTCAGTATTTAAAAATTCTTTTCCTTCTATAGTATTATTCATAAACCATTGTATTATATTATCAAAGTATTCCTTAAACCTATGTGACCTAACAGTTTCAATGACAAACTCTGAAAAAAATTTTAAATTTTTCATAACAGTAATATTAATCTCATCACTTAAAATATTAACTATTTTGTCATAAAGTTTTTTTATCCCATCAAATAATTTATTATCTGATTCCTTTATAACCTCAAACCACATATCAAAATAGTTTTTAACTCTACTCTCTATCAGACACCTAACTGCATCCCTTTTATCCGTAAAATAATTATAAAAACTGCCTCTTGATATATCAGCCTCAACTACAATGTCATTTACTGAAAGTTCATCATAACTCATTTTTTTTAGACAAGAAGAAATTGCACCTAATACATTTCTTTTTTTTCTCTCTTTCAAATTATGAAATGCTTCTAAAGCCATTTATCCCTCCTAAAATTGACATTTTGTCATTTTTTGACATTTGTATAATATAGCACTATTTTTTACAAATGTCAAATTTCAAGTTATCTTAATAAATTGGCTTTGAAATATAAGCAAAAGCATATTTAAAATGCGATTTTATCTTGTTTTTTGCACTTTGCGCTTTTAAATGAGAGTCAAATATACCAAAAAGTGTAGGTCCGCTTCCAGACATTAAAGCATTTATAGCCCCACAGTCTATAATATGCTTTTTAATAGTTTTCACATCACTATATAATTCGCAAGTCACTTTTTCTAAATCATTAAATAAGTTATCTGACAAAAGTTTTATATCTTTATTTTTTATAGCAAGAACACAATTATCAAACTTTTGCCTTTTCTGTTCTTCTGTCAAATCAACATAGTAAGTACAATCAACTTTTTCAAAAATATGTTTTGTTGATACTCTTATATTTGGTGTTACAACTAATATATGGTATTCATTAAATGATGGCAATATAGTAATAATTTCTCCCCTGCCTTCACATATACACTCTTTTTTATAAAGAAAAAATGAGATGTCTGAACCAAATAAACAGGCCATTTCATTCATCTCATTAAGACTTAAATTTGTTTTATAATATTCATTCAAAAATAAAAGAATAGATGCAGCATCACTTGACCCGCCACCTAATCCTGCACAAGTAGGAATTAATTTATTGAGATATATAAATATCTTATCCTTTATACTATATTTTTCAAAAAAATATTTAACTATTTTAACTACAAGGTTTTTATCATCAGTTGGTATATATGACCAGTTTGATGCTAAATTAATTTGTTCTTTAGTGTTAAAATAAATTTTCTTATTGTTAAAATTTATTTTTATTCTGCTTTTTAAATCATTACAATTTAAATTGTCAATAATTTTTATATATAAAGTATCAAAAAGCGAAATAGGTTGCATAATCATAGTTAAATCGTGGTACCCATCATTTCTTTTCCCATTTACACTTAAATATAAATTAACTTTTGCTGGTGCTTTAATAACTTTTTTCATTACTATACTTACTTTACAATTTTATTATTTTATATTTAAATCAAAATAAAATTTCATTCCATTAAACCCATCAATCTCTACATTGTCACACCCACAAGTTGTATTGTGTTTTTCTGCGATTGCTTTTACTATACTAAGCCCAAGACCAGTTCCTCCATAACTTCTTGTCCTTGCCTTATCTACTTTATAAAACTTTTCCCATATTTTTTTTCTTTCTTCTTCATCAAGTTGCAATCCAGAATTAAATACTGAAAGTCTAATCTTTTCACCATCTATGTTTTCTGTGTAAACTTTTATAAACTTATTGTCATCAACATGGTTTATTGCATTTGATATATAATTTCTTACTACATCTTCAAGTTTATATCCATCTGCCCATACAAAAGTTTTATCCAAAATATCAATTAATAAATTTATCTTTTTATCATTGATAGTTATAGCAAAATTATTTGCAACACCATTCACTACATCAAGTAAATTAATTCTCTCTATTGTCAGTTCTTCCATTCCTCTTTCAAGTGATGATAGATTTAAGAGTTTATAGACTAAACTGTTCATTTTTTCTGCTTCATCTTTAATTACTGATATATAATAATTTCTATTTTCATCATCTTTTAATATATCTTGATTCTCAAGTCCTTCAGCATATCCTCTAATAAGTGCGATAGGAGTCTTTAATTCATGCGATACATTGGCAACAAAGTCTTGTCTCATTAAGTCTAATTGTTCCTTTTTTTCCAAATCCATCTTAAGTTGTATATTGGCATTTTTTAATTCCTTTATAGCCTTTTCAAGTTTAAAACTTAATTCATTGATTGCCGTTCCGAGTTTTCCTATTTCATCCTCTGATTTTACTTCATATTTATTCTCAAATTCCAGCCTACTCATTTTCATTGCTATATTTGATAATTCAAGTAATGGCTTTGTCATATTATTTGAAATAAAATATATTGCTATTGAACCACTGATTATAGATATAAATGATAAAATTATCAGTATTTTATTAAATAAATCTATGGACTCTTTAATTGAACCTACTGGTATTGTAAGGAAAAAAGCCGTTTCATTGTCACTTAAAAATCCAAAACATTCTATATCTGGGTCTCTTTTTATATTTATGCTGCTACTATTGCCATAATTATTATTTACATTATTACTATCGCCTGGTCCATTACTTTCACTATATACTGGCGGTCCTCCACTCTCTACCCCTCTCTTTTTATATTCAAAGGTATGGTTGTTAATTGCTATTGTATATAAATCATTTTTTTCTAATATTTGTAGTGACTTATTATTTGCTAAGTCTCTATAAATATAATCTTTCATCCTTCTATCAAACATAGAATTGTTTTGAAATAAAGAATATATTTTATTATTAGAGTCCATAAGTATAGTATTCACCCCATATATTTCTTGTAATTCTCTTATGAATCTTGATAAATTACTCTCATCACTTATCCCATCAGCATTCCTTTTTTTCTTAAAAAGGTCTTGAAGATTATATCCCATATCATAGGCTTCAGTAATACCACTTTCAAGTGCGATATAAGATTTTTTAATTATATTCTTTTTCTCATTGATATATAATTTCTCTAAAAATAATGTATTAAAAAGCAGTATGCTGCCAATACAGCATACTATAACTATTATAAATGTAATAGTAAGTTTTATTTTAATACTTTTTTTCATAACACTTATTTTTTCTTTTTAGTCTGCTTTTTATCATCATCATATTCAAATTTATATCCAAATCCCCAAAGTGTTTTGATACACTCTCCTCTTTTGCCAAGTTTTGCTCTGACTTTTTTAATATGAGTATCAACTGTTCTTGCATCACCAAAATAATCAAAGTTCCACACTGCGTTTAATATTTTTTCTCTGGTTAATGCTATCCCTTTATTTTCAATTAAGTAATCTAAAAGTTCAAACTCCTTAAATGAAAAATCCACTGGCTTATCATCCACAAATACTTGATGTGCGGTCTTATCAATTTTGATTCCGCCGATTTCTACAGTCTCAGTACTAGTTTCATTCCTTCTAAGTATAGCATTGATTCTTGCTACCAATACCTTTGGTGAAAATGGCTTCTGCACATAGTCATCAGCACCAGACACAAATCCTTTGATTTGGTCATTTTCTTCTCCTTTTGCAGTAAGTATAACAACTGGAACTTTTGAATCTTCTCTAATTCTTTTCAAAGTTTCATAACCATTTAGTTTTGGCATCATCACATCAAGTATTATTAAACTGATGCCTTTAGTAGAATAGAATACTTTAAGTGCTTCTTCTCCATCAGCAGCCTCTAAGATATCAAATCCATTATTGATTAAAAAGTCTCCAATGAGTTTTCTCATTCTTGCTTCATCATCTACTATCAAAATTTTATCTTTTTTTTCCATTTTGACCTCCAATCGCTTCAACAACAAATCTTGAAGCATTAAAATTTTTCCCAAATCGCCTTGTTGTGAAAAATATATGTAAATTATCTTTTGCTCTTGTCATTGCTACATAAAAGAGTCTTCTTTCTGTTTCTAAATCATTTTCTCTAATACTCTTTTTATGCGGTATAAGTCCATCATTTGCATCTATAATGAATACAATTTTAAATTCAAGTCCTTTACTAAGATGAAATGTCATTAAATTTATTGCATCATCTTTTTCATTTACTTCATTTAACTCTTTATCATATTTTTCAATATAGTCGATGAACTCATTTAAATCTTTATGCTTTATTGCTTCTTCTTCCAGCGCATCAAGTATTTCCATTATATCTTCATAGTCAATATCATTTTTTCTACAATAGTCTAACAAGTATTTATCATATAACATATTTACTCTAATATATCTTATGGCAAGTGGTGTTATACTCTTTTTTATTATATTTATATCATTTTTTAATTTATATAAACTATTTAATACATAACTTTTATTTTTATAGTAATTTATTAAGTCATCAATAGTTGTGCCTGCATATTTTATCGCATCACGACTTATATATCTAATTGGCTTATTTGCGATACTTATAAGTGATTGTGAGTCGTTGCCTTTTATAGCATAAGTTATATATGAGATTATATCTTTTACTGCAAAATTATCATATACACTCTTTGATTCGCCTTTTATTCTAAACGGTATACTTTCTTTAGCCAAATCGCTTCTAATAGAGTGTGACAATAGATTTGTTCTATATAGTATTGCCATTTCTGATAAAGCAATTCCCATTCGTTCATAATCTTTTACCAATTTTATTATGTACTTATTTTCTTCAGTAGAATCAACAAATGCCTTAATCTGTAGTTTCCCTATTTCATCACGCTTTGACTTTAAATCTTTTTTAAATCTATCTATATTATTATTTATAATTAATTTTGAAATCTTAACAATTTTTTTTGCACATCTATAATTGTCCGTCAAATAAACTTTCTTTGCCTTCTTAAAGTCTTTTATAAAATTATTCATCACTCTTGGATGTGAGCCTCTAAACTTATATATACTTTGGTCATCATCACCAACTACAAATAAGTTCTCATTTTTACAAATCATCTTTACTATATCATATTGAGACTTATTTATGTCTTGGAACTCATCTATCAGTATATATTTATATTTGTCTTGATAATAAGATAAAATATCTCCATGTATTGATAGCAATTCTTCACATTTACTTATCATATCACTAAAATCAAGTTTTTTATTATTAAATAGTTTTTCTTGATAAGCATCATATATTTTTCTAAATTGATTAATACTTAAAAACTTTGGTATAAATCTTTCATCTCTTTCTGAATATAACTTATAATTCTTAATATCTTTAATTATGTTTGTTATTAAATCATTATTTACTTTTAGTTCTTTATCACATTCTAAAACTTCTGACAATAACTTTCTTTCATCTTCTTCACTTACTAAACTGTCTTTATTATAGCCAAACTCATTTTTTAATATTTCAAAAAATATAGAATGAAATGTTCCAAAATTAGGCAAATCACTTAATTTTATATTGTTTTCTTTTACAAGTGATAAAAATCGTGATTTCATTTCATTTGCTGCTGCTCTGGTAAAAGTAATAACCAAAACAGAATCTGGTTTTGCACCATATTCAATTATTAAATTGAGTATTCTATTTGTGAGTACAAAAGTTTTTCCGCTACCAGGTCCTGACAGCACTATACACGGTCCATTTCCATGTCTTATTGCTGTTTCCTGACTTAAACTTGCTATTCTTTTCATCTATAATATTAAATTGCTGCTAATCTGTTCTAAGTGCATCTATAGGATTAAGTTTTGCAGCACTCTTTGCAGGTAAATATCCAAAAATCAATCCTATTGCTACTGATACTCCAAATGATAATATGACCGCCCAAATTGTTGGATTTGCTTCTATCTCCATCATTGCACCTATTGATTTGGTAGCAAGTGCGCCAATAGCAATTCCCATTATGCCTCCTATTGTAGAAGTTACTGCTGCCTCTATTACAAATTGCTGCATTATAACTCCTTGCCTTGCTCCGAGTGCTTTTCTAATTCCTATCTCTCTTGTTCGTTCAGTTACTGATACCAACATTATATTCATAACACCAATACCTGCTACTAATAATGATATTCCTGCAATTCCTGCAAGCATGGCAGTTAAAGTACCTATTTCTTCATTTAACTGTTTTATAATTGATGAATTGGCTGTCACATTATACAATCTTTCATTCTTAAAAATATTGTATAACTTTTCTTTAAGTTTTGTTGTTATTTCATTTGTATAATCTGTATCACTTGATGTCAAAACATAATTATTTATATATCCATTCCTTGACATTTTAGTTGCCACAGTATATGGTATCCATATAAAATCATCAGTTCCACCTTCATCAAAATTATCTTCATCCTGAGTTTCTATAACTCCTACTATTGAAAAAGGTTTACCATTAATTTTTATAGAGTCTTCAATCGCCTTATCAGATGAGCCATAAAAAGTATTTGCCACATATGCCCCAACTATGCACACACTTGAACGGCCTGCAACATCAGCATATACAAGCCCTCTTCCTTCTTCTATTTTATACTTTTGTATGTCAAGATAATCTTCTGAGACCCCTATTATAGTTGTAGACTCCAAGTTTTCATTTCCTGACTTTACTTTAGCATTAGATAATGAAACACTTGGTGATAAACCAGAAATTAAGTTAGGATGTTCATCCCAAAAACTATACATATCATTATCATCCATATGTCTTGTTGTCATGTTTCTACAAAAAATTGTTATCTTGTTGACTCCCATCTCTTCAAATTGCTTAACCATCTGTCCCATATAGCCTGACACAATAGAAACTAATATAATAACTGCCGCTACACCAATTATTATACCGAGCATAGTCAAAAGACTTCTTATTTTATTTGAAAGGATTGCTTTAATTGCTAGTTTGAAACTTTGAAGCATATTCTTCTGTATCTCCATCAAAAATTATTTTTCCATCATGAATTCTTACAACTCTTTTCGCTTCAAGTGCAATAGAATTATCGTGAGTTATCATAACTATAGTATTTCCTTCACTATGTAATTGTTTTAAAAAGTTCAATACTTCTCTTGAAGTTTTGGAATCAAGAGCACCAGTGGGCTCATCTGCAAGTAATAAACTTGGATTTCCTGCAAGTGCTCGTGCTATTGATACTCTTTGTTGTTGTCCACCTGATAGTTGATTTGGATATTGTGAATATTTCTCTTTAAGCCCTACTCTACCGAGTGAACTAAGTGCTCTACTTCTTCTCTCACTCGCTTTTACTCCAGCATACAAAAGTGGCAACTCTACATTTTCAAGCAAAGTAAGTTTTGGTAATAAATTGTATTGTTGAAAAATAAATCCTATAGTCTGATTCCTTATATCTGCCAACTCATCATCTGTCATAGTACTTGTATCTCTACCATTTAATATATATTTACCACTTGTAGGTTTATCAAGTGCACCAATAATGTTCATAAGAGTTGATTTGCCAGAACCTGACTTTCCCACTATTGCAACAAACTCTCCATTATATATTTTTAAATTTATATTATCATTTGCATACACTTGTTCAGTTCCCATAATATAAATCTTATATTCATTTTTCATCTCTATTAAAGGAGTATTCATATGCTTATCTTCTATTGCCTCCGCCACCACCCATTGGAGGTCCGCCCATTCCTCCCATGCCACCAAACATTTGATTTGTATTAGTGGTTGTAGTTGTTACATACACTTCATCGCCTTCTTGCAATCCAGACTTTATCTCTATGTAATTTTCATTTGATATGCCAGTTTCAACATTTATAGCAGTAAAGCCATCTGGCACTCTATTCTTAACTCTATCAGATATACCTTCAGTATTATAGTTTCCCTCTACAATAGTTTTTGATGTATTAAGTACATATACCACATTACCTCTTTGAAGTGCATCTGCTGGTATAGCAATAGCATTATCAACTCTTGCAAGTACTACATAGGCATCAACATTCATACCAGGAAGTAAATCTCCTATATCAGTGAGTGTCACAGTAACTGGATAATTTGTCACACCATTTGAATTAGCTGCAACAAGACTCACATTTGTAATTTTGCCTTTAAATACTTTATTATTAAATGCATCTGCTTGAACATTTACTTCTTGCCCCACTTTTATATTATTTATATCAAGTTCATCTATGTCCATATCAAATGTAAGTTCAGATAAATCATAAATTGTAGCAAGCGTTTTTGCTGAATTACTACTTTTTTGTATCTTGTCTCCAACTTTTGCATCTTTAGTTATTACTGTTCCTGCTATTGGAGCAGTTATATAATATTCATCATATTGGTCTATAGCATCATCATAATTATTTTCTGCTTTAGTAAGTGCCTCTTCAGCCTGCAAATATGCTTTCTTTTTATTAGTCACCACATTATTAAATGTCTCTTCAGTAATTACAAAAAGTGGTGTCCCTTTTTTTACAATAGCACCCTCTGATACAAGCAACTTTTCTACTTCTATACCAGAGCCATCCTCGTAGACAATTTTTTCATCAACATCTAATAAAAAACTTGCATCCTCTATTGATTTTGAATTACCAATATACGCTATCGCTGTATTATTAGTTGTGAGACCTCCAGGATTATCGCAAATTATTGTTACATATTTTACAAGTGCTCCTGAAGACTCTGCTTGAGATTCTTCTGCAACACTTTTTACTCTACCTTGTAGCAACTCCCCTGTCTCTTGCAATTCAAGTGTAGCCACTTGACCCACACTAATATTCATAGCATCAATACTTGAAAATGGAACTTTTAAAGTCATTTGTGCATCATTAACTATACTTCCAACCTCAAAATTATTATTTAATTTATCTCCTTTTTTTACATTGAAAGTCCTAAGCGCTCCAGCATATGGTGATTTAAATGTTCTTCCAGAATAATCACTCGACAGTTTTTCATATTCATATTTTGCTTGATTATATGTATCTTTTGCTTGTGCTATAGATGAAGATGCATTTACTATAGTTCTATATGCACTTTGACTATCAATCGTTAAGAGTAATTGGTCTTTTATGACTTCATCTCCAAGTTCAAAAAATACATTAGTTACATTTCCTTCTACAAGAGATGTTATTGTATAACTATCTTTTGGCTTTAATGTTCCTGAACCTGATATTTCTGATGATATATTCATAACTCTAACCGAAGACACATTTTTCATTATCTCAGCCGTTTCGCTCTGTTTCTTTTTCATATTTAGTAATAGCCTTACAATAAATATAATTAAAACTATAATTACAATAATAACTATAATTTTCCTAATTAATTGCTTTTTCTTCTGCTTTTGTCTTTTTATCTCATCTTTAGCAGCATTTGTAGCCTCTATATCTTCATCGCTTAATTCAGATTTAACAAAAGTATCTGAACTCACAGAGCCTGCTTCCACTTGAATATTATTGCTTATTTTATCAATCTCATTTTTTTCACTTTTATGAAAAATATTTTTAAGTTTTTCAAAGTTAAATTTCATATAGTCTCCAATATATAATTTTGTTTAATAATAATTTCTAATATTTTAAATTGTACAGATATGCATGTGTGATTGTTCCTATAGTTTCAACTTCTCCATCAGATGAAGTATCTTCATCACTCGCTACTGAATCATTTGCCTTTGTATATATAAATATAATTTGGTCACCTACATGTATAGTCCCCGAATATGAAAATGCAAACTTCACTTCTGAACTGGAAAGCGTATAATATGATAAGTCAATTTCAACTCTTGTAGGCGTTATTGTATCACTAGCACTATAATATATATGATTCACATAACCTTTTTTAACTAATGTAGATGATTCAAGTGTAGTTCCTTCTTTATATACATATATAGTTTTTGTCGTTTTATTGTAGTAATAAACAAGATATCCACTATTATTAAGTTCTCTCATTGTTTGCTCAAGACTCTGTGATGTGCCATTTATAAATATATTTGCTGTTGTTATGTCAAAAGGAATTGCTAAATTAAGTGCTTCGCCTCTCTTTAATATAAAAGGTCCTTCTAATTTGGTTTTAGTAAGCCCAGTAGCATTTAAATCTCCATCGCTATTTACAGATAAATCTTTAAAAACGGTTGTCCCATACGCAGTATTTGAGTCTTTCTTTTTGGTTTTTAATGTATTATATATAGCATTCACGCAATCTTTTTTTGTGACAAAATCATTTACTAATTTATCTACATTTTCATTCATCCGTAAAGAACAGAACAGTTCGTATCTACCTTGCACTTGGCTTCCTTTAAAGTCAGTATTTTCATAACCAAGAAGTGCAAGACAGGCTCTAACCAAATCTTTCATAGTTACATAATCATTTGGTTTAAAATATCCACCAAGATAGGATGTCATATAATTTTCTTTTGTTGCAATTTTGATATAAGGTGCATATTCATTAACACTTTCAACATCCAAAAATGCTGTACTTACATCACTTGCATTTACTGAATCTTTAAATGAAGAGGCTTTAACAACCATCCGTGCAAATTCTCCTCTTGTAATAAAGTCATTCATAAAATTGTCACTCGTTATTATATCAGCAAGATATAAAACCTGTGTTCTCATCTCTTGCCCTGCTGTTGTGGCGGCAAAGCATACAGTTTTTCCATTCAAAATTATAGTAACAAGCATTAGCAATGATAACATTCTTTTTAAATATAATTTCATAATTTACCTCTTGTCTTGCCTAATTAATGATATATTATATGCCATAATGATTGAACCATTGTATGGTTCTGCTTCATCATTTTCATAAACAATATTTCCACTACTATCACGATATGATGTCGTTATATCATTCATTTTATTACATAGATACACTATATAATCATCTTCTTTAAAAAAGCCACTTGCTGAAAAATTAAACTTGACTTCTTCGCTATCTAAATAGTACTTATATTTATCTATATCAACCCTATATGGCACAAGTGGATTAGATACTGCATAATAAATTTTATAAATATATCCTTTTCTAAGCATTACAGGTGCGGCTATGTCCTGTCTTTCTGTGTATGCATACAACAATTTATTATTTTTATCAACATAGCATATTGCATAACCATACACATCTATATCATATTTTAAATCTTCAAAACTATTATTAACTCCATTTATATAGACATTATGTTCATTTAAATCAAAATCAATATCTATATTGTTACTATCCTTAAAAACATATGGGCCTTTTATTTCATTTATAATATACTCACTCGCATTTATTTCATTATCGCTATCTATAATCAAATCAGGAAAAACAGTCTTCCCATATATATTTTCTGTATCTTTTACTTTTTCTTTTAGTGTATTATATATTCCATATATAATATCTTTTTTACTTAATATGTCATTTTCGCTTTTTTCTATGTTTTCATCTAATTTAAGTGCTCTAAACTTTAAATTACGACCTACTACTTGATTGCCTCTAAAATCTTCATTGGTATATGATAATAGTGCTAAACTTGCACGAGACAAGTCACTATATGTAACAAACTCATTTGGTTTAAAATATCCACCTAAGTATGTAAACATGTATCCTTCATCTATTGCCTTTTTTATATATGGTGCATAAGGGGTGGTTTCACTTACATCATTACATACATTTTCTGAAATGTATTCTGGAATCTTATCTCTATATTTTGATGCCCTAATTAAAAACTTTGTAAATTCTGCTCTTGTAACTGGTTCATCCAAGTTTCCAGTATCTTCAATAATCTTAAGAGTTACTAATGTTTCAAACTTGTCATTTTCTGTTTTTATTGTTTTAGCCTGTATAAATGTAACAAAACTAAATGTAAATACAAAACTCATTAAAATTAGTTTTTTTAAGCAGTTTTTTTCCATAAATATATATTACTTTAACATTGTGTCCTTTTTGTGTATATTATATAAACTTTTTTTGTAATTGTCTAATAAAAAAGACCATAATAGTTATGGTCTTATTATCTATCTACATTATATAGTTATTATCTACACCTCTTTAATCAGCCCACTTCTAAATGCATCTAAAAGTTCTTTTAAATCGCTTATTTTAGCCATTATTTCCTTGCCCCTATCTGTATCCTTTATCCTAAGTCTTCCGTTTTTTGCTATATTCTCTATTTCCTGTGTTTCAGGTGTATTCATTTTCCCTTTTTCATAAGGTTTATGTGTTGCTATAGTCAAGTGAACTGAATCACTTATAAGAGTATATCCTGCTATGCCAGTACTTTTTTGATAACTTTTAGACATTCCTCCATCAATAATGAACAATCTGCCATTTGCCTTGACTGGGCTCTCACCTTTTAAAGTTTTTACTGGAACATGGCCATTTACAATATGTCCACTTTCATTTAAACCAAACTTCTTTAAAATATCTATAGCAACATTTTCATCTTGATAAAACTTATAATATGAATTCTTGTTCTCAACTTGAGCCTCTTTTTCTGCTAAAAAATATAATTCAAAAGTTTTGATAGTGTCCTTGCCAAAAAGTGGAGACATACTTCCGCACCACATATAATACATAGCATCAATATTATCTGATTCAAAGTGATGTAATTTTACATCATTATATGCATTCCTTATTATTTTATCAAAATAATCTAATAATGACTTCTCTTTCAAGTTTTGTTTTCCATCAAAACCTTTAAAAATTGCATACCCACCATCCTCATCAAATGGTATAATTCCGTGATATAACAAATTACCATTATATATTTTATACAAACTTCCTTTATCGTATAAAAACTTAATATGTTCTTTTAATTTTCGCGAATGGATAAAACTCATCTTTAAGGAAGTAAGTAAAGTTTCTTCTTCTTCAGTTAGTTTTAATGGGTCATTCTTATCAACAGTTGGGAAATTGATATCAAGTAATTTATACTTCTTTCCATCTACATCAACTGTAAAATTGTCATAGTTTATTCTTTCAAGCATAATACGATTTTTCATATTATACTCTGGATGTTTCTTTATTAATTTTCCTTCAACTTTAAACTGCATTATAGCCAATGCTTTTTGTATCTTTGCAGATAAACTTGGACGAACAACATCATATTTATTCTCATCCAAAATTTTAGGCATAAACAACTCACAAGGGTCACTTTCATAAGTTCTTGCTGCAAAATCGTTTAATGCTCTTAAACTTATTCCATAACCATCTTCAAGCATATCATAACAATTATACCTAACAGCATTTCTCATAGCATTAAGAATTAGAACTTCATTTCCAAGAGATGCACCCATCCACTCAATATCATGATTTCCCCATTCTACATCTACATTATGGAAGTTCATCAATTCATCAAGAATTAAATCATGCCTTGGTCCTCTATCAAATATATCTCCAACTATATGTAATGTATCAACAGCAAGTTTTTGTATAAGTTCACACATTGCAGTTATAAATCTCTTTGCAAGACCTATCTCAACTATTGAATTAACTATTTCATCATAATAAAACTCTTTTTTTACATTGTCTCTATCAACATCTTTATAAATCAACTCATCCAATATATAAGCATATTCATGATTTACAGATTTTCTAACTTTTGATTTTGAATACTTACTTGATATATCTTTTACAACTCTTATAAGTCTCAAAATTGTTGTTTTTTGAAATTCAAAAGTTTTTTCATCTCTAAAATCAATCGGGTCTAACTTTTCAATCGGATAGTATATTATATTAGCAAACTCTAATATTTCTTCATCATTCATCTCATCATCAAAAATAAACTTTAATTTAGCACGAATTATTCCTGATGCAGACCTAAGCAAATGTATAAATCCCTCATTTTCACCATGTAAATCTGATAAGAAAAACTCTGTTCCTTTTGGCAGTGTCAAAATAGAACTTAAATTGGCTATTTCTACACATGTTTTTTCTTGATTTGGAAATTGATTTGAAAGTAGTTTTAGATACTCAAGGCTCTTCATAATTACTCTTCTCCCCCTTCATCATGACCCGCTATAATTCTACTTGAACCATCTGGTCCAAGTGCTTCAGTTTGTTTTAACAATTCTGGGTCAAAATTAGGTCCTGATATTTCATCGCTTGCTTTCGCTCTTTCTTCCATTCTTTTTTTCGCTTCTGAAATAGATGCTATCATTTCCGCTGTTATAGTATCATCACCTTCTTCATATTCATAATTAGCCCAATATTCATCGCCCATATTAATATTATTCAATCTATTGTATCTTGATACAGGGTCTTCGCCTTCAAGTGCAATTTCTCCGAGTCCTGCAAAATCTTCATCTTCATCCTCTTCATCATAGTATTCTGCATCTGATTCTGTTCCAACTCTTAATCTATATTCTCTTTCTGTTTCATCATCATATAGTTCTTCTTCATATGCCTCTCTATCAAAGCCAAATTCACAATTTCTAAGATAACAAACTCTTGATGTGTATTGACCTGTAACTTCCAATTCAAATCTTATTGCATTAGTTTTCTTAGGGAAAATACATTCAAATGAAGTTCCACTATTATAATTAAACTCTGATGTAGATAGTAATTCTTCTCCATCATCATCACCATATATATATAAAGTACATTGAGTGGTTCTATCAGAATATGTAAAATAGTGAGTTGCTATCCTTCCTTTCAACTTATTGAAATTGTTACTTGGATTATCAAATGTTATGGTTGCTCCTGTTCCTTTTAATGCCATTACGTCTTTCCATTTTTGTTTTGTGAATGTAGTTCCATTAACTTTTTTGCTATACTTATCGCCATCCTTTACATGGTCCTGCATTTTTTTACTAATTGATGGGTCACTAAATTGACTATTTCTTGATTTTCTTTCTCTTAAGACAACATTTGGACCAAGTATTGTTCTTGCAGTTCCATCTGGATTAACTTCTATAACTATATTGTCAGCAGGAGTTGGTCCATCAATTAGTGTAGGGTCTTTTGCGTATAATACTTGCCCTGATGAAAACACTCCCTTTTCAACTTTAAGTGTGTCCCCTTGTTCAGCATTAATTTGTGCCAATATGTCAGCACTTAAAACTTGTGTATCTTCAACATCTCCAAGTGTAATAGATGATATTTCTTCACTTACTGCATTGCCATCATAATCAATTCTTCTACCATCAGTTCCCACTATTCTATAATCAGGAGTTATATCATCTGTCAAAATAAATCCTTCCTCATCAAAATAATAATAATACCCTACTCCATCATTATCATCATCAATAAGTTTCCATCCGTTTTTTGCCAATAATCCATCACTATCAAGCCAAAACTTTTTGCTATCTTTTTCTCCCCAGATTGCTAAAGTTTCAAAACATATAGAAAAGACAATAACAAATACTAATGTAAATAATATATGTATTTTTCTCAAATTAAACTTTTTCATAACTTTTATTTTCTTATATTTAATTTAGGTATTAATTCATTTAATATTTCAATAAAATTATCTATTTCCTCTTTTTTGTTATATTTGCCAAATGATATTCTTATAGTACTCTCCACTAACTCTGATTTTAATCCTATACTCGTTAATGTCCTGCTTAACTTTTTTTGATGTGAAGAACAGGCTGACCCTGCTGATACATACACTCCTTTATCTTCAAGTGCATGAAGCATAACTTCTGCTCTTATATTTTTAAATGTTACAGAAACTATATGCGGAGCAAAAGATTCATCTTTCTTACTATTAATACTAATTATACCATATATATCATTTAATTGTTCTAATTTATCTATTAAATATTCTTTAAGATTTTTAAGTTTATTATATTCTTCATCTATTATTTCATATGCTATTTTAGCAGCTGTTGCTGTACCTACTATGCCAGGAACATTTAAAGTTCCTGCTCTTAAATCATTTTGTTGAGAACCACCAAGTATAAGCGGTTTCACTCTTACATCCTTATTTTTATATAATATTCCTACTCCCTTTGGTCCATTGAACTTATGCGAACTAATAGAGAGAAAATCTATACAACTTTTTTTTACATTTATTCTATATTTGGCAAATCCTTGTACAAAATCAACGTGAAATGCACAATTCATGTTATTTTCTTTTATCAATTTACCTATCTCTTCTATTTTTTGCACAGAGCCAATTTCATTATTTACATACATTATAGACACTAATATAGTATTACTGTCAACAATTTGTTTTAATTCGTCAATATTTATATGCCCTTCACTATCTACATCTATATAAATTACTTCAAAACCATCTTCTTTCAAACTTTCAAATACTTTATACACTGATGCATGTTCCATTTTTGTTGTTACAATTTTGTTTCCGCTTTTCTTATATAAACTAGTGTAGCCTCTTATAGCCATATTATTGCTTTCGCTCCCACCAGAAGTCCATATTATTTCAGAACTATCACAGTGTAAAATATTGGCTATGGTCTCACTTGATTTTTTCACTTGCTCTTCAGCAAAATATCCAAGCCTATGCATTGCCGATGGATTGGCATACACTAATCTATTAATTTCCTCTATTTTCTTTTCTACTTCTGCATCTATTCTTGTAGTGGCAGCATTGTCAAAATATATTTCCATTATTTTAAATATTCCTCTTCAAACTCCATTAACCTATCAAAATTAATGTCACATAGTTCTCCATCATTTACTTTTTTTCTTTTGTGAAAATTGTAGACACTATATTCTTTATAAATACTATCCATCAATATATGTACATCATCAAATGGCAAGTGTGCACTCTTTAATAATTCTAAACTTAAGAAATTAGCAGATATACCTTCTATTGCTCTATTATTTTTTTCAAAATTATTATATATAAAAAATGGGGTTACATATGCATTTGAACATTCATAATTAAAATTAGTATCATACACTAAACTATTTATACTACTTCCAAAACTTGCATTGTGGTCTCCAAAGAATAGTAATACAACATTATCTTTTTCTTTTTCAAAATAATTTATTAATAATCTAATGCTGTCATCAGAGATTTTCATAAGCGATAAATATGAATCAAGTGACTCTTTTTCATATGCATTAATGTTATCAATGTATGAGACTACTTCTTGCCCATCAAATTTTGAATATCCACTATGATTCTGCATTGTTATTCCAAATATAAATGCAGTTTCATTGTTATTCTTTACTGATTCATATCTTCTAATAATCTCTTCATACATTGAAGCATCACTCACAAAACTACGGACATACTTTTTGTTTTGAAAGTCATCAAAAAACAAAAGTTCATCAAAGCCAAATCTCTTATATACTTTATCTCTATTATAATTAGTAGCAGTATAAGGATGCATGGCAAAAGTCTTATATCCCAATTTTTTAAAATAATGCGCCAAACTATACTTATCCTTTTTTACAAAATTGTTGTATGGCATCACAGGATATGGATAATTACCTATTGATACACCTGTCAAAAACTCAAACTCTGTATTGGCTGTTCCGCCACCAAAGGTATTGACATATAAATCCCCTTTTATTACACCTTTTAAATTGTCATAGTAGTTTGTTACTTTAACATTTGTTTTTATTCTTCTATTTACTGAACCAAAACTTTCATTCATTATGACAATGACATGTGGCTTTTTTGATTCACTTATAAATTTATCAATGCTTTGTGCATTTTTTGTGTCTAATTTATTAAAAGATACTTTATTTTTTAAAGATGTTAAATCATCCTTTGTTATATCAATACTTAAGTTATCATCATATAATTTATTTTCTTTATTATTCTTATGGAAAAATGGTATTGATGAATAAAAATTATATAAATATCCTTCATTATTACCTGCCATTATTGAATAATCATATTTATTTTTCGATACAATATCTCTTAATAAGGAAAATAAGAATATAAAAATAAGTATTTCTTTTATTTCATACAAAAATACATTATATTTTCCTATATTGGCAGTATAAAACCCATTAATGCCCTTATTGTAATTCTCTAATAAATCAATCTTATAATAAAATATTTGAACTATATATTCTAGAACTATAATTATAAATGATACAAGCATAGTGGGCGTTACTTCATACTTATATCCACTTGCAACCTCTTTAGCAGTATTAATAGATAATATATCCGACATATTAATATTTGTTCCTCTAAACTCGTGGACATAATACATAGCAATCGCAATAATAAAATATAATGTTATAAGTATTAAAAAGTTTATTTGATATTGCCAAAAAAATATATTTAACAATGTATATAACAACATCACTGCAACAACATTATATAGATATGTTCTCTTTTTTCTTGGCAAAACTGTAAATCTACCACTTGCTATACTATCAACAAATATTGGAACTATAAAACTTGTGACTATAACTCTGAACATTATGAAGCATAACCTCTTTTAATGATTACATCTTCTATTTGTTTTATATAATTATCACAGATTTTTTTGTCATCTGCTTCAATCATTATTCTCACTACATTTTCAGTGCCAGATGCTCTAAGTAAAAGTCTGCCATTATCTCCAAGTTCTTTTTCAATCTCTTTGCCTTTTTGTATGATTTCTTCATCATTCATACATTTATTCTTATCATTTACTTTTACATTTTTTAACACTTGTGGGTATAATATTACATCTTTAGCAAGTTCACCAAGTGTGGTTTTTTTGCTAATCATTACATCCATTAATTTTAAAGCAGTAAGTACACCATCGCCAGTATTTGCGTATTTTGCAAAAATTATATGTCCTGATTGTTCACCGCCAAATGAGTAATCATTTTCTTTTATACAAGCCTGCACATACTTATCTCCAACTGCTGTTTTTTCATATTTAATCCCTATATTGTCAAATGCTTTATACAAACCAAGATTAGACATAACAGTAGTAACAACTGTGTCTTTTTTTAGTTTTCCATTTTCCTTCATATCCTTTCCGCATATATAAAGTATTTTATCACCATCTACCACATTTCCCATCTCATCAACAGCCATACATCTATCTGCATCTCCATCAAATGCAAAACCTACATCCATCTTATTTTCAATCACATACCTTTTAAGTCCTTCTATATGCGTAGAGCCAGCATTATCATTTATGTTTGAACCATTTGGATTATTATTAATCACATAAGTTTCAGCCCCAAGTGCATTGAATACTCCTTGTGCAATTTGAAATGCTGAGCCATTTGCTAAATCAAGTGCTACCTTTTTATCTTTAAAACTATTCATAGGTATAGATATAAGATAGCCAAGATATCTATTCCTTCCTGCAAAGTAATCAACAGTTCTACCAATATTTGTTTTTGTTGCGTATGGAACTTCTGGTATCTTGTTATCAAGATAATCTTCTATCATATCAGTGACACTTTCTTCCAATTTTTCTCCATTACCATTTATCAATTTTATTCCATTGTCACTATAAACATTGTGAGAAGCAGAAATCATAACTCCCACATCAAATTGCTCTGTTCTAACTAAATAACTTATAGAAGGTGTACTTGTCACATGTAAAAGATAAGCATCTGCACCAGTAGAAGTTATTCCTGCTGCAATAGCATATTCAAACATATAACTTGACCTTCTTGTATCCTTACCAATAACAACTCTACATTTGTTGTTATTGCGACTATAATAATATCCAAGGAATTTTCCTATCTTAAATGCATGGTCAGCAGTGAGTGTTACATTTGCCTCTCCTCTAAATCCATCCGTTCCAAAATATTTACCCATATATACCTCTTAATTATTTAATTCTTTTAAAAATCTATCTAATGCATCTTGCCAAGTTGGTAATTTACTAAATCCATTCTCTACTAATTTTGATTTATCAAGCCTTGAATTCTTTGGTCTAAGTGCTTTAGCGTTATACTCTTCAGTAGTCACATTATGAACAACTACATTTTTATTTGTTCTCTTGAATATTTCTCTGGCAAAATCTGCCCAAGATACAAAACCTTCATTTGTAGCATGATACACACCGTATTTATCAGTTTGTATCATATCTATAATCAATTTTGATAAATCAACTGTATATGTTGGTGAGCCTATTTGGTCTGATACTATATTTAATTCATTTTTCGTTTCAGCAAGTTTTAGCATAGTTTTTATAAAATTATTTCCATTGATGCCAAAAACCCAAGAAATTCTTACAATATAGTATTTACTTAATTTTTTTACTAATAACTCACCCTCATATTTTGACTTGGCATATTCTCCAAGAGGATTTGCCTTATCATCTACATGATATGGCTCACTCCCCTCACCTCCAAATATATAATCAGTAGAAAAATAAACCATAGGAATATCATGCTTCATACACTCGTTTACTATGTTAGATGTGCCATATACATTAATTTTATGATTAAGTTCTTTCTCCACTTCTGCTTTATCGACTTGAGTATATGCTGCTGAATGTATTACGTGCGATATACTGTGATTCTTAAAAAAGTCTTTTACTATTTTTTCATCGGTTATGTCCAAATCATCACTATCAGTTGCAATATATTTTATATTATGATTTGTGAGTTCTTTTACTATATCGTGCCCCAGTTGTCCTCTCGCACCCGTAACAAGAACTATTTTTTCGTTATCATTCATTGTCAATTACTCCTATTAAGAATTCATTCTATATCCATACATCTTGTCAAAATAATTTTTATATTCTCCGCTAATTATATGTTCCCACCAAGGCTTATTGTATAGATACCATGTAATAGTTTTATCAATACCTTCATCAAAAGTAACTGATGGCTTCCATCCAAGTTCTCTTTCAAGTTTTGATGAATTCATGGCATATCTCAAATCATGTCCAGGTCTATCTTTGACAAACTCTATTAAAGATGTTGGCTTATTAAGTTTGTCCAAAATAATTTTTACTATATCAATATTTGCCTTTTCTTCATGTCCACCTACATTATATATTTCGCCATCTTTTCCATTTCTAACAATCATATCAATAGCAATACAGTGGTCCTCTACATAGAGCCAGTCTCTCACATTTTTACCTTCTCCATATACTGGTAATTTTTCATCATTGAGTGCTCTACTAATCATAAGTGGTATTAACTTTTCAGGGAAATGATATGGTCCATAATTATTGGAACATCTACTAATCGTGCAAGGTAATTTAAATGTTCTATGATATGCCATAACGAATAAATCTGCTGAAGCCTTGGATGCAGAATATGGGCTTGAAGTTTTGATTGGATATGTTTCATCAAATTGCAAATCAGGTCTATCAAGTGGTAAATCACCATAGACCTCATCAGTAGAAACTTGGTGGTATCTTTTAATCCCATATTTTCTACAAGCATCCATAAGAACCTGTGTACCTAATACATTTGTTTTTAAAAATATTTCAGGATTTTCAACAGACCTATCGACATGAGATTCTGCAGCAAAATTAACACAATAGTCTGGTTTTTCTTTTTCAAATAATTCAAATATAGCCTTTCTATCAGTTATATCAATTTTATAAAACTTATAATTCTTGCAATCTTTGATAGGGGCTAGTGTTTCTAAATTGCCAGCATAGGTTAAACAATCTACACAAATTATTTCATCATTAGGGTATTTATTAACCATATAGTGCATAAAATTGCCACCAATAAAACCTGCTCCTCCAGTTACAATAAACTTCATAAAAAACCTCCTACATATCTATTGATTTATAAACTTCCCATCTAAAACATCTTTTAAATATTTGCCATACTCATTTTTCTTATATATCTCATACGCCTCATTAAGTTTTCTTTCATCTATCCATTTATTTCTAAATGCAATTTCTTCAAGGCATGCTATTTTTCTATGTTGATGGTCTTCTATTGTTTTTACAAAATTGGTGGCTTCTACAAGTGATTCATGTGTTCCTGTGTCAAGCCAAGTAAAACCTGCACCTAATAATTCAACATTTAACTTACCTTTTTCTAAATATATTCTATTTAAATCAGTAATTTCAAGTTCACCTCTTTTAGAAGGCTTTAAACTTTTTGCATAAGATACGACTTCATTATCATAAAAATATAAACCAGTTACACAATAATTTGATTTAGGATTTTCTGGCTTTTCTTCTATACTGATAGCCACTCCATTATTATCAAATTCCACAATTCCAAATCTCTCTGGGTCATCAACATAGTATCCAAAAATAGTCGCTCCATCTGTAATCTTACTTGCTTTTTTTAATTTGTCAGCAAATCCATGCCCATAATATATATTGTCACCAAGAATCATAGCAACTGTATCTTTACCTATAAACTCTTCTCCTATAATAAATGCCTGTGCAAGTCCATCTGGGCTTGGTTGTACTTTATAAGATAAATTAATGCCAAACTGACTTCCATCTTTTAGCAAGTCTTTAAATCTCTCCGTATCTTGTGGAGTAGATATAATCAATATATCTTTTATCTCTGCTCTCATTAATACTGACAGTGGATAATAAATCATTGGTTTATCATAAATTGGTAATAATTGCTTTGATGTAACCATTGTAAGTGGATATAGTCTTGTTCCTGAACCTCCTGCAAGAATAATGCCTTTCATAATAAACTCTCCTTTTCTAAATTATTAAAAGTTTATAGCACTTAAAAAAGTATCAATTCTAAACTTTTTCCAATTTTGCAAATGCAGCAAACATTGTCTTTGTCCCATATTCATCAAATTCTACTGTAACTTCATAATCTCTTCCGATATCTTCAATGCTTAACACTTTGCCTTCACCAAATTTTATATGTGATACTCTGTCTCCTACTACATATTCAAGTGATGTCGCTTTTACTATGTTTGCACCAGTCTTATATGTGTCTATACTCTTTTTTAAATCTATTTTTGAAACTACAGCACTATCAATATCTTCAAAGTGAGACTTCATGCTCACATATCTATCTCTACTGCCAAATCTTTTATTCTTATATCCATAACCACCGAAATCTTCATTGTTAAAAAGAAATGCTTCTGATTTTAATTTATTCTTTACTATTAAACTATCTTCTATTTCATCAATAAAGCGACTAATCGCATAAGTGTTATAAGAACCATTAATCATTCTTCTTCTTGCTGATGATAAATAGAGATTCTTTTTTGCTCGTGTAACTCCTACATAACACAGTCTTCTCTCTTCTTCTATTTCCTGTTCACTATCATCAGAAGATATAGATTGATATGAAGGGAAAAGTCCTTCATTCATACCAGTTAAATATATATTGTCATATTCAAGCCCTTTAGATGCATGTAGAGACATAAGTGTTAATTTATCCTCAAGTTCATTTAAGTCATCTATATCTGATACCAGCGCTATCTCATATAAAAAATCTTCTAAAATAATATGTGCTGACATATTAGTTGCCAAATCTTTTAATATATCATTATTTGCATTTTCTGGGTAAGTTTCTTTAAATGTAATTGCTTTATTTCTTAACTCATATATATTTTCAAGTCTTTCTTTACCCTCTTCTTCTCCATATTCATCCATCAAAAACTCTTCATAACAATTCTTTAATAACTTATCAATTATTCCATCAATTTCATTTTCTTCTCTTAAAATTGTAATTAACTCTACAAACTTTTTTATTTTCTCTTTAATTTTTGTTGTCAAATCTATATTATCTATATTGAAAATTGCTTCAAGCGGCATCATATTATTATTACCTGCATATTCAAGTATTTTTGCAAGAGTTGACTCTCCTATACCTCTTTTAGGAACATTAATAATTCTAAATAGACTATTTGTATCACTCGGATTAACCAATATATTCATATATGCAAGTATATCCTTTATTTCTCTTCTCTCATAAAAGTTTACTCCACCCACTAAAGTATATGGAATAGAAAAAGATACACACATTTCCTCAAACTTTCTTGATTGAGCATTAGTTCTATATAATATAGCAGTATTTTTATAATCATTATTCTTTTTTATATCACTTATAATTGCATATGCTTCTTTACTATCATCTTCATATTCCGTAAATATAACATTTGCACCATCACCATTTTCTGACCATAGTTCTTTATCTTTACGCCCTCTATTATGTTTTATAACAGAATTAGCAACATTTAATATATTATTAGTGGAACGATAATTTTGAGTAAGTTTTACAACTTTTGCATTTTCAAATACATTCTCAAATTCAAGAATGTTCCTTATATCTGCTCCTCTAAACTTATAAATACTTTGGTCATCATCACCAACCACAGTTAATTTATTACTGCCATCAAGAGTCAACAATTTGATAATCTCAAATTGAACCATATTAGTATCTTGGTACTCATCAACTAGTATATATTTAAACTGGTTAGATAATTGTTGTCTTATTTTTTCATTCTCTTTAAGTATCTTTACAGTTAGGAGTAACATGTCATCAAAATCTATCGCATTATTTTCAAACATTTTCTTATCGTACACTTCAAAACATCTAACATATATTTTTTCCATATCACTTTTAGCACTTTTTTTAAACTCATCTATGCTAATGTCATGATTTTTACAATATGAAATCCTATTTGCCACTGCTCTCGCTTTTACTTTTTTATCATCAAAACCTAATTCTTTTATAATTTTTGTTAATATCTTTTTTTGGTCATCTGTATCATAGATAGTAAAGTTTCTATTGTAGCCTATAGATTCTATAAATACTCTAAGTATCCTACCACAAAACTTATGAAATGTTGAAATAAAAATCTTTTTAGAGCTTTCCCCCAATATATTTGCCACTCTTTCTTTCATCTCATTTGCCGCCTTATTAGTAAATGTAATGGCAAGTATATTTTCAGGTAAAACACCATTTTCAATTAAATAGGCAACCTTATAAGTAATAACTCTGGTTTTTCCAGAGCCAGCACCGGCTATTATTAAAAGTGGTCCTTCATTATAGAGAACCGCTTCTTTTTGTTCTTTATTCAAACTATTCAGATTCATTACTTTCACTTTCCACAAATCTTGTTGTTTCTTTTGTAACTATTGGTATACCACCATAGTCCGGATCTAATTCTTTATCTGCCATAGGGGCTTTTGATATATTTGGGTCTTCACTACTCTCTGGCCCTATTTCAGAAGTTGAATTTAAAGCACTAAATGGCGCCATATTCTCTTTATGCTCTGATTCTATTCTTGGCCCTTCATTTCCTAGTTTTTCAATATCTTCATAATTAATATCTGCAGCGCCAAAAGGTTTCTTTTCCTGTTTTGAGCACGAAAATAACATCATACATATAAGCATAAATATACATTTTAAAACACTTTTCTTCATTACATTCCCCTTTAATATCATATAATTCTTCCAAACTTTTTCTCAAACTCTTGTTTACTAAGTGATATTATTGTAGGTCTACCGTGAGGACAATTATATGGATTTTCCAATTTAAATAAATCTCTTAAAAGTTGTCTAACTTCTTCTTGTGATAAAATATAATTTGCTTTGATTGATTTTTTGCATGATATAGAAGCAATTTTTTCAACTATACTGTCATAGTGCTCTTTATTCTTATCATCTGAATAACTATCTATTATATCCATAAGCAATTTTTCATTGCCAATATTAAATATATTATATGGCACAGCATCAACTTTTATATCATTATCTCCAAAAGTTTCAATTTCATAGCCAACTTTTTCAAAACTCTCAAGATTATTAACTACTGCATTATACTGAATTGGTGTAAGTCTTAAAATAATACTTGGAAATATTTTTTGACGAAGCACTTCGCCATTTTTATATGAACTCATTATCTTTTCAAAATTAATTTTTTCATGTGCTGCATGTTGGTCTATAATATACAGTTTCTCTTCATACTCAACTAATATATATGTCCCAAATATTTGTCCTATATATTTATGGTCATCGCTTAATGTCTTTTTGATAAATGAAGTCTCCGTATATTTTTCATGAGTGTTATTATCACGATGAAGATTTTCATATAAATTAGATAAATTAAATCCACTTTTTATTTTTGTATTAAATGAGTTGTTAAGAGATGGCAATTCATCTATAGTAGTATTTTTTTCTTTGACATTATCTTGCAAATCTTGTTCATAATCTAATTCATCTGCTTCATTTTCAACACTAATTTTTTCTTCATGAATAAGTTCTAAACTACTTAATTTATTGTGTATAGCATTATAAACGGCATAATATATATACTCGTCACTACTAAACCTAACTTCCATTTTTTTAGGGTGCACATTTACATCCACTTTCTGGCCATCAACAAAAACTTTTAAAACAACTAATGGATATTTATGCTGCATTAAATATTCCTCATATGCATTTTCTATTGCAGCACTAATAGTTTTACTTTTTATATATCTATTATTTATATAATATATCTCATCATTTCTTGTATTTCTTGCTATTATTGGCTTTGCTATATATCCTTTTACAATGACATCATTAATATTAGTATCTATAGATATTAAATTGTCAACTATTTCTCTACCATATAATGAAAATAATACACTTTTTAAATTGCCATCACCATTTGAACTAAACTTAAGTTTATCATCTATAATTAAAGAAAACATAATATCTGGTCTTGATATAGCAAACTTTATAACTGTATCTGTCACCAATGCATTTTCTTTAGGTATGCCTTTTAAAAACTTTTTTCTAACAGGCACATTATAAAAAAGATTCTTTATCTCTATAATAGTTCCATCATTTGATGCATATTCTTCTAATTTGGGTGCATTTAAATCACTTGATAAATCTACTATATACTTATACCCATAATTCTTATTATCAACTCGCCTTTTTGTTGTAAGTGTCACATTACTTATTACTGCTATACTTGATAATGCTTCACCCCTAAATCCAAATGATGATATATTCTCTAAATCTTTTATATCCTTAAGTTTTGATGTTGCATGTTGCATAAAAGCCATCTGTATGTCATTCTTTTCTATACCATCTCCATCATCAATAACTTTTATAAGTTCTGTGCCGCCACCTTTTATTTCAATCTTTATACTCTTTGCGTTTGCATCTATTGAGTTTTCAATTAATTCCTTTACTACACTCGATGGATTTTCTATGACTTCACCAGCAGCAATTTTGCTTATTGTATTTTCATCCAATAATCTTATTGACATCTCATTCTGCTTTCTTACTTCTTTTCATAAGTAACGAGGTTATATATTTTGCATCCATATTATTGTATACAATTTCATTTACGCCATTTGTAATTGGCAAATCAAGATTATATTTATCTATTATTTGTATAGCCTTAGGTAAAAAGTTAATTCCTTCAACAACCATACCTATTTTTTTCAATGCTTCATCGGTTTTATCCCCAAGTCCCAAATATTTTCCAAAATTAAAATTTCTACTATTTGTACTTGTAGCAGTCACTATCATATCTCCAACACCTGCAAGTCCATAAAATGTTTCTTTTTTACACCCCAGTGCATCACCTACTCTTATCATTTCTGCAAGACCACGTGTTATAACTGCTGCTTTCATATTATCACCATAACCAAGCCCTGTTAATATACCTGAAGCAATAGCAATCACATTTTTAAATGCAGCACATATCTCTACACCTTTTACATCTACATTTGTATAAACTCTAAAATTTTCATTCATAAATACATCTTGTATATATTTAGAATGTATTTCATTTGCACTTGCAGATACTATCATTGATGGTAACCCTTTACCTACTTCTTCAGCATGTGTTGGTCCAGACAAGACAACGACTTTATCACTATTTATTCCTGCTATTTTTAATTCTTCAAATATTATCTCACTCATAGTATAAAGAGTTTTATCTTCCATTCCTTTTGTAAGAGACACAAAATATTGAGTATCATTTACAAAGTTCATAGATTTATGCACCACTTCTCTAAAACCAGTTGAAGGTACTGCATATATAATCACATCTTTTCCTATAAATGATTTTTCAAATTCAGTTGTATAATTCACATCAACACTTAATGTAACATCTTTTAGTTTGGGATGAGAATGATTGATTGATAATTCTTTTATTAAATCTTTATTTCTTGACCAGCAAGTAACTTTGTGACCATTTTTATTCAATAACTCTGCAATGGCTACTCCCCAAGTTCCTGCTCCAAGAATCAATATATTACTCATATCTTACTTCTTCTTTTTAGGTGGTAAATCATCTACTGTTGCCTGTATAAAACCATCAAATAATGGATGAGGTCTATTTGGTCTACTTTTTAATTCAGGATGACTTTGCGTCGCAATATAAAATGGATGTTTCGCAAGTTCTATCATTTCAACTATTTTTCCATTTGGTGACATACCAGCAAGTATCATTCCATTTTTTTGATACGCTTCTCTATAGTCATTATTTACTTCATATCTATGGCGATGTCTTTCACTAATTTCTTCTTTCCCAAATAACTTATAACATTTTGTATTTTTTTCCAACTTACAAGGATAACTTCCAAGTCGAAGTGTTCCTCCCAAATCTTCAACTCCTATTTGTTCTGGCATCAAATGTATTACTGGATTTTTAGTATCCACATTAAACTCTGCAGAATCAGCATCTTTAAGTCCTAAAACATTTCTTGCAAATTCAATTATTGCTATTTGCATACCAAGACATATTCCAAGATATGGTATTTTTTTAGTTCGTGCATATTCTGCTGCCAAAATCATTCCTTCTATTCCTCTTGAACCAAAACCACCTGGAACTATTATTCCATTGACATTTTTCAAAAGTTTTGCAACATTTGATTTCTTTATATTCTCTGAATCAATCCATATAATATTTATCTTTGTTCTATGTGCACCACCTGCAGCCTTCAGTGCTTCAACAACTGACAAATATGCATCATGAAGTGCCACATATTTACCTATAAGTGCTATGTTCACTTCTTTTGTTGGATTCTTCATATTGTCAATCATTTTGTTCCATTCAGTCAGGTTTGGTGTTTTATCTTTAAGCCCTAAACATTTGCTCGCTGCTTTCGCAAGTCCCTGTTTTTCCATAACAACTGGAACTTCATAAAGAATATCTACATCTGGATTTACAATTACACAACTTGGTTCAAGATTACAAAAGAGTGAAATCTTTGAAATAACACTTGCATCTACTGGATGTTCTGACCTACATACCAATATATCGGGTTGTATTCCCATTCCTTGCAAAGTTTTAACTGACTGCTGTGTAGGTTTAGTCTTTAATTCTTGTGAAGCCTTAATATATGGTATCAAAACAACATGAACCAAGATTACATTGTCATTGCCTAACTCATGTTTAAACTGTCTTATTGTTTCTATAAAAGGTTGAGACTCTATGTCGCCGACTGTTCCACCGACTTCGATAATTGCTATCTCTATATCTTTATCATCTTTTTTTCCTTTTCCAACATTTCTAAGTGACTCTGCACTTTTATAAAATCTTGACTTTATTTCATTAGTAACATGAGGAATAACTTGTACAGTACCACCACCATAATCACCTTTTCTTTCCTTATTAAGTACTGACCAATATATCTTTCCACTGGTAACAGTAGAGTTTTTAGTTAAACTCTCATCAATAAATCTTTCATAATGTCCAAGGTCAAGATCTGTTTCTGCACCATCATCAGTTACAAAAACTTCTCCATGTTGAATTGGATTCATTGTTCCTGGGTCAACATTAAGATATGGGTCAAACTTTTGCATCGTAACTTTATAACCCCTTGCTTTAAGAAGTCTTCCAAGGCTTGAAGCGGTTATACCTTTACCAAGTCCTGATACAACTCCACCTGTTACAAAAATATATTTTACTGCCATAATCCCTCCATATATATTATTTATCTTTTTCTATATACTTCTCCATACCCTCAATTATAGTTGCATCTTTTGGTAATTGCCAAGTCATATAAGTACAGTCAGGGTCAGAACAACCATAAAAGATTCTTCCTTTTTTTGTCCGAAGTTTGTAAACCTCATGCTTTTTACACTCTGGGCACAAAACCCCAGTATGTTCAAAATAATTTTTTGTAAATCTACATTCTGGGAAATTAGGACAAGCAAGAAACTTTCCAAATGGACCATACTTCACAACCAAATTAGCGCCACACTTTTCACATTTTTCTTCAGTTGTTTCTTCTTTAATGCTTATCTTTTCAAGATTTTTTTCTGCACTCTCAAGTTCCTTTTGGAGTTTTGGATAAAAGTCTCTTAAGACTTGTTTCCACTCTATCTTACCATTTTCAACTTCATCAAGTTGTTTTTCCATATTTACTGTAAACTTTTCATCTACAATGTCATCAAATGCTTTTGTCATTATATTATTAACGGCTGTTCCAAGTTCAGTTATAAATAAACTCTTCTTTTCTTTTGTCACATATCTTCTTTTTAGTAATGTATTTATAGTAGGAGCATATGTTGATGGTCTACCTATACCATTTTCTTCCAATAATTTTACAAGTGAACTTTCAGTAAAATGTGGTGGTGCCTGTGTAAAATGTTGTTCTTTTTTAAACTCATCTTTTTCAAGTTCATCTCCAACATTAAAGTTAGGCAATTTAGAGTTTTTATTTTCTTCATCATCACTATTTTTGTATATCATTAAAAACCCTTGAAATGCAACTTTTGATGAATTAGCAGTAAAGGTATATGAGTTTGCATCAAAAGTTACTTTCTCTGTATCATATATGGCTGGTTTCATACGGCAAGCAATAAATCTTCTCCATATGAGTGAATATAATTTATATTCATCTTTGCTGAGCGAATCTTTAATATCTGCTGGTGCAAGTTCCAAATATGTAGGTCTAATCGCTTCGTGAGCATCCTGAACTTTATTACCCTTTTCTTTATCCGTAGAAACATAGTCTGCAGCATACTCAACGCCATAATTTTTTTCAATATAATTTTTACAATTTGTCACTGCTTCAGCAGCAATTCTCGTTGAATCTGTTCTAAGATATGTTATGAGTGCAGTAGTTCCTCGCCCAGGTAATTCGATTCCTTCGTATAATTTTTGTGCCACACTCATAGTTTTTGCAACAGTAAAATTTAATACCTTGCCAGCCTCTTGTTGCATAGTAGATGTTGTAAATGGCAGTGGTGCCTTTTTTTCTCTTTTAGATTTTTTTACATCTATTACTTTAAACTTATTATTTCCTATTGTATTAATTATGTCATCAACTTCTTTTTCATTATTTAATTCTAATTTTTTTCCATCTTTTCCATAAAAACTTACTAAAAGTTCACTATCTTTCCCTACCTTAAGAACTGCTTCCAAACTCCAATATTCTTTTGGAATAAATCTACTTATTTCATCTTCTCTTTCGCTTATAAGTCTTAAAGCAACACTTTGAACTCTACCTGCAGATAGTTTATTTTTAACTTTTTCCCACAATATAGGGCTAATCTTATAACCAACTATTCTATCTATGGCTCTTCTTGCTTGCTGACTATTGACTAAATTCATATCAATGTCACGTGGATTAGTTATGGCATTAGTCACAGCGTTTTTAGTTATTTCATTAAAACTAATTCTATGTATTTCTTTGTTATCGGGCAACTTAAATGCATTCTTCAGATGCCAACTTATAGTTTCTCCTTCTCTATCAGGGTCAGTTGCAAGGTAAATGACATCTGCTCCTTTTGCTTTAGATTTTAATTTATTCAGTAATTGTCCTTTGCCTCTAATTGTTATATATTTAATATCAAAATCATTGTCTATATCCACTCCAATAGAACTTTTAGGTAAATCAATTAGATGCCCCATGCTGGCTTCAACAGTATAATCTTTACCTAAAAACTTTGATATTGTTTTAACTTTTGCCGGTGACTCAACTATCACTAAGTTTTTTGACATATTACAATTTCTCCAATGTATTCTTTAAATCAATAAGCATCTGCTCATACTTTTTTAGTTTCTCTTTTTCTTCTAACACTTTTGCTTCTGGTGCTTTACTTATAAACTTTTCATTTGAAAGCATCCCTTTTGCTCTATTAATTTCCGATTCAACCTTTTTAATTTCAGTTTGTAGTCTATTTTTTTCTTCTTCAATATTTACAAGTTCATCAAAAGGAATATAGACATTTGATTTTTCAAAAGTCAAAGATATATATTTATCTATGTTATCAATATTGTTACTAAAACTTATATTATTGACCTGTGCAAGTGTTTTTATAAAATTAGCACAAAGTTCATACATTTCTTTTATATTCTCATCATTAGTTTCAACAACAATGTCTGGCTTTTTATCATGAGGCACATTTAATTCAGCCCTTCTATTTCGTATTGATGTAATAACTTCTTTGATATACTGAAGTGAACTTTCTTCTTTTTCATATACATTATTTGCATCATATTCTGGGAAAGTTTCTTTTATAATGAGTGAGTCATCAAATAATTTATCATATATTTCTTCTGTTATAAATGGGCAGAATGGGTGCAAAAGTTTCAAACTATTAAACAGTACATATTTTAATATATATATTGCATCTTCTTTCTCTTCATCTGTACCATTATATAATATGCCCTTCTTAAACTCTATATACCAATCACAAAACTCTTCCCATATAAACTTTTGTATTTTTTCAAGTGCAATTCCAAGTTCATATTTTTCAATATTGATAGTAACTTCTTTTATTACATTGTTGAGCAGTGTTAATATCCATCTATCTTCCAGTTTATTAATATTCATTTTGCTTAAATGGTCACTCACAAATTTAGAGTTTGTTTTGTCATTCATTATAATAAACCTTGTGGCATTCCAAACTTTATTTAAGAAGTTCCTACCTGCTTCAACTCTTGACTCATAAAATCTCATATCATTGCCTGGTGCATTTCCAGTTAAAAGTGCAAGTCTCAAAGCATCTGCACCATATTCTTTTACTATATCAAGTGGGTCTATGCCATTGCCAAGTGATTTGCTCATCTTTCTACCTTGGTTGTCACGGACAATTCCATGAATCAAAACTTCTTTAAATGGACATTTGCCAGTTTGTTCTATTCCTGAAAATACCATCCTGATAACCCAAAAGAATATTATGTCATAGCCTGTAACTAAAACATCTGTTGGATAAAAATATTTATATTTTTCATCATCAACATTTGGCCAACCAAGAGTAGAAAATGGCCATAGTGCAGATGAAAACCATGTGTCGAGTGTATCTTCATCTTGATGAATATTCTTGCTCTTACAGTGTTCACACTCAACTACTTTGTTTTCTGACACCGTCATTTTTTTACAATCATCACAGTAATATACTGGTATCCTATGTCCCCACCAGATTTGTCTTGATATACACCAATCTTTAATATTAGTAAGCCAATGTAAATAAGTATTGCCATAATTTTCTGGTACAAATTTTAATGTGCCATTTTTCAGTGCTTCAATAGCCGGTTTAGCAAGTGGTTCCATCTTCACAAACCACTGGTCTTTTACCATTGGTTCAATATTTGTGTGGCATCTATCGTGAGTTCCTACATTGTGATTATATGGCTCGATTTTTTCTATAAAACCTTCATTCTTTAAATCATCAACTATTACTTTTCTACATTCTAATCTATCCATCCCATGATATTTACTATTAGGGAAAATAATTTTTGCATCATCATCTAAAATCTGTATTTGCTCAAGATTATGCCTGTTTCCAACTTCAAAGTCATTTGGGTCATGGCAAGGTGTCATTTTTACAAAGCCCGTACCAAATTCCATATCAACATAAGAATCTGCTATGATTTCTAATTTTCTACCTACAAGTGGTAAAATCAAAATCTTGCCTATGATGTCTTTATATCTCTCATCATCTGGATTTACAGCAACTGCAGTATCTCCAAGCATAGTTTCTGGTCTTGTAGTTGCTACTACTATATAATTCTTACCATTTACTAATACATTTTTATCTTCAAAATAATATTTTATATGATAAAGTGCGCCCTCTTGTTCTTCATAATTTACTTCCGCATCTGAAATAGTTGTATGACATGATGGGCACCAATTTACTATTCTTTTACCTTTATATATAAGTCCTTTATCATATAATTCTTTAAATGTTTTTAATACAGCCTTACTACATCCATCATCTAAAGTAAATCTTAATTTAGACCAATCACAACTTGCACCCATTTTTTTCTGTTGCTCAATAATATTTGACTCGTACTTATTTTTCCAAGCCCACGCTTCTTTCATGAATGCTTCTCTGCCTATTTCATATTTGTCTTTACCTTCTGACTTTAACTTATCAACAACCTTAACTTCAGTAGAAATCGCTGCATGGTCAGTTCCAGGTTGCCAAAGTGCTTCATACCCTTTCATTCTTTTATATCTTATAAGAGTATCTTGAAGGCTTATATCAAGTGCATGCCCCATGTGAAGTTTCCCTGTTATATTTGGTGGTGGCATCATAATTGTATAAGGCTTTTTATTTTTATTTGGATTTGCACTAAAAGAATTAGTGTCCATCCACTTTTTATAAATTCTTTCTTCTATGTCCTTTGGACTATAATTTTTATCCAGATTTTCCATATTACCCAATGTACCTATATTTACCTTTCCATTTTTTTATAAGTGCTTCAATATTTTCTTTTATATAACTTGAGCCCATCAAAAAGATGTCTTCATATTCTTTCATTGTTTCATCTTTTCTCACTTTTATAATCTTGCTTACAATGTCATATTCCCAATCAGCAAGCAAGTTTTCATCAATTCGCGACTCTATATCTCGTATCTTTTCAACAGTACCATTTAATTTAAGACAAAAATACGCTTCTTTTAACACATTTATACTTTTAGTTCTCTTATAAAGTTCAGCAAAATATTCTGATGCTATTTCATAAAACTGAAGTTTTGCATAAGACTGGGCAAGTCTAAGCATTGCATTGTTATTAGTTTTTGCAATCTTACTATATTGAGTAATTGCTTTTTCATATTTTTTTAATTGAAATAATTTATCACCTGCATTTAATATATAATCTTCTTCTGGCAAAGATAATAGTTTTAATAACTTTTTCCTAAAAGATGTAATTTCTTCATCACTGTAATAATTGGAATTCGCTAATATATGAATTAATATATCCGACAAATTAACCTTTTTATTAAACATTTCATTTAAATCACTTGCAAGTTTTGGCAACTTCAATGAATTATCAATATATAAAATAAGATTTTTTGTAATAAAACTATTGGATATAAGAATTGCATAATTATATATAAAATAAGCAAGTTCTTGAATTGATTTTATATTTAAGTCTGCTTCTTTTATATAATATGGATTGTTATTTGATTTTCCGCAAAAGATAACCATTATATTCTTATCTCTTTATCCCTTTTTTCAATACTTGATTCGTAAAACTCTCCAAATCCTTTATCTATTAAACTTAATTGCATTATTCTCTGTTCTGTAAACATAAAGCAAATCTGTAACAAATTGGTTTTATCTTGTCTCCTAACCATAGCCTCTGGAATAGAAAACTTTTCCTCGTTCACAACTCTCTCTATTACTTTTAGTATCTCAAATCTAAGTTCAGTATCTCCATCAACAATAATATCAAATGTATTATCTTTTATATCAAACCATTCAACACCTGGTTTTATTAATTCTACTTTCGTATTCACTTGATTAACTGTTGCTAAAAGTTTTACTGATGCCATAGTTCTTGCATCAGTTATAATCATAACATTTTCATCAAAGTTATTATTTAGTATATCCATAGATAATAAATATGCAGATTTTGCAAAAAAGCAAACATCAGTTTCAACCTTGGCAAAACTACACACATATGTCATAAAATCTCTATATGAAGATGTATCTGAAAATCCAAGTCCAGAAAGAACAATATTTCCATGCTTTTCTTCTGATATACTTCTTTTAGCAAAATCATATAATAAATTATCACACACTTTTTTTCCAGCATCACCAGACAACAAGTCAAGAGGTAGTGCCAAATGTTCTTCAGTATCAACTTTCCAATATTCTATATTATTATCATCTATATATCTAACTAATTCATAATAAGTCAGTGCTTTTTCAGTAAAATCAAATAGAGACACTGCATCATTATAATATTCTGCATCTTTTGATTTTATAAACGAAACAAATGCCTCACTGTAAGTTGACACTTTGAACTTATCGCTATCTTTAAAATATGAAATGAGTGCATACTTAATTTTTTCTAAATAACGAACATCACCATTTCTTACAACTACTGTAACATATTCTATATTGTCATATTTAGAAAGTAGAGATGAAAAAAAGATTTTAATTAACTCTTTTGCTTCATATGATATCTCTCCGATTCGTGCTGGAACATCATTCCTAATAATATAGAATAATTTATCAATTACTATATCACCATTGTCAATATTTTCATTTTTTGCTTCATCGCCTATAAACCAAGTGTTTGTATTTAGATTTCTTCCAACAGCAAAAGGAAGCGACAAAACATTGTTGTCACCATCAACACACACACATGCATAATTTTCATCTAAACTTATACCTAGGACCATAAATTAAACAAAGCCTTTGACATTTCTTGTTTTTCTATCATTTCAAGCACAACTTTTTTAAGCCCCTCTATATTATCTCTATCAAGGCACACTATAGCATCATTAATATAATCAAATGTACCTCTCATCTTGTTATATTTTGGATATTCAAGTTCATAATTCTCATCATATGTAAGTGTACCTTTTGCTAAAACATTTGATGCATCACTTGAATTAATTATTTCATAATTTATTATTTCATTTTTAAAAACTGTAATCTTTTTCACATAGATGTTCATAAATACTTTTGTAAGTTCTATAGTTTTTTTATCATCTTCACCGCTAATTGTAATAATTGCTCGTGGTACAAAATCTTTATCAGCATGGTACTCTATATATTCCTTATTCATAATTGAATATGGAATCCTAACATGTTTGTTTAATTTTTTATAATAAGCAAATACATAATCAGTTTTAAGTAGTCTTTCCATAGATTTTATAAGTATTCTTCTTAAGTCATTATCAGATAACATTCTAAATGTTGATATATATTTTGTAATTGCAAATAAGAATATTATAGGAAGTGTATCAATTTCATCATAATGATTAGACAAATACTTTGTTAACTTTGAAAAATACTCATCACTGGTTTCTATGTCATCAAGGAAATAATCAGTTGCTTTCTTATTTAGATATGCTACTACTAAAGAATCATTTTCATCAATTGTTTCATCATAGTTATCAAATATGTGGTCAATCCCTGAAACATCATTACTTTCAAGTACAAGCATTAAAATCTTTTTTGCCATATAACTTGAATCTAATCCACATTCTACCATCTTGTCCATTACAAATACCATATTTTCTATTGATGATTCATAATTATTAGATAAGTAGTTTAGTAGTTTTATATCTCTATTGCCTTTTTTCACAAAAGAAAAGATATCATTTATAAGTCTTGCCTTATTAGTTTCATCATTTATATCTATGCACTTTAAAAATAAAACTAATAAGTCACTATCATCCAAAAGGTTTAATCCATAATATGAGGCTTTGCCAAAAACATAAATGTACTCTTTGCACTCTATCATTATTTTCAGGATTTTTCTTTTGTCATCAGTATTCATCTTGCCAAATACTAATTTCATTAAAAATGTTTTTGCGTTGTCACTTATTGTATTGCCTGCCAATACTTCTCTATAGTAATAATCAATTATTTTATTCTTATTTTTTTTTTTTATAACAATATTTAGATTTAACTTATTTTCAAGTTCTCTTATTTCTTCTACTTCATACTCTCTTGTGAGTGTCTGTGCTTCATTTAGTTTTATGACTTTAGTCATATCTATTATCTCACTTGGAGGATAATTCTCTACTATATAACTCTCTAACTCTTTTTTTTCAAATAAAATACTTATATTTACATCTTCATTATAAAAACGATTACCATATATATCCTCATACAATATAACTCGCGAATCAAAAAATATAGGCACATATGCTATCCCATTTACAACATCATATTTTGTTTCTTTTTCTGTCTCTGCATATTTGATGATTACTTTTTTTATGTTGGTATTTGCTATAATAAATTTATGACTCCTGAGTAAATATAGTATATTATTACAGTTATTTTCATTTATTATATTAATATTTAAAAGTTTGTTGTATATTTTAATAAGAGACTCTGTTATTCTATTTTGATAAATTCTTGAAATTGCATATTCTAACATTTCATTATTAAACATCATATATACATCTTCATTTTCACCAAATACAGCAATTATATTTTCATATAATTTTGCTTTGTCATCAAATGTATAACTTTTATCTTCAAAATAATATCTATATATATAAAGTGGCAATTTGTTAGCATAGTCATCTGGTATAGACAATAAAAACTTGTCATATATACCATGTATATTAGAACCTTTTTCTATAACTTTTAGATATATCTTAAATGATAACTGGTCTGTAAAATTACTTCTCACACACATAGATGCAAGTACAATAAGCAATTCTTTATCTTTCAAATTGTCTATTATATTGCTTGCTTCTAACAGTATCTCATTTTTAATTAACTCTTCTTTACTTTCTTTAGAATTAATTGTTAGTAATTTATTTAAATCATCACTTGCTTTTATTGTCTCTAAATCAATATTATCAAGTGTATCATCTATATATCTTCTTACTATTTCATCATTTACATTTTTATATAAATTAGTTACATCAATTTCAAATGCTCTAAAAAACTCTATTATGGCTATATCTTTATTGCTACCCTTTATAAGTCCCTCATATAAACTCATAATAAAATCATCTTGCATAAAATGAGCCTTAAGTATTCTTTTTTCTATAAAGAGAGTTCTCCCTCCTTCGAAATCAGAAACAAAATAGTCATAGTAATCTGTAATTGTATCAAGATTATTAACTGCTCTGGTCAAATTGTCAGTTATAATTTTATATTCAAATGGAATGTTGGCATTTCCAACATTAGTTATGATAGAAATATTACCACTTACTATATCGCCATCTTCTAAATCTACAGTGTCAATGGTAAATGAAATATTATATGCCTTATCATTAATAATAGGATTCTTTATGAGTACCCTATTATTGTCTGAATAGGCATTTCCATCCATGTTAAGTTCTCTGACATTCGATATATTTATGTGGTCCTCATACTTTTTATTTTTTTCTAACTCAAAAGTAATTGATTTCACACGATATGTCAGTGAATTATCAATTTTAATACATGTGCCATTTGACAATGACATCACTCTATTATATTGCATACATTTATTATATCTAAATAATACTATTTTTTCAAGTATTGAAAAATCATTGTGTTTTTACTATAATATAACCCATATGCTATCATCAAATCCCAAAAATGAAATAAAACTAATGATACTTTATTTACTTAAAAATGTGAGTTTTTCTTTAAATCACGAAAATTTGAGTAATTTTTTTCTTGATAAGTATACTTCTTTTATTTCTTTTCAGGAAATACTTGCTGACTTGGTTGACACAAAACTTATAGATGAATATAGGACTAAAACTTCAGTATTCTACAAAACAACTGAAGATGGGGCTGAAGCGCTTGACACATTTATTGATGATATTTTAGATAGTCACAAAAAAGAATTAGATGAATATATAAAAGAAAACAAGTTCAAACTTAAAGAAGAATCTATGATATCTGCAGACTATTCAGACAATAATAAGGGTAGTTATCTTATAAAACTACAAATCAACGAAAACAAAGATGAAACCTTCAAAATTGAGATGGATGTTCCAACAGCCGATGCTGCAATCACAATGTGTGAGAACTGGAAAGACAAGGCTAAAGAAATATACACATATATCATTAAACAAATATTATAATTATCAATAATTCAATATTTTTTTTCAAATTTCTTCAAAAAAATACTTGAAAATTATTTTTGTTTATGTTATTATATAAAAACTTAAATATTGATTATAACATAGAGGGCATGTTATGTACAAATGGGTTAAAGGTAATTCTTTTAATAAGATTGCTACAATTTATTCTGGTAATATCACTTTAAATGTTCCTTGCATAAGTCATTTTGATGGTGCTAAATGGTGTGTAGTTGGTATAGACTATGATGAAAAAAGAGTAGCAATCAAAGTAGTTAGTGATGATGATATTGCAAAAAAAACATATCCTAATGATGCTATAAATAAAGTGTCAATTGGCAAATCTTTTGTCAGAATATGTAACAAGAATATCATTAAAGAAATCTCTAAAGCAACTAAGAAAAGAGCGGATGGTGAAAAATTTGGTGTCAATTATAATACAAAGGAAAAAATGTTAGAAATTGATTTAAATTCACCACTATAAAAAATAGGTAGAAAGTTTCTACCTATTTTTTGTGCTTTATACTTCAGTAAATAAATCTCCATAACTTGGCATTGGCCACATATCTTTATCAATAATCATCTCCAAAGCATCGACACTGTCTCTAACTTTTTCCATATATGAGCAGACATTATCTTTATAAGCATTTGCCCTTTCTTTTATATCAGCAATACTATGAGATACTTTCAAAGTATCATCAAGTTTATCTACATCTGTTTTAAGTTTTCTAATATATGACAATGTCTCTTCTAATAATTCTTTTTGAACAGATGAATCAAGTGTTGAATCCACATTCTTTATTGAATTAATAGAGTTAGCAAGTCTTGTAGTGTAGTGAATACATGCTGGAAGGACTTGTTTTTTTGCTATGTCAACAAGCGTTAAAGCCTCAATATTAGTAACATTAATATAGTTCTCAAGCCCAACTTCATATCTACATTTTAGTTCATTTTCATTTAATACATTAAACTTTGAAAATAAATCTATAGTCTCTTTATCAATAAAGGCTGGTATAGCATCTACTATACTTTTTACAGAGCATAGTCCCCTACTTTTTGCTTCTTTTTCCCAATCTTTTGAATATCCATCGCCACTAAAAATTATTCTCCTATGGTTTTTAAAATTATTTTGTATATATTTATTTACATCTACATCAAAGTTTTTAGATTTTGACAATTTTTCAGTAGCATTTTTAAACTCTTCAGCAACTATAGTATTAATAACAGTAATAGGCATTGCACAAGAGTCATTTGAGCCTACCATCCTAAACTCAAATTTATTTCCAGTAAATGCAAATGGAGAAGTTCTATTTCTATCTGTAACATCAAGCCAAAGTTCTGGCAAAGTATTTATTTCTTTTTTTACTCTGCCACCTTGTTTTGAACCTTTAGCAAACCCATGCTCTATAAAGTTTTCTATCACATCATTTAATTGTTCTCCAAGGAAACAAGATATTATTGATGGTGGAGCCTCACTTGCTCCAAGTCTTTGTTCTTTTCCAGGAGTAGCACATGATGCTCTTAATAATATAGAATATTTATCAACTGCTGCAATTATACAAGATAATACAAGTAAGAATTGGATATTCTCGTGTGGTGTCTTTCCTGGATTTAAAAGATTTACTCCCTTATCAGTAACAAGAGACCAGTTATTATGTTTTCCTGAACCATTGACCCATTTATAAGGTTTTTCATGAAGCAAGCACTCCATACCATTTTTTTCTGCAACTCTTTTTAGCACTTCCATAACCAACTGATTGTGGTCGCAACTAATATTTGCTTCCTCATATATAGCCGCTAACTCATGTTGTCTTGGTGCTACTTCATTGTGTCTTGTTTTTGAAGGAACTCCTAAATACCATAATTCAGTATCTACTTCATCCATAAATTTTAATATTTTAGACCTTATAGTGCCATAATAATGGTCATCAAGTTCTTGCCCCTTTGCTGATTTGGCACCTACAAGTGTTCTGCCACAATAAACTAAGTCTTTTCTCTCATTAAACTTTTCTTTATCAACCAAAAAATATTCTTGTTCTACACCGAGCATAGATGATACTTTTTTTGCATTCTTTTTAAATAGTTTAAGAAGTTTAATTGATTCATTACTAATTACTTGCATACTTCTAAGTAATGGTGTCTTATTATCAAGTGCCTCTCCACCATAAGAAATAAATGCGGTAGGTATACACAATGTTACTATATTATCTATTGTTCTTAAAAATGCTGGACTTGTGCAATCCCATATAGTATATCCTCTCGCTTCAAATGTTGCCCTTAAGTTTCCTGTTGGAAATGATGAAGCATCTGTTTCACCTTTTATGAGTTCTGCACCACTAAACTCAAGCATTGGCTTCTTGCCATTTTGAATCTGCAAAAATGAGTTTTGCTTTTCAGCAGTACTATCATTTAATGGCTCAAACCAGTGAGTATAATGTGTAGCACCATGTTCTACTGCCCACTTCATCATACCATCTGCTATATATGTCGCAAGCGAAGAATCTAATTCTAATCCATCACTAATAGTTTTCTTTAATTTTTCATAAATACTTTTAGGCAAATATTTTTTCATCGCACTATCATTAAACACATTTTTGCCAAAGTCTTTATTTAATTTTATATCATTCATGATTAAGCCTCCTTCAAACTAAAATCCATCTATATTAACTTATACACTTCCTTGGACATTTTTCTTGACATGTGCCACAGTTATTACATTTTTCATAGTCTATCACTGCTACATTGCCATTTACAGTAATTGCTTTATTTGGGCAACTTTTTTCACACATTCCACACGCTATACATGAAACCTTACATACATCCATTGCAACTTTGCCCTTATCTTTATTACTGCACTTAACTTTATGAGTTTTATCATATGGCACCAAACTAATAATGTTCATAGGGCAAGCATTTATACATGCCTTACAAGCAGTACATTTTTCTGGGTCAATTTTAGCAACATTTGATTCTATAGATATTGCATCAAATTTACATACACTCCTACAAGTTCCATAACCCATACAAGCATGAGGACACTTTTTATCGCCAGCATTTGGCAAAAGTCGCACAAGCCTACAATCTTTTTCTCCAGTATAATCATATATTTTTTTTACATTGTCACAAGTCCCATCACAATGAACAAATGCAACCATTTTTACAAATGAGCCACCTTCTACACCCATTACTTCACTTATTTTTGTTGCAACACTTTCTCCACCTACCGAGCACGCATTTACTTTTGCTTCATTTTTAACTATAGCCTCTGCAAGTGCATCACATCCTGCATAACCACATCCTCCACAGTTATTGCCAGGCAAACAATTTCTCACCTTAACTATTCTCTCATCTACATCAACTTTAAAAACTACTGATGAGAAGCCAAGGAATATACCAATTATCAATGCTATTATAGCAATTAACACTGCTGAATATATAATTATTTGCATATAACACCTAACCTATATTTAGATTTGAAAAACCAGTAAATGCTATTGCCATAAGGCAAGCAACAACTAAAACAATAGGTTTTCCTTTAAAACTTTCAGGAATATCATTATTCTCAATTTTTTCTCTTATACTTGCAAGAAGTATGATTGCTATACAAAATCCAGCACTTGTACCAAATGCATATGCCATAGCAGTCACAAACTTACTAAATGTAGAATCTTGAGATACTGTAAGTGCAACACCAAGTACTGCACAGTTAGTAGTTATGAGTGGTAAATATATTCCAAGTGATTTATATAATGAAGGTATACACTTCTTCAAAAACATTTCCAAGAATTGGACAAGCCCTGCTATAACAAGTATAAATACTATTGTCTGTAAGTAAGTAAGGTCTAAACCAAAAATACCACTTGCTTCAAGGAACATATTATTAATTCCAAATGTCACAGCAGTAGATATTAAAATGACAAAAATTACTGCTACGCCCATACCCTTTGCTGTACTTACACTATTAGATACACCCAAAAATGGACATATGCCAAGAAATCTTGATAAGACAACATTTGAAATTAAAGAGGCAGATATAATTGTAACTAATAATTCCATACTATTCTTCCTCCTTAATCACTTTATCATTTTTATGTATATCGCAGTTTAAACAATCACCATTACATCCTTCTTTTTTGTTACTTGCACTTGGTAGTTTAAGTTTATTCTGTATAGCAGTTAAAAATGACAAAACTAAAAATGCGCCAGGTGGCAATACAAAAAGTGCTGCTCTAAAATCTTCTTTCACAATGCTATGTCCAAGTATTGCACCAGAGCCAATAAACTCTCTTATAGCACTTATTATCATTATGCCAAAAGTAAAACCAAGTCCCATTCCTATTCCATCGCCTATAGATAGAATCACATTATTCTTACCTGCAAATGCTTCTGCTCTACCAAGAATTATGCAGTTGACTACTATAAGTGGTATATATATGCCCAGTGCTTCATTTAAAACAGGGAAATATGCTTTTATAACAAACTCAACTAAAGTAACAAAAGATGCAACTATCACTATGTATATTGGTATTCTCACTCTATCAGGTGTAATATTTCTTATAAGTGATATAATTGCATTTGAAGATATAAGCACTACTGTTGTTGATAAACCCATACCAATAGCATTTGATACACTTGTAGTTACTGCAAGAGTTGGACACATACCAATCATAAGCACAAGTGTAGGATTTTCATTTATAATGCCATTTAAAATGCAAGACCAAAATGATGGTTTTTTTTCTTTTGTTTCTATAGTAGTTTTCTTTCTACTTTTTTTATCTTTATTATCTTCCATCTTATAAGCCTCCATCCATTGTAACTGCTCTTGATGCAAACATAGATGCAAGTGACACTGCTTCTTTAAATGCATCTGATGAAATTGTTGCTCCTGAAATTGTATCTACTTCTGATAAGTCATTTAAATTATGACCTATAAAACTATCTAAAAAACTTTTTTCAGTTGTCTTCATACCAAGTCCTGGTGTCTCTTTTGGCATATTCAAATATCTTACGCCAGATATATTTCCTTTTTTGTCAAAGCCAACTATTAGATTTAGTGCTCCTCCATAACCATTAGATGTACATTCAACTATATATCCTATTATTTCTCCACTTGCATTTTTACATCTTTTTACCGAATCATCGCCAATCAGGCTTGCTCTATATCCTGCAGAAGCACCTACTACATCGCCTGTTATATCTTCTCCTTCTGCATAACCATTACAAACCTCATTATATGATTTTAATTTAGTTTCATTGTATGCTTTATTTATTGCTGGCTCCGTTATTACTTTTGCAGCCGACAATAGGAGCACTAAAACTACTGTTATAATTACAAGTGTGAGGGTATCTTTTATTATACTTTTTATGCCCATATTATTTGCCCTCTCTTCCAAATGCATTTGGAATCGTTAATGATTCTATTAATGGCACTAACAAATTAGATATAAGTATCACATATGATATACTTTCAGTAGTCTTACCATATAATCTAAAAATACCAGTTAGAACTCCAAGTAAGATTCCATACAATATCTTCCCAAGTGGTGTGATTGGTGCAGTGACATAATCTGTTGCCATAAAAAATGCTCCAAAAATAAGTCCACCACTAAATAATTCACCTAATATATAATTAGTATTTGTTGTCTTATTGCTAAATAGCATTATAAATACTATACAAGTAACAATATATGTAATAGGTATTTTTATATCTATAACTTTCTTTGCAATAAGATATATTGCTCCAAGCAACAGACATACAACTGATATTTCTCCAATAGTGCCAGGTATATATCCAAAAATTAAATCTAATAAATTAATCTCTTGTCCTTCTTTCAGTATTGCAAGCGGTGTTGCAGAAGTATAAACATCTACAGACATTTCTGATGTAAAGTTATTCATAAATGCTGCAAATGATATATGACAAAAACATCTTCCAGCAAGTGCTGGGTTTATAAAGTTTTGTCCAAGCCCACCAAAAAGCATTTTAGCAACTACTATTGCAAATATTACTCCAACTATAGGGATAAAGATTGGTATATTAGGTGGCATATTTAATGCAAGTATCAAACCTGTCACTATACAAGACAAATCATTTATTGTATTTTGCCTTTTTAATATTATATTAAAAATAGTTTCACTAAAAATGGCTGTTATAATTGATACCACTACAACAATTAAAGCATTTATTCCAAATCTCAAAATACCCCAAATAGTTGCAGGCAATAATGCAATTATAACATCAAGCATTATTAAATTAGTAGTTATTCCATCTCTAATATGAGGAGAACTTTGCACATTAATATTTTGTTCCATTAGGCTTTTGTCTCCTTTTCTTTTTTATTAGTTAAATAATTCTTTGTCGCTACTCTCATATAAGTAAAATATGGTGTAAGTGGCAATTTTGCCGGGCAAGCATAACTGCAACTGCCACACATTATACACTCTAAACCATTTAATTTTATATACTCTTCAAAATTATCTACTTTTGCTGCTTTAAACATTCTCGTTGGAAGAAGATTTATAGGACAGGCTTCTACACAGCGACCACAATTTATACAATTAGTTTGTTTTATATTAGATAAAGAATCTTTTTCAAATGCAAGTAGTGCGGAACTATTTTTTGATACAGGCATATCTAAACTAAATATTGGTAAGCCCATCATAGGACCACCACTAATCATTTTTTTAGGTTCTACCTTAAAGCCTGATACTGCATCTATTACTTCATTGTAATTCATACCAAGTCTGACATTTAAGTTTGCAGTTTCTTTAAATGCATCACCTGACAATGTCATAATTCTTCTTATTAGAGGTATTGATTTACAAACTGCATTGTAAATAGATATAACTGTGTCAACATTATCCACAAGACATCCCACATCAGCAGGGAGCATTGACACATTTAATTTTCTACCTGTCACTGCATATATTAATTGTCTTTCACCGCCCTGTGGGTATTTTGTTTTCAAAAGTGCTGTTTCAATATTTGATACACTACTACAAGCACTTGTCAATTTTTCATATGCATCTTTTTTATTATCTTCTACACATATTATTCCCTTTGCATTTGGAAATAATTTAAGTATGCACTCCAGTCCTTTAACAATACTTTCAGTCTCTTCTATCATAAGTCTATAATCAGATGTTAAATATGGTTCACATTCTGCACCATTGACAAGTACATAATCTATTTTGCTTGGGTCTTTAGGTGTTAGTTTTATATGTGTAGGGAAACATGCTCCGCCCAATCCAACTATTCCAGCGTCTTTTACTATTTTGATAATTTCTTCATTTGATAAAGAATTATAATCTCTCTCTATGCCATAACCTGTGATAGCATCATCCTTCTCATCATTTTCAATAACTATGCTTTCAACACTTTGCCCCGATACAGTCATTCTATTTTCAATAGCAACTACTTTTCCAGAAACAGTAGATAAGACATTTGCTGAAAAAGGACCATCTGCCTCACCTATAATCTGTCCTAAAAGAACTTTATCAGACACTTTAACTATAGGCTTTGCCTTTGCTCCTATATGTTGCTGCATAGGGAATACTAAAGTCTTTCCAGGTTTAACTATCTTGATTGATTTATCTTTTGACAATTCTTTTTTGTCTATAGGATGTACACCATGTTTAAATGTGAGCATATCGTCCCCCTAAAAAAATAAAAGAGCATATATTTTTATGCTCTTGATTCATATTTACCAGTTTCAGTAGATACGATAATTTTTTCACCCTTATCTATGAATAGAGGAACCATTACGCTTGCACCTGTCTCTACTGTGGCTGGTTTCATAGCACCAGTTTGCGTATCTCCCTTTATTCCTGGTTCAGTATCTGTAACCTCTAAAGTTACTTTAAGTGGTGGCTCAACACTAAAAACTTTACCATTATAAAACATAACTTTACAAGTTTCATTTTCTTTTACAAATTTCATTACATCGCCAACTTGTTCTGGTGAAAGTGCGATTTGTTCATAAGTATTATTATTCATAAAGTTATACATACCATCATTATATAAATATTGCATATCAACTCTATCAATAACTGCCTGATTAAACTTTTCAGTAGGTCTAAAAGTTTTTTCAATAACTCCGCCATTAATTATGTCACGTAGTTTTGTTCTAACAAATGCAGCCCCCTTTCCAGGTTTCACATGTTGAAACTCCATTATTTGACATACTTGTCCTTCAATCTCAAGTGTTAATCCGTTTTTAAACTCTCCTGCTGAAATCATTGGAAATCCTCCTAAATATTTATTTAATATATATATGATATTTTATTTTGTTTTCATAATTATATATTGCAAGTGATTCTTTAAATATTGAACTAACTGTTTTATCATCTATATCAACTATATAGTTAGCAAGTTCTTCATAATACGGTCTCATCTCTTCTAATTTTTGTTCTAATGTAAATATAGAAAAATTATTTTTTAAATAAGGTCTTTTTTCATATGAATCCGTTAAGTTTTTATATATAGTATCGGCTTTAGCCCTTAAATATATTACTTTGCCACTCTTTTTAATTAGTATACGATTTTCTTCATCTTTTGGTATATTGGCTCCGAGTGATATTATCATACCAGGTTTAATTTCATTTTTCAAAATATCTTTTTCTAATTTGTGAAAATACTCTTCACCATCATCTAAATATATATCATTTATAGTTTTATTTTCCTTTTCAACAATTCTTTTATTTGTATCAAGAAACGCAACCTCTTTTCGTGAAGCAATAAGGCGACCTATCATTGACTTTCCTACACCTGAATAACCTGTTATATAAACTGTTCCCATAATAAAATAGACTTCACTCCTACTATTTTATTTTCTTTTTATTAGGTTTAATCTTTTCTACCTCTTTATTGAAACTCTCAACTTCTTTAAACTCTCTATAAACAGATGCGAATCTAATATATGCTATATCATCTATCTTCTTTAATTTTTTTAAGACTAACTCTCCTATTTCAATACTTGGTATTTCTGACTCATCACGAAGTGACACTTCATTTTCTACTTCATCTGCAAGTCTATCAATAATTTTAGAAGATATAGGTCTCTTTATACAAGAGTTTAATATTCCTCTCTTTAATTTATCCTTATCAAAAGGTTCTCTTGTATTGTCTTTTTTTACCACTAAAATAGGTGAAGTTTCTATCTTTTCATAGGTAGTAAACCTTTTTTTACATTTAAGGCACTCTCTTCTTCTTCTTATACAATAATCATCATTTTTTCTTGAATCTATTACTTTAGTATCTTCTTCTTTACAAAATGGACACATCATAGATTTATTCCTCCACAAACATGATGATAAATCATTATACTATATATTGTGGTTTTTTTCAAGATATTCAACGAATTTTGATAACGCTATTGCTCTATGGCTGATTTTGTTTTTTTTCTCACTTCCTAAATTAGAGTATGTTTTCACATTACCTAATTTCATATCATTTACATCCCCAACAGCAAAAATTGGGTCATAGCCAAAGCCACCTTTTTTTTCAATGTTTTTAGGTATATACCCTTTAATTTTACCTTCAAAACTTAAAATTTTGGGATTACTTATATCATCCCCAATCTCTATAACAGACAAAATCGTTATAAAATGTGCTGTTCTCTTCTCATCTTCTACATCTTTTAATAATTCCAGTATCTTGTTATTCTTTTCATCTTGGCTTACATTTCCCATAAATCTTGCTGACTTGATTCCTGGAGCCCCATCTAAATAGTCAATACATAGTCCTGTATCATCTGATATAAGATAATCGCCTTTCATAAGTAAATTATTCTTTTTCATTTCCTCATATAAGGCTTTAGATTTAATCAATGCATTTTCAGAAAATGTATTTCCTGTCTCTTCTGGGTCAACACTTATTTTTAAATCAGACATAGTAAAAATATATGGACTATATTTATTGCCCAATATATCTTTTATTTCAGATAATTTATGAAAATTATTGGTAGCAAATATTAATCTCATATTATTTTATATACACTTTCTCTGGATATTTACTAATAGTTCCATCACTTCTTACATATATGGCTTGTATGTTTTTATCATCAAATGCAGAATTAGCAAAATCAATTAATTTTTTTGATTCCTCTTCTCCAAGTAACATACAAGAAGTTGACAAATAATCTCCAAGCAAACCATTCATAGATACAATAGTTACAGAATCTAAACCATTATTTGTAGGATACCCCGTTGTTGGGTCTATAATATGATGATATACTCTATCATCACCATCAACTTTAAAATATCTTTGGTAATCTCCACTGGTTATAACACATCTATCTTTTACTTCAACTACTTCAATTATTTCATTTGTTGTAGTAAATGGTTTAAATATACCTACTTTAAAAAATCCTTCTTTTCTTCCAGCAACAATTCCATGTGTTAAGACATTACCACCAAGATTAACTATACAAGCATCTATGTCGTGGTTATTATCAAGCATCTCTTTTAAAGTATCAGAGCAATAACCTTTAACTAAACCACCTAAATCGTATTGAACTTTAGAAGCACTCTTAAAAGTTATTTTTGCTTTTTCTTCATTTTCACCATCTAAAAACTCAACTTCATAATCAAAATCAGCAGCATAAGTTTTTGCTTCATCAATTTCATTTTGCATTGGCAAACTTGTTCTATTTTTTACATCCCACAAAGTAAATAGTTTTCCAGCACTTATATCAAACTTTCCATTTGACCAATTATAAAAATCTTTTGCAAGTGTAAAAATATTCCCTACTTCTTCACTTACATATACTACATTTTCAGTACGATTATTTATAGCATATATCTCACTTTCCACATTTGTCTTTGAAAATGCTTTGTCATAGTTTTCTATCAAAGTTTTCATACTATAATAATAATCTTCTGCCCTATTATCATCTTCCACTCCCCATAAACTTATCATACATTCAGTATCAAATGCATTAAAAGCATATTGTCTTGGCTTTTGATTATCACTATAATTGTAATCTTGCATGTCTCTCGTGTTACATGCTGTACAAATAATAGAAACTACTCCTATTATAACTAATAATTTTTTCATATTTTCACTCCACCCTATCCCTATATTTTTAAATAAATCCTAATTAATTATTATTTTTACAATTAATCTTGCATTTATTATAATTTCTCTTAACTCTTATCCAATAGTTCTTTTAAATGTAATTTTGAATTATCTATTATTTCATCAGGCAACCCAGCCAATTTTGCAACTGCAATTCCATAACTTTTTTTTGCTGAACCTCTGACTATTTTTCGAAGGAATCTAATGTTGTCATCCTTTTCTATAACTTCTACATTGAAATTATTTACCCCTTCGACTTTACCTTCTAACTCTGTAAGTTCATGATAATGTGTGGCAAATAAAGTTTTCGCTTTAATTTTACTACTAATATATTCAACTACTGCCCATGCTATTGACAAACCATCATAAGTACTTGTTCCTCTACCAATTTCATCCAATATAATGAGTGAATCTTTTGTGGCATTCTTTACTATATTAGATACTTCACTCATTTCTACCATAAAAGTAGATTTTCCTCGCGATAAATCATCACTTGCACCTACTCTTGTAAATATTCTATCAAGTATGCATATATCAGCAACTTTTGCAGGCACAAATGAACCAATATGTGCCATAAGTGCTATAAGTGCAGTCTGCCTCATATAAGTAGATTTACCAGCCATATTTGGTCCAGTAATTATATCTATATAATTCTCATTATCTAAACTTGTGTCATTTGATATAAACTCTTCAGACCTATTTATTTTCTCAATAACTGGATGGCGACCATCCTTAATACTTATTATTCCATTTTTGTTAATATTTGGGCATACGTAATTATTGTTTTTAGCCACATAAGCAAAACTTGTTAGTACATCAATAAGTGCAATGTCAGATGCTGTGTTTTTTATTCTTAAAGTTTCACTTGATATTTTTTCTCTTATTTCTTTGAAGACTTCGTATTCCAATGTAGATAATCTATCTTCAGCACTTATAATAGTATTTTGTAATTCTGTCAATTCTTTTGTTGTATATCTTTCAGCACTTACTAAAGTTTGCTTTCTTACAAAATAATCTGGTATCTCCCCCTTATATGCATTAGTAATCTCAAATAGATATCCAGAGACACGACTATATTTTATTTTAAGATTTTTTATTCCAGTTTTTTCTTTTTCTTTTTGTTCAAGGTCTAAAAGCCACTGTTTCCCATTAGTTTTACTTTGTCTATATTTATCAATTTCTTCATTAAATCCATCTTTTATAATACCGCCCTCATGCATAAGATATGGAGGGTCATCTACTATACTCATATCTATAAGTGAATATAAATCTTTTAGTGTATCAAATCTGTTTGTTATGTCTTTTGCAAAATCAGATTTTAGACCACTTAAAATTGATTTCACATATGGCAATATATATATAGAGTTTTTAAATGCAATTAAGTCTTTAGCATTTGCATGCTTCATATCAACTCTTGTAATAATTCTCTCTAAATCATAAATAGCATTTAGATTATCTCTTAAATCATAGAGTTCTATTTCATTTTCCAAAAAATCTTTTATAGCATTTTGTCTATATATTATTAATCTATCACTTTTAAGTGGTTCTTCAATAGTTCTTCTTAAAAATCTTCCGCCCATAGCAGTTTTAGTTTCATCCAATACATCAAGCAGAGTTCCTTTTCTATCCTTATAATTATTATTTTCTATAAGTTCAAGATTTTTAATAGTAGCAGAATCAAGATACATATATGATTCATCATGTAAATAATATATTTTTTCAAGATGTGACAATTCTCTTTTTTGATTTGCACGGACATAATAATAAACGGCTATACTTGAAAAAATAACATTAGTATTTTTAATTTCATTATAGTTGTCAACATTGGTTAAGAGAATATTTAATAATTCAAACTCTTTATTTTTAAGTTTATCAAGAGTATATATGTTATCATCAATAATAGTTATGGCTATGTCATACTTTTCTCTCAGTTCAGCCATCTTAAGATTTAAATTTGCTATGTTATTATTTGCAAGTATTTCTTTTGGCTCATACTTAACAATCATATCTAATAGTGCACTATCATCACTTACATTACTAATAAAAAAATCACCTGTTGAAAAATCAAAAAACGATACCCCATAAGTACCACTTGCATAGTATATAGATAAAATGTAATTATTGGCTTTTGCTTCAAGATATTCTTCGGCAAGTACAGTTCCAGGAGTGATTATCTTTGTCACTTCTCTTTTAACTATCCCTTTTGCAAGTTTAGGGTCTTCTACTTGTTCAGCAATAGCAACCTTGTACCCCTGTTTTATAAGTTTTGACATATGCACATCTACTGCATGATATGGGACACCACACATAGGTGCTTTTTCTTTAAGTCCACAATCTTTCCCAGTAAGTACAAGATTTAGTGCTTTACTTACAAGTTTTGCTTGCTCAAAAAAAGTTTCATAAAAATCACCAACTCTAAAGAATATTATGCAATCTTTATGCTGATTTACAACATCAAAATACTGTCTCATCATAGGAGACATATTTTCTAAATCACTTTTTTCATTTTCAACTTTTAAATCAATTATTTCCATCTATCCCTACATATTCCCCTTCAAAATAAAACCCTTTGCTCTTTTTTAATCTTACATTTACTATCTTGCCTATCAAACTCTTATCGCCTTCAAAATGAACTAAATAGTTATTACTCAATCTTCCAGTTAATTTGCCATTTTCTTTATCTTCCATCTCAACAAGTGCATCCATAACTCTACCTTTATATTTTTTAGTATTCACGCCAGAACATTCTTCCACAACCGCTAAAAGTCTTTTAAATCTTTCTTTTACAATATCTTTTGGCACTTGCTCTTCCATAGTTGCAGCCTTTGTTCCTGTTCTCTTTGAATATTCAAATGTGAAGACTGCATCATACTTAACTTCTTTTATAAGACTTATTGTATCAGCAAAATCTTGCTCTGTTTCGCCTGGGAAACCTACTATTATATCAGTAGTAATTGCCACATCTTTGATTTCACTTCTTATGCTATCTATAACACTTAAATATCTTTTTCTATCATACTTACGATTCATCTTTTTTAATATATTATCTGAACCTGACTGAACTGGCAAATGTATATGCCTACACACTTTTTCATTATTTTTTATCGTATTTATTAAGTCCATTGATAAGTCTTTAGGATGTGATGTCATAAATCTAACTCTTTTTAAACCATCAATCTTACAAACTTCATTTAGCAATTCATGAAAAGTTACTTCATCATTATTTTTAAAACTATACTTATCGCTTGCTCTTCCCTTATATGAATTTACATTTTGTCCAAGGAGCATTATTTCTATAACGCCATCTTTAACAACATTTTTAATTTCCAAAATTATACTATCTACATCTCTACTTCTCTCTCTACCACGAACATATGGTACGATGCAATAAGTACAAAAATTATTGCACCCAAACATAATATTTATTCCGCACTTAAAATCATATACCCTTTTAGTTGGAAGAGTTTTTTCAACTCTCTCTCCCTCATCATATACTTTAATAACTCTATCATTACTCTTCACTACTTCATCAATCAGTTCACTAAACTCATCTATATTGTGAGTTCCAAAAATAAGTTTTACATAAGGATACTTCTCTTTAATCTTTATCACTTCATCCTTCTCTTGCATCATGCAACCACAAATGCCGATAATCTTATTTGTATCCTTTAAATATGAAGATTTTAATTGTCCTATATGACCATAAAGTTTTTGGTTGGCATTTTCTCTTACAGTGCAAGTGTTGAAAATAACTATGTCTGCTTTTTCTTCATCATCAATTTCTTTATATCCTTTACTAAAAAGAACACCTGCAAGTTTTTCACTATCTCTTGCATTCATTTGGCAACCAAAAGTTACTATTTTATATGTTTTTGTATCACTACTAATCATTATAATATGTTCTTAATTGTCTTTGAAATATTTTTATAAAATATACAAGTTATTATAGAAGTAATAGTAAACTTCACAATATTAAATGGGAAAACTGATAATATATACACTTTCCCCATACTATCTATAAACGGAAATATTTTATTACACATTTTTATTATAGCATCTTCACTCATATTAAACACTTTTATATAAATTGGGAATATGAAACTTGCATTGCAAAGTGTTATTATTATACTTGATAATATTGTCCCTATTATAAGACCTATTATTGCTCTCTGTTTTGTTTTTAACTTGGTATATATTATGCTTGCAGGTAATGCATAGGCTATACTTCCAATTATATTTGCCAACTCTCCCACAAACATAGTTGATGTACCTTTTATAACAAACTTAATTAGCACTTTTAACACAGAAATAGCGATACACGAAATAGGTCCCATCAAGAAACCACCAATAATAACTGGAAGTTCAGACAAGTCCATCTTTATAAAACTTGGTGCTATAGGTAGTGGAAAATCTAAATACATAAGTATAGCGCCTATTGCAGAAAATAATGCTACTAATGCAATTTTCTTTTTGTCTTTAATCATAATCCACCTCTTAAATTATTAAAACCACTCTATTCCTTTTGCTTTCTTAAAACAATTATTTTCTATAAAATCATTTTTACTTCGGCTTGCAGGATGACAAGAATAAATAATTCTATCAAGGTTTATAATTCCTTTTACTCTATTTAATGCCATATCTCCCCATATGAGCCACATACATGATGAGTTATCATTTATAAAACTAATCAACTCATTCATAAAACTTTCCCATATGGTTATATGTGCTCCTACTTTCCCGATAACAGTTGTAAGTGTAGCATTTAAAAAAATAACTCCATTTTCTTCCATAGTGTCAAACCAATCATGTATGTTTATAAAACTTAATTTCCCTGCATCTTCTAATTCTCGCAACTCGCTCATGCTGTACTTTTTATTATATTTATAAAAACATAGCGCCTTAAAAATATTAGCGAGAGAACTCTGTCTATATTTATCAGTCCATCTATCAATATTATAAACTTCAAATGCTCTACCCGTTGCAACAGGTTTTACTTCTCCCCTATCTATATAAGTTGATGGATATGGGTCCATCCCCAATATTATATATTTCGTGTGGCTTAAATCACAATTTAAAAATCTAAATACATCTTTTTTAAGTGGGCATATATCAGGAGTAATATCTACAAATCTTTCCATCTCATACAATGTCTTACTTTCATCTATTAATTTTTTCCAAGAACTGTGATACTTCATTATAAACTATTAATTAAATCAAGAGACTTAAACTTCTTATTAATTTTTTCCCTTATCTCCATATTTACTTCCGAGTCAAACTTTTTAAATATTTCATCACTCAACTTAAATGTAAATAATTTTTTAGGCAAAGTAGTCAGCACAAAGTCCCATGTATATTTTAGTGTATCATTTTTGTCAACTAAACTATCACTATCTTTATATTCGCCCTGATATTCTATTATCTTTAACTCAAATACTCTTTTTATCAGTTTTTTATCCATTATACCTTTCACTAAAGCCTTAAACGAAAAGTATAAAAGGTCTATTATCTCATCACACTCAAGATTTTCAAAAGATACATAATTTGCTAATTCTACAAAATATGATGCATAACACATATTTTCATAGTCTTTAGACAAATCATAAAAATCTTCCTTTAAAATTACATTTTCTAAATATAAACTATCTTGATTTTCTCTCAATTCAAATGTTCCAAAAGTAAAAAGACTTATTTTACCTATATTTTTTGAATTACTTCTTCTTACATTAAATGCATAAACATTTATTTTGCCTTTCTCCTTTGTAAGAATAGTTAAAAGTTTATCATACTCTCTATAATCTGCATCTTTTATGATTATTCCATTAAGTTTTACAATATTATTCTTTGTATTCATTATATTAATTTAGTATCAAATCCATAATTAATAAGTAAAGTATTTTCATCTCTCCAATTTTCTTTTATAATTACATTTAATTTTAAATTAACCTTACAATCTATAAACTTTTCTATGGCAATTCGTGCCCCAGTTCCTATATTTTTTATCATAGTGCCTGATTTACCTATAATTATGCTTTTATGACTTGCCTTTTCACATATGATATCAGCATCAATATTCATACATTTAGTTTTAGATTTTTTCATCTTGTTCACAACTATAACTATGCCGTGTGGTATTTCCTTATTTAATTTATATAGGCACTGTTGCCTTATAATATCTGCTACAATTTGTTTTGTAGGCTCATCTGTCATATACTCTTCATCATAATATCTATGACCTTCTGGCAATTCATTTTTTATAAACTCTATAACTTTATTTATATTCTTCTTTTTGAGGGAAGATACAAAAAATATCTTTTCAAACAATACTCTTTTGTCAAATTTAATCTTTACTTTATCTATAATGTCATTCTCATTATATTCAAGTAAATCACATTTATTGATAATTAATACTTTTTTAGCACTTGATTTTATGAGTAAGTCATTGATTTTATCTATGTTATCATTATCAATAGTCATCACATCAACTATTACAGTTATTAAATCAATATTATCCATTGACTTACTAATAGATTTTTCCATGTAATCATCTAATTTATTTTTTACTTTATGTACACCTGGCGTATCTACAAATATAATCTGTGAATCATTATCATTATATATTCCTTTTAAGTTCTTTCGTGTCGTTTGAGGTTTTTTGGATGTGATAGCGAGATTATCTTTTATTATAGCATTTAAAAAACTTGACTTACCAGCATTTGGAAGACCAATTATAGATACAAAACCAGTTTTTACTAATCTTGAAGTTTCCATACTAAATCATATTCATTCTTTGCTTCTTCAACTTTATTTTCTGATATTAATGCACATGCACTTGCATTTTTTGCATTGTCAAAAATTACATGCAATTCATTAAAGTCTTCAGGTTTCATGTTAAGTAAACTTGTCCTTATAGCATTTAAGTCATCATCTGTCTGTTTATTAAAATATGCACCAATATTTAGATTAAAAAAATCCACTGTGCTCACAGGATTATCAAATGCACCTATAGAGCCTATGATATATTTTTCAGTTTCTTCTTTGCTCTTTTTTAAACCCTTTAAAAAATCACTCACTTCATAATATACTCTATTTGTATTTGACACATTTGGGTCTCTATAAGATACAAGAGAATAAGTACCAGTTCTACTAAAAGATGACATACATCCATACGCGCCACCTAAAACTCTTATATTAGTCCATAGATACTCATAATTAAATAATGTTTTAAGTGCATTTAATTTACCATCATATAATTTTTTATCAAACTTGCCAGATATAGCACAAAAATTAACATCACTTGGTGTAACTATTGCTTCCTTAAGCACCTTTTTGTCAAACTCATCAAAGTTGATAAAAGATTTAATCTTATTTAGGTAAGACTGAAGTTTTTCTTCATCATTATTGTCCCAAGAATTATTTAAAACATTGTTGTTTAATTTTTCTTTAAACTTTATAAACTGATTCTTAACATTATCAAAATATTGTTTATTCACACATACTGCGAAATGCATCTTTTTATACAATATTTTTTTAAACAATAAATAAAATACATTATTAATTATTTCAGCATTTGCATCATAGTTCTTACATATTGCATTGATAAATTTATTATATCCTATGCCTGCTTTCCCCACAATGTCAGATACATACCCATTAAAATCATTTGTTGATTTTGACCTCATAATAGATGAAATATGCCCTGAAGAAAGGATTGATAATAATGATTCGCTCTTTGCTTCATTTAATAATAATGAGATTCTTTGCTTATCACTAAAAATAGTTTTTGATAATATTTTAAAAAATACATCAAATGCAATATCAACTTTTTCATTTACTGACTTTATTGAAAAGTTAAGAAAACTATTTTTTTCATAAACATTAACTGTTGTATCAAATCCACCAGTATTTATATCAATATAGTTGTTTAATTCTTTATAACCTATATCCTCTAAATCTATCTTTGCTATCAAGTTTTTTATAAGAGATAGAAAGTATAATTCCTCTTTTTTAAGGTCAGTAATATCAAACATAATTTCGTTATAAACTATATCTTTATCATTTTTATAGCAAACAATACTATCAGTATTACCTATAACTAAATTGTCAAAATCAATAATTTGTTTATGCTTATCTATGTCACTTATTTTTAACATTGGGATAGATTTTATATCTTCTTCACTATCTTTTTCCATTTGATATTTTTTTAATGCTTCAGTGTCACTAATCACATTCTTTATGCCATCAGTGCCCATACTATCTTTTCTTTGTTTTAATATGTTATCTAATTTGTCTTCTTTTTCTTTAGAATAACCATTCTTTGGTATCAAAACGTTTACTGCAGTCCATTCATTATCAATAAATACTTCTCTTAAGGTTTTGATAAATATATTATTTTTATCATTTAGGTCAACCTTATTGATAAAATCAAATGCCTCTTTATACTCAATATAAGTAGAAGGGTTATCTCCATAAAGATATGTATCTAAAGAAACTAAAGAAAACAGTAAGCCTCTTGGGTATCTTCCATATTCACCTTCCGCATAGTCAAAATATATTGCATTTATACTTGCTTTAAACTTATCAATGTCAAGCCCATCATCTATCATTTTCTTTATATACGAAATAATTTCTTTTATGAAACTTTCTTTTTTATTTGCATTTATATTTTTAGCAACTATAGAATAAAATCCATTTTTTAAGCCTGCCTCATAAGTAGCCGTTATAGACTCGCCAAACCCTTCATTCATAAGTTTTTCTTTTAGTATTGCTGAATCAGATGAGAACAAAACTCTATTTATAATTTGCATTACTATGCTATCTAATGATGTTTTTTTATGTGGAAGTGCAAAACTATATGCTATATATGCCTTATCTTCTACATCACTTGAATCGATATTATAATAACTTATTTGTTCTTTATCGTGAATTATATTTTTTACATCTTTAAACTCTACATCAACTTTTACTTTTTCAAGATTTTTTAAATAATTATTGTGTAGATATGTAAGTTCATAATTAAAATCTAACTTTCCATAATAATAAATAATAGCATTTGTTGCAGAGTAATACTTATGATGAAAACTTTTAAACTCATCATATGTCAAATCTATAATTTCATCAGGATTGCCACCATAATCGTGTGCATAATTTGTATCACTAAATAGATTAGCAAGTACAGCAGACTCCATTATAGAATCAGGGTCTGAATATACTCCTTTCATCTCATTATATACTACACCATTTACTTTTAAACTTTCATTTTCATCGCTAATCTCATAGTGCCAACCTTCTTGCTTAAATATCTTATCATTTTTAATAGCATTTGGATAAAATACCGCATCAAGATATACATCAACTAAATTGTGAAAGTCTTTTAAATTGGCAGATGCCACTGGATAACAAGTTTTATCTGGAAATGTCATAGCATTTAAAAATGTGTTCATACTGCCTTTGGCAAGTTCAATAAATGGGTCTTTTATATTATATTTTTTTGAACCACAGAGAACTGAATGCTCTAATATATGTGGTGTGCCTTTTCCATTTTCAACAGGTGTCTTAAATGCAATGTTAAATACTCTATTTTCATCATCGCAAATAAACAATATTATCTTACCTTCAGTCTCTATATGCATTATCTCTACAACTTTAAGATTCTGTTCTGATACTTCCTTAACACTTAATACTTTATAATATTTTTTATTTTCATCATTTAATTCAAACATATCATAGTTTTAATTGATTAAGAACAAATGCCTTAAACAAACTTAAATCCTCCCTAATATACATATATGGTTTATATAAGTTTCTTGTGTTACATGATATATCATAAGGTCTATATATGCCTACTTTTTTTGCCATCATATTTATTCTTGTCAAATGAAATTCACTTGACATAAAGCCTATATTAAGAAAATCTAAATCAAAGTATTCCTTATCAGTGCTTTTAAATGGTCTTGTAATAATTCGCTCTTTCTTATTTCTTATAAGCACATCTTTTTTTATTAGATTTAATGAATTGTAAACATTTTGATAAGTATTATATGAATAAGTATCTATGATAAGCCTTCTCTCATCCATCCCTCTATCAGTCATATAATTTTTCATATATATCGCTTCTTCTATAGGTTCATTGGCACCTCTCGCGCCTGTCAAAACAAATTTACATCTTTTATAAATCTTTGAATATTCTATAGCCTTATCTATCCTACTATTCATTATTTCATTTTTATTTTCTTTGACACCAGCACCAAAAACAATTATATAGTCATATTCTTGATTGTTTGTATTGATACTGTGTTTTGGATACATTAGATTAAATGCCAATATAGAGAATATTCCAGAAAAGAAAAAGATACTTGCAACTATTATTAATATTCTTACAAATGATGGTCCCCTTACTTTTTTATTGAGTGGCACATTTACCATATATTGAATCATCAAAAGTAATATAACTGCTGTCAAAAATACAACATTCATACTAATACTAAATGTCATAAGCACATCACACATAAATAAATATATAGCAATAATAAGTGCTAAAACTAAAAATATATATTTTTTTATAAACTTAATCATTTGACCTTAAAATATCTAACTCTTCTACTTTTTCACTTAATTTTAATTTTATTCTTTGTTTTGAATGTGGACAAGATTCTATTTTTTTATTTGTCATTTCATCATACATCTCTAACACTTTTACTTTTATGTTAGTAAAATCTGGTTTCATAACTATTAGAGAATCGCCCACACTAAACTTATTTTTTTGTTCTATATATGCATATTCATTATCAACTCTATCAATAGTTCCATAATATGTTGCCCCAACTACATAAGTATTATTGTCATATATTTGTGTATCTTCATTTGGTTTTCCAAAATAAAAACCAGTAGTCCACTCTCTATATGTGCATTTATTAATTTCTCTCTTATAATTCTCAATGTTTTTCTTATATAAATCTTTATCCTTATAATAATCATCAATTGCTTTTCTATAAGTTCTTGCAACTGTCGCTATATAAAGAGCAGTTTTCATCCTGCCTTCAATTTTTAAAGAATCTATATTTGCCTCTATTAATTCATCTATATGTTCTATCATATTTAAGTCTTTTGAATTAAATATATAGGTTCCTCTTTCAGTTTCCATAACTGGCATATATTCACCTGGTCTCTCTTCTTCTTCAAGCAATTTATATTTCCATCTACATGGGTGAGTGCATTCACCGAGATTAGCAGATTTGCCAGTCATAAATGCAGATAACAGACATCTTCCAGAATATGATATACACATAGCGCCATGAACAAATGTCTCTATCTCAACAGTGTCTTTTACTTCTTCTTTAATCTTTTTTATCTCTTTAAGCGACAACTCTCTTGCAAGCACAACTCTCTTTATCCCCATATCACGATAAAACTTTACCGACTCATAATTAGTTGTATTTGCTTGGGTTGATAAATGTATATCAACTCCTTTAAATATATTTTTTGCTACATTTATAAGTCCTATATCAGATATGAGCACTGCATCAGGTTTTATTTCATTTAATTCATAAAAATATTTTTTTGCTTCATCTATATCATCATTGTGTGCATAAATATTTGCCGTAATATAAACTTTTATATTGTGGCTATGAGCAAGTTCTATACACTCTTTCATCTCATCTATAGTAAAGTTTGTTGCCTTCGCTCTTAATGAAAATGCTTCTCCTCCAATATAAATAGCATCCGCACCATAACGGACTGCAATTTTAAATGTTGCTATATCTCCTGCTGGAACTAATAATTCTACTTTTTTATTGATACTGATATTCCATCTCCTAAATTATAAATATATGTAATTAATTCATCATCATGTTTTATCTCGTATAAAAAATCTCTCATTCTCTTATGTATAGTCCTGTCACGCTTTTTTATCAAGTATTTTGATTCCAGTATCTCACCATCTTTAAAAATATTATCTGCTAAAATGATACCATTTTTTTTAGTAACTCTTTTTATATCATTTAACCAATTTATGTATTGACCTTTTGCTGCATCAAGAAATACTAAATCAAAAACTTCTTCATCTTTACATTCTTTTAAATATACTCCTGCATCTTTTTCTATGAGAGTAATTTTATCTATATCAAAATATTTTTTTATATTGTTTTTAGCCTCTTTTATTCTCTTATCAAAATCTTCAATAGTAGTTATATTTGCCTCTCTATATTCTTTATGCATAATAAGAGTAGAGTAGGCAATCGCAGTTCCAATTTCCAATATGTTAGATGGCTTTTTTATATCTATTATAAATCTTAAAAAGTCTCTTGCCTCATCTCTTATAATTGGAACGTTGTTTTCTAAAGCATATTTTTTTAAATCTAATATATCATCATCAACTTGTGACAACGAACTAATAAAATCATTTACTCTACATTCTTCTATATTCTCTAACATTATTCACTTTCATCTTGCAACGTATCTATACTTTCTTCATTATCTTCTGGAGATAATTGATATATATCAGCAGAAGCCTCTCTTATCACAATATCATCGCTGCTTGGGTCATCAAAAATATCAAGCATATTTTTTATAGTCATAGAAGTTTTTAAATTATATATATTTGGTGTAAAATTAGTCTTATATATTTTTGCACGGAACTTAAATATAAATGGATTTTCAATAAGCCCAGCATTTTTTAAGTTTTCTGCTATCTCATCTACAGTGTCACTATCCTTAATCTCAAAAACTATTTCTTTTCCATTATCGCTTGACATAGCGCTTTCATAAAATAGTTCATATCCAAAATCAAATAATCTAATACCTATAAAATATATCACAACAAAAAATATAGCCAGTTTTACAAAAAACTTCGCCAATTTCATAAATGCATATGACAATTTTTCTAAAGTTTCATTTTGCATATAGATTTTAAAATAGGGCGGTCAAACCGCCCTATAATTATTCTTCTCTATTTTCTTCTTCCATCTTTTTAGCATATTCTTCTATATTGACATCCGCTATATCTTCTGGGTCTTCCTTTACTACTTCTGGTTCTGGTAGAAGTGCTTTCATACTAAGCGATATTTTTTTATCTGTTTCATTGAAATCAATTACTTTTGCCTCTATCTCTTGACCTATCGTAAGTACATCTTCTGGCTTTTTAACTTTTTCTCTCGCAATTTCAGATACATGAAGTAGTGCATCAATGTACTCATCAAGTTTAACAAATGCACCATAATCTGTCATCCTAACAACTTGTCCTTTTACTGTCTTTCCAAGAGCATAATTTACTCTTGCAAGGAGCCAAGGATTCTCTTCTGGGAACTTTGCAGTTAAAGATACTTTACCATCTTTAACTTCTCTAACGAGTACTTTTATCTTATCACCAATGTTAAATGTCTTTTTAGGGTTTTTAATTTTTCCCCATCCCATCTCTGATATATGTAATAAACCATCTACTCCGCCTAAATCTACAAATGCACCATAGTCCATAAGATTCATAATTGTTCCTTCTATAATGTCGCCTTCATGAATCTTTGATAGAACCTCTTCTCTTCTCTTCTTTTCTTCTGCTACAATTAGTCTCTTTCTATCACCTATGCAGCGATTCTTTGCAGGATTAAACTCAGTAATTAAAAACTCTATTTCTTTTCCTTGATAAGCATTTAAATCTTCATTTGCTTTATTAGATATGAGTGACCTTGGGATGAATACTGTAACTTCAGGTGTAACCTCTACAACAACACCACCAGGAGTAATCCTCGTTACTGTTCCTTTCTGCACTTCTTTGCTATCAAATGATGCCTTTAATTTTTCATTTATCTGACCTTGAACAATCTCTTTTCTTGAAAGGACTACTTGACCCTCACCATCATTTAATTTTTTCACTATGACAGTAAGTTCATCGCCATTTTTTAAATGTTTAGTCAAATCAACATCTTGTTCACGGCTATAATCATAATTTCTAATTATACCATCTGCCTTATATCCTATATTTAAAACTGCATAACCACTGTGCACGCTAATTACTGTTCCTGTAATTTTCTCTCCAGGATGAATCTCTTTCATTGATTCATTAAGTAATTCTTCAAAACTCATTTCTGACATTATCAATAATCTCCTCGATTAGGTTTTCTGGTGTAGACGCTCCAGCACTAACACCCACTTTTGCATTTTCATTTATACTAATTTTTTTAGTATCTGACAAATTACTAAGCAAGTATGTATCTTCACAATTCTCTTTTGATATTTCATATAGTTTTTTAGTATTTGATGATGAGATGCTGCCAATAATAAGCATAACATCAGAACACTTTGCAAGTTCTTTTACTTCATCTTGCCTATTTTGTGTGGCATTGCAAATAGTATCCACCACTTTACTATTATAAAATAAATCTCTTAAAATATCAACTAATTTTTTGGCATTATTAACATTTGTAGTTGTCTGAAAAACTATTAAAATAGGCTCTTTTTTGTCAAATTTTAGGGTTTTTATATCGTCTTCATTTATTACAACACAGATGTCATTTTTTGCTCTTGAAACTATGCCCTTTACTTCTGGATGTTCCTTATCCCCAATAACTATAATTTTATAACCATTTTCACTGTACTCACTTACTAATTTATGAATTTTACTGACAAACGGACAGGTTAAGTCTATGATAATATTATTATTTTTTTTTAATATATCAATTATGCTCTTTAAGGTGCCATGAGTCCTGATTATCACGATTTCATTTTTTAAGTTATTTATATCACTAATATCATTAAGTTCGATTAAACCTCTTTTATGTAAATCACCAGTTACTATCTCATTATGGATGAGCGGTCCAATAGAATATATTTTTTTTCCAGCATTTTCATCTAATACTTTATATGCTTCTACAACTGCTCTCTTTACTCCAAAACAAAATCCTGCACTTTTTGCTACTACTATATTCATTAAAAAAACCTACTCAATATGTAATCTATAACTTCATCAGGAGTTTTGTCTGTAGAATCTATGATAACAGCATCTTCTACTTTTACAAGCGGATTATGTTCTCTATGAGTATCTCTATAGTCTCTCTCCTCTATTTCTTTTTTTACTTTATCTAAAGTTGTATCAATTCCTTTTGCTTTTTCTTCAAGGTATCTTCTATAAGACCTACAATCTGCTGTTGCTGTCAAATATATTTTAAGATTTGCATTTGGAAGAACATTTGATGCTATATCTCTACCATCCATACAACAAGATTTTTCTTCAGCAAGTTTTCTTTGTAAAGATACAAGTTTCTCTCTAACTTTTATAAACTGACTACTTACAGATGCTGCTTCTCCAACTGCCTGTGTTCTAATTTTATCAGATATATCTTTTCCATTTAGAAATACATGTAAATTATTATCTTTGTCATAATCAAGAGATACATCAATATTATCAAGCACAAGATTTATTTTATTCTCATCATTATAATCTATATTGTTCTCAATTAAATAGTATGCTATAGCCCTATACATAGCACCTGTGTCTATATATATATATCCAAGTTCTTTTGCCAACATTTTTGCAACTGTTGATTTTCCCGCACTTGATGGACCATCTATAGCAATTTTGTAACTCATAATATTTATCCCCCCACACTTTTATAACAATTAACTAATTTCTTATAACATCAAGCACACCTTCTATTGTCTTAATCTTATTTACTATTGTTCGCAATTCACTTTTATCGTTGATTTCAAAACTTACCATTATTGTCGCTGTTTCATCTTTAGATTTTCTTGTTTCAAGATTATCAATATCAATATTATTTTCTGTCAATAATTTAGATATGTCTACTATAAGTCCTTTTCTATTTTTTACATAGATGTTGATATTTACTAAATAGTTTTGATTTGCATTATTTGTATCCCAAGAAATTTCTATCAATCTATTTTTTTCAACATCTGGTATGTTCATTATATTTTGACAATCAGTTCTATGAATAGTAATTCCTCTTCCTCTTGTCACATATCCTATAATTTCATCTCCAGGGACAGGGCTACAACATTTTGCATAATGAATACTTAAACCACTTGCACCGCTAACAGTTATGCCACCGCTGTTTTCAACTTTTTTCTTTTTATTTTGGTCAAGATTTTCTACAACTTGCTCATCCGTTATATTTTCTTCATGTTTCTTATTGTATTCTTCAACTACTCTTGATAAAAACTGACTCTCTTTTATACCACCATGGCCTATCATAGCATAAATGTCATCAAGATTTTCAGATGTGTATTTTTTATAACAAGGTTTTAAATATTCTTCCTTTAACAGCACTCCTAAATCTAATCTATGTGCTTTAGCATATTTTTCTACTAATTCTCTGCCAAGTACAATATTTTCTTCTTTTCTCTCTTGTTTAAACCAATGTTGAATCTTACTTTTTGCCTGTGCACTTTTACATATATTTAGCCAGTCTCTTGATGGTCCATTGGAATTACCTGATGTTATGATAGATACTTGGTCGCCATTTTTTATTTTATAGTCAATAGGGACAAGTGCTCCATTTACTTTTGCTCCAACCATCTTATTGCCCACTGCAGAGTGAATCATATAAGCAAAATCTATTGGTGTAGAATCTTTAGGTAGAGATATAACATCACCTTGTGGAGTAAAGCAATATATTTTTTGAGTAAAAATGTCTAAATCTGTCTTTACAAAGTTTAAAAACTCTTTTGAGTTTTCTGATTCATTATTGGCATTTAATATTTCTTTGAACCAGTTTGCTTCATTTAAATCTTCTACATTTTTTACACCTTTACTATTGCCTTGCTCCTTATAAGCCCAGTGTGCCGCTACACCATACTCTGCCACATGGTCCATCTCATAAGTTCTTATTTGTATTTCAAATGGTATCCCTTCTTTCCCTATGACTGTAGTATGAAGTGATTGGTAACCATTTGGCTTTGGCATAGCAATATAATCTTTAAATCTTCCTGGTATAGGAGTGTAATATTCGTGAATAACTCCAAGTGTCGCATAACAATCTTTTATACTATCCACAAACACTCTTATAGCAAATAAATCATATATCTCATCAAGTGAAGATACCCTGCTTCGAAGTTTTTTATATATGCTAAATAAGTTCTTTACTCTTCCTTTTATTTCCGCTTTAATGTTGGCAGCATCTAACTTCTCTTTTACACTTGATATTATTTCTTCTATAAACTTTTCTCTTGCTTCAGTTCTAACTTTTATCCCTTTTTGTATCTCAACAAATTCTTTAGGTTTAAGATACATAAGAGATAAATCATCCATCTCACTCTTTAACTTACTTATACCAAGTCTTCCCGCTATAGGAGAATAAATTTCTATTGTTTCTCTTGACTTTTCTTCTTGCTTTTCACTTGTCTGATATTCCAGTGTTTTTAAATTGTGAAGTCTGTCTGCTAACTTTATAATTATTACTCTTATATCTTTTGACATAGCAATAAACATATGCCTAAGATTTTCAGCCTGTTTCTCAACTTTGTCGTTTACAAGATTGAGTTCAGTAAGTTTAGTTACCCCTTCAACTAACAGTGCTATATTTTCAGAAAAATCTTTTTTTAAATCTTCTAAAGTATAATCTGTGTCTTCAACTATATCATGAAGTATGCCTGCTGCAATTGTTTCACCATCCATTCTTAAGTTTGCAAGTATCATGGCAACACAAAGTGGGTGAATGATATAATCTTCTCCTGACTTTCTCTTTTGACCTTCATGGTGCTTTGATGCTATCAAATATGCTTTTTCAACTAATTGTACATCTTCTTCATTTAGATACTTTGATATACCTTCTTTTAACCTTTGATAAGCCTCTTCTTTAGTAGTAAGACCAACAGGTAATTCAATTAATTCATTTTTTGTTACAGTATTTACCATAAATTAAAATGTAAAAGGTTCCCTAAAATCATTTTTTAATATGTAAGGGCGGATGATATCCGCCCTTATACATATATACGGAAGTTATCCGCATTTTTAATTATTGTTTTGCTCTTTTTTATAATATTTAAAAGTTAAAATAACTAATTGGTTGTTTCTTCCTCACTATCTTCAAACGCTTCGTGATTTGCTATTATTACTCTATTAACTTCTTGCAAGAAATCTTCTCTTGTCACTAAATTATCTGTAACCATAGAATAATATTTATCATTGTCCATCCACAAAGCCCTCATATACTTCATCCTTGCTTCTTGGTTTTCATCATTTGCTTCATTAGTTTCCAGTGCAACTTTTGATTCAACTTGTATTTCTGAACCATCTTCACATATAACAGTCATCATAATTGGTGTATAAGCAAACTCAACATCTTGTCCTTTAGAATCAGTAAGTCCTATTGAGTTCTCAATATCTTCAGTAGATGAACTTACTCTTAACACAAAGTCCATAACATTGCCACCTGACACTGTTTTCTTATATGTTTGTTTTGCAATATTTTCATTCTCTACCAAATAATTTACATCTTTAGCCTCTACTGGTTCTTTTATGTCCACATCAAACTTTTTATTAAGTTCTTCTTTAGTCGTGACAGTACCATTAATTTTTTTATCAACAGGTGCAGAAGTTCTTCCTGAAAGAATTATAGCAATAACAATTGCTACTAATATTAAAATAGAAAGCCCCATAGCAATAATTTTTATTTGTCCGCCATCACTACTTTTTTTAGTAGATTTCTTTGCTATATTATTTTCATTTACCTTTTTTATTTCTTTGGAAAAATCTGTATTCCCAGTTTGTGCTGTATTCTCTACAGACAAGCCACAATATGGGCAAATGTCTACATTTTCCTTTACTACTTCTCCACAATGTATGCACACTCTTTCAGTATTTTTAGCCATTTCTTTACCTCCATAAGTCCATTTTTATAATTCATATATAGTATACTAATTTATCCTTCAATATTATATCAAAATTGCAATAATTTTACAAGTAAGCCCTTTATAAATTTATTAAAATATGCTATATTATTATACATGGGTAATAATATTGAAAATAATGAGGCAACTCAAGTAAAGAACTTTATTGAGATTGAAGTAGACAAAGATTTAGCAAGTGGTAGATATAGCGAAGTAGTGACAAGATTTCCACCCGAGCCAAATGGATATCTACATATAGGTCATGCTAAAAGTATACTTTTTAATTATGGTCTTGCCATGAAATATCACGGCAGATTCAATTTTCGTTTTGATGACACTAACCCATCAAAAGAAAATGAAGAATATGTAGATTCTATAATTGAAGATGTAAAATGGCTTGGTGCTAAATTTGATGAAGTTAAGTATGCATCAAATTATTTTGATAAGATGTATGAATGTGCAGTTCTACTGATAAAGAAAGGGCTTGCATTTGTATGTGACTTAACTGCAGATGAGATAAAAGAATATCGTGGTGATTATAATACTAAAGGGAAAGAGAGTCCATATAGAAATCGTAGCGTTGAAGAAAACTTAAAACTTTTTACCGAGATGAAAGAAGGTAAATATAAGGATGGAGAAAAAGTTCTTCGCGCAAAGATTGATATGGCTTCTACAAATATAAATATGAGAGACCCTATCATTTATCGTATAGCAAGAGGCTATCATCACAACACCGGTGATAAATGGTGTATATACCCTATGTATGATTTTGCGCATCCTCTTGAAGATGCCATTGAAGGTATAACTCACTCTTGTTGTACTCTTGAGTTTGAAGACCATCGCCCACTTTATGAATGGGTAGTCAACAACTGCGATTTCAAAAATCCACCACGACAAATTGAGTTTGCTAAACTTTACCTTACAAATGTAGTAACTGGCAAAAGATATATAAGAAAATTAGTTGAAGATAAAATAGTTGATGGTTGGGATGACCCACGACTTGTAACTATCGCAGCACTCAGGCGCCGTGGCTACACAAAAGAAGCAATAAAAATGTTTGTTGAACTCGCAGGAATATCTAAATCTCAAAGTTCTTGCGAATATGAAATGCTTGAATACTGTGTGAGAGAAGATTTAAAACTTAAATGTAAAAGAATGTTTGCCATTCTTGACCCTATCACACTAATTATAGAAAACTATCCAGAAGGTCAAATTGAAGAAATGACTCTTCCATACAATACTGAAAACGAAACTCTTGGAAGTCGTAAAATAAAATTTGGTCGTAAACTTTATATAGAGAGAGATGACTTTATGATAAACCCTCCAAATAAATATTATCGTTTATTTGTAGGTAATGAAGTTCGCCTTATGGGCGCTTATTTTGTAAAAGCAACAAGATATGAAACTGATGCCGATGGCAATGTCACTACTGTATATGCTACATACGATAAAGAAACTAAACAAGATGGAAGAATTATAGATAGAAAGGTAAAAGGCACTATTCACTATGTAGAGGCTACAACTGCCAAAAAAGTAACTATAAGATTATATGAAAATCTTATAGATGAAGAAAAAGGTAAATTAAATGATGATGGCACACTCAACTTAAATCCTAATTCATTAATCACAAAAGAAGGTTATGTTGAGGAAGAACTTAATAATGCTAAACCTTATGATAGATTTCAATTTGTTCGTGCTGGATACTTCTCTGTTGACCCTAAAGATTCTAAAGATGATAAACCAGTGTTCAATAGAATTGTCAGTATGAAGTCAAGTTTTAAATTGCCAAAATAAAGGAGTTTATAATTATGAAAAAAAGTTTTTGGTTATTCTTTATAGTTTCTTTGCTACTCTCTTCTTGCTATCACTTGAATACTGAGCAAACAGTCTCAAATGAAACCAGTACATCTGCTGTAACTGAATCTTCTTCACAAATTATAGAAACCACTGTCGATAATAGCATAAAAGAATATGATTATTTCAATAGTTATGATACAGAAATTGCATCCGAAGTAGATAATGCTATATTAACCTCATCTTCCTTGCAAGATGAAATGACGCAAATTAAAAGAATTGCAGATACCTATGAAAATGCAAGTTCAAATGCAAATAATCAAAGTGAAATAAATTATTCATCATCTTGGAGTTATACTGTGTGGGATAAAGAATTGAATAATTTGTGGGATAGAATAAGTAAAAATGCCGATGAAGAAACAAAGAAAAATTTACTCACTGCACAAAGAAACTGGATTGCTATGAAGGAAGAAATAATACTTGAAAACATTGGTAGCGAGGAAGATAGCGGAAGCATATATACACTACTTAAAAATAATTTACTATCTGAAATTACATCCAATAGATGCTACATATTGGCAAATGAATTAGCAAAAATAAAAAATGAAAACTTCACAATGCCAAAAAGACATGTATATTGTACATATGTTGATAATCAAGGAACAAGTAATGTATATAGTTCACTTATAACTCGTAAAAATATAGAAAATGATGATGAAGCAATAATCTCAATTCATAGATTAGGCAAAACTGAAGGAACATTTATAAGTAATGATGATGGAAGTCTAACTTACACATCATATGATGAAAATGTAAAAGGCATCATACAGATTGATGGTTGGAATAAGGCAACATTTGAAATTGTAGAAAGTAAAGATAGCCCTTTTGTTGTAGGGGAGACATATACATTTGATTTTGCAATTTAAGTTATAAATCTATTGCTTTTCTTCTAATGTCAAATCACCAAAATTAACTTTTGACACAACTGTACTGTCAGTTGGATAATATATAAACCATATATCTTCACCAGTCTTCACATCAAAACTTGCTTTAGAACTTGTATTTGCTACACAATTAAAACAATGTACATCTGTTGGATGAGATGATGGCGTTCCCCAATTATTTATTGGATTACCATTATGGAACATAGCTGTTCCATTTTTTTCTGCTGTTACTTCTACTTCTATTTTTCCATCTTTATCTACTGTTGCTATACAAACACCATACTGTATAGGAAGATTTTTACCTGTTGCTGTTATTATATCTTTATATTTAAGATTTCTCATGACATAAGTTCTATGAATCCAAGGTATAGTTGCATTATTAAAATCAACCATTGTTACACCATTTGAATCATTAAAAGACATTGAAGAAGGTGCCACTGTCTGAGCAGATGTATTACTTCGTAAATCTTCCCAATTAGAGCTCCAACCAGAATCTCTATAGCTTGTTTGTTTACTAGAGTATGTCACCCCAACATTAGATACTTGGTCTCCATAATCATATACATAAGTTCTTGCTGTTGAAAAAGGTGCTACAAGATAATCTGTATAATAAATTGGTGAAGTAGAATAAGACGCTTGTGAAAATATTCCTCTCCAAGAGTTACCACTTCCAGTATCAGTATCGGCAGCACTATATCCTTGTGGATAATATCCATGAGGTGAATTTAAACACATTGAACTATCATAAACTAAGTTAAGCCCTGGGTATCTAGCCCAAATATTTTGACCTGAAGGTATTCTCCAATATCCAAAAAAATAATCAACATTTGTTTCAAATCTTGGAACCATATCTCTATCATCTTCAACTGTAAATACACCACTACTATCAGATGTTCCATAGAACATATCAGTATATTGATTACTTGAATTATAAACTTTACACCAAGCAGTTGTAGTTGAGAAATGTCTAAAATTATATTGTTCTTTAACTTTTGGTTTAGAACCTTGCCTTGTCCAATTAGTTCCAGAATTCCATTTGATTTTATCTTTAAGTGGCAAATATTTATTAACTAAAACTCTCTTTTTTGCAATACTTATTCCAGCAAGATAAGATGATATAGCAGCATCTATTTTATTATCTATAGAATTATTGTAATTATCAATTTGAGATTGAAAATCATTTTTTAATGAGTCAAATTCTGCTTTTGTAATAAATGCAGAACCATCATTATCCGACACAATAGCTGCAAAAGAACTAATATTTAATAACAATATTAAAATATAAAATATTAATACAGAAAAAGTAAGTAACTTTTTTCTTTTTACATATTCTTTATTTAAAAACTTTTTTATTATCTTTCCCATAGTATCTCCATTTTAATTAAACACTAACCTTCTTCTGTTAATATCAAATCATCAAAAACAATTTTAGTATTGACATTTGTAGCAGATGGGTAATATATAAACCATACATCATCACCTTTTTCTACTTCAAACTCAATTTCTTTTTCTATATTTGCTACACAGTCAAAATACTTAACCCCATCAACTTTTGATGTTGGTGTCCCCCAAGTAGTCGTTTCAGTACCAGCATGAAACATAGCTGTACCATTTACTGTTGCTTTAACTTTTGTATTTAGTGTCCCATCTGAATCTATATTTGTTATACATACACCATATTTAATAGGCAAATCTTTACCAGTTGCCACTATGATATCATTAAATTTAAGTTCATTCATTTTATATTGAGTATGAAGCCAAGGAAGCTTTGTAGTATTCCAATTTGGATATGTAATTCCACCACTAGTATTAGGCCATACCATCGATGATGCTGGCACAGACTGTGCAGATTCACCTCTTATATCTTGAAACCTAGTTTGCCATCCAGTAGCATTATAACCCAAGGTATGTTTTTGCAAAGTAATACTTTGCGCTGAGACTGCACTACCAACATCATATACATAAGTATTTGCAGTTCCGAAAGGCAGAACAATAAAATCGTTACTCGCATTATATATTGGAGATGTGCTATAAGCAGTTATAGCCCAAATACCTCTCCAAGAGGTAGCAGATGTTTCACTCATGTCATTTGGTGTATATCCCATAACATAGTAACCATTTGGATTATTTAAAGATTTTCCATTGAAGGCTCCATCCCACCAAGGGTCTCTCTCCCGAATTGTCCAGCCACTATTAATTTTATAGGCTGTAAAGAAGTAATCACAATCAAGAGTATATGTTGGCACCATATCTCTTTCATCTATCACTGTAAAAACACCATTATTATCAGATGAACCATAATACATATAAGTATTTTGATTGCTCGCAGTATACTTTTTAAGCCATGCGGTTGTTCTCGCAAAATGCCTATAATTAAAAACCTGTTTTACAATTGGCCAATTTGCCTGCCTTGCCCACCCAACAGCTGACGACCACTTCACTTTTGATTCTAACGATTTATAGTAATTATCAATTTTCTTTTTTTTAGCTAAATTTACACCAGCAAGGTACGACGATATTGCTCCATCTATCTTACTATCTATACTTGTATTATAATTATCAATTTGTTCTTTAAAGTTTTCTTTTAATGCTTCAAATTCGGCTTTTGTGACAAATGCTGAGCCATCATTATCACTAACTATTGCAGCAAAACTCTCTATGCTAAATAAAAATGCAAAAAAGAGCACAAGTGCCTTCTTACACATTTTTAATCTCTTACTTGTCATCAAAGTAACTCACGACCTTTTGGCTAGGGGTCCTCCCCAGGGGAATTGTCCCCATATTTAAACCGACAATGGCTAATCTATATTATGCTTTTATAAAAGAGTAAATAATATAGTAGAAAAGCGGTAGACTTATTCCCTTGTCAGAAACTTGGTATACGACCAAACCTTATCAAATATTCAAATATTGGGGGTGCTTAAAGGGGGTAAAATCAAAAAAAAACGGTGACAAATGTCACCGACAAGCTATCTTTTTATAATCTACACATTTAACTCGAATCCATCCATAAACCTTACTGTCATATCAAATTTCATTATGTACATTTTATCAATCATTTTGTTTAATAATTTAAGATTAAATCCTTTTATTGTTTTTTTATATTTTTCTAATTCTTTAATAAATTCTTCAATGTGTAATCTTTCAATTTTTTCTTTATTAATTTTATGCTCTATGTCACTCAGTTCCGCTTGTTTAATGTTAATTATCTCATTAGCATTTGGCACATTATCACATAAAGCAATTTTGTTTATATCATCAATCAGTTTTTCTTTTTTTAATAATAGCTCATTATTATCTTGCAACTTACTAATTTTTAATTTGTCATTTTTAAGTATTTCTTCTTTATGGATTATCACATAGTTTATTGCTTTTACAAATTTAAATATAATCTCATCTTCTGACATACCATGAGTAAAGCACTTATTCTTTCTTTTAAATTTACAAGCATACACAATTCTGTATGTTCCATCACGATCCTTCCATCCTCTTCTTGTACATTCTGCTCCACAATCCCCACAAAATATTCTTTTAGCAAATGGTTTATTTGAATGATTGTATCCTTCTCTCTTTTTTAATTCATTCTGTACAAGAAAGAATTTATTTTTATCAATAATTGGTTTATGACAATTTTCAATATAATACATTGTCTTCTCGCCTTTGTTTTTAATTGTTTTATGTGTCATAAAATCTTTAACATAAGTTTTTTGAAGTAAGGCATCACCGCAATATTTCTCATTTTTTAGTATATTTATTATTGTACTATTATGCCACCTTGGCTTACCAGTAGGCGATAATATTTTTTTACTTTCTAATTCATTCTTTATTTGTTCTGAATTATATCCATCCAAGAACAAGTCAAATATCATCCTTACAACTTTCGCTTGTTCTTCATTTATTACTAAACCATTCTCGCCTTTGTCATACCCAAGGAAGTTATTATAAGACACATAATATTGTCCCCTTTCCATCATCCGTTTTTTTGCCCACTTAATATTCTCACTTATTGACCTGCTTTCTTCCTGTGCAAACGAACTCATAAGTGTTAAAAGCAACTCACCGTCCTGAGAAAAAGTCCAAATATTCTCTTTTTCAAAATATACTTCAATACCTTTACTTTTTAAATCCCTTATTGTTTTAAGTGAATCAACTGTGTTCCTTGCAAACCTACTAAGTGATTTGGTAATAATCAAGTCAATTTTTCCAATGTTAGCATCATCAAGCATTTTATTAAAACCATCTCGTTTCTTAGTACTTGTTCCGCTGATTCCTTCATCACTATAAAGACCACAAAATGCCCAGTTTTCATTTTCTGCAATATAGTTTTTATAATAATCAAGTTGTGCTTCAAAACTACTGACCTGCTCTTCCACATTGGTACTTACTCTCGCATAAGCACAAACTCGCCTTTTCTTTTGTCCATTAAGTAAGTCATCATTATAAAACTGACGCCTTGCTGGAATTATTGTAATTTTCTTGTTTTCTTTACTCATTATTAAACACAAACTCCAAATTATGATCCTTATCAATAATCACTTTATTGATAGTTGCTACAAATAAATCTTCGTCAAATTCATTCAAGTGTCCACTAAAGTTACTTATTTTGTTTACTCTGTTTTTATTAATTTCAATCTGTTTATTTGTAATTTCAAGTTCTTCTTTTAGTTTTGTAATGCATTCAGCCCTAATTTCAGTTTTTTTCATAGATTCCATTTCATTGATTTTTCTATTAAGTGTATCCCTTTCAATTTCTGCCTTTTCCATATCAATTAAATCAATGACTTGGCTTTTATATAACTCTTTAAGGCTTGATTTTTCAACAAGTAATCTATTCAACTCTTCAACAAATTTGTCTTTTACTACCCCTATTTTAATTGAATGTGATAGAGTGCAGCCACCCTTATTTCTTTTATTATCGCATTTATAAACCGTCCAACTTTTCTTTAAATCATCTGACCTATCAGTATTTTTATAGTATTTACCACCACATTCTTTACAGTAGAGTTTACCAGAAAAAATATCTCTTGCTCTCACTTTTTGTTTTTCTCTTTTGTTTATTTCTATTTGTGCCAATTCATAAACTTCCTTACTGATTATTCCTTCGTGACCCTTTTCAACATAATACTGCGAAACATTACCATTGTTTTTAACGTGCTTTTTAGTTATATAGTCCTTGGTATAACATTTTTGAAGTAATGCATCTCCACAATATTTTTCATTTTTAAGTAGGTTCTTAATGACACTGATTTCCCATACTGTCTTTCCTGTTACAGTTTTAATATGCCTTGCTCTTAACTCATCTCTTATCTCGCCATAAGTTTTACCATTTATAAATAAGTCATAAACAAGTTTTACAATCTCTGCTTCTTTTTCATTAATTTTGAAATCGTTGTCATATCCTAAAAACCTGCTATATGCTACTGAGTATTTTCCATCACTAAATCTTTTCCTTTGTCCCCAAGTGCAGTTCTGACTTATACTTCTTGATTCTTCCTGTGCGAGTGATGACATAATCGTTAGCACCATTTCGCATCTTGGGTCTAATGTTTTAATATTCTCTTTTTCAAATATTACTTCAATGTCTTTCTCTTTTAGTTTTCTTATTGTTAAAATCGTGTCAACTGTATTTCTTGCGAATCTACTAATTGATTTAGTTAGTATTAAATTTATCTTCCCTGAAAGAGCATCAGCAATCATCCTATTAAATCCATCTCTCTTTTTAGTGTTTAATCCACTAATACCTTCATCTGCATAAACTTCTACGAATTCCCAGTCTTCATTTTTTGTTATATAGTTTTTATAATAATCAACTTGTGCCACATACGATTTCTCTTGTTCTTCTAAGTCAGTCGATACTCTCGCATATGCCGCAACTTTTAATTTATGCTTTTGTTTCGGATTTAAGTTGTTATTATCATTTGCATAAGCTGGTATAACCCTTATTTTTCTGTCTTCAGTTTTTAATGCAGTAACTGCCATGTTTTCCTCCGTGTACATTAATCGCTCTTTTTTGACTATTTATCAAGTCAATAATTCTTACATTTTTGTAATAAAAAAGGCTCTTCCAATTGGAAGAACCCTTAAAATTTGACAAGATCCAAAATACTATTTATTGGCTGATTAGTGCCATTTCTATTAACCCACCTGTATTTCGTAGGTCTTGTATCAAGATGAACGAACTCTCTATCTCGATTTAAGTAAACTCCAATACCACCAAGCCCATTAAACTCTGCCCATAAAGCAATAACTATAGGACTAACTCCATCACAATAAACATCTGCTGCCATTCCACTTAAATGATAACTATTAGTCGCACCACCGCATTGTTTATTGTAGCTTTCAGTTCTATAGGCACTTGGAATTATCACTGGCTTATCAGTAAAATTTCTTAAACCTTGTAATTTATCAACTAATAATAAATCGGCTAATAATTTGTCAGAACCATCACGACAAGCGAATTCTTTTACTTTGAAGTTTTCTGATAGTTTTAATTCACCATCTTTTTTTAATGAAAACTCTTTAACCATTCTTCATACTCCTCCTATGTCCTTTACCACCGCCTTTGTTTGTAATTCCTACTGGTATAGGTGTTATTGCTTTTGCCATTTCCATTTCCATATTTAACTCTTGGACTACTTGAGCTATATCTTCAGGCTCCGCACCACTCTCTCTAAGTTCCGCTACCAGCTTCTTCAGCTCTTCCACTCGTGTCATTCTCTTCACTCTCCTTAATCTTTAGTTTGTATAAAAGCACAAGTTCTGTAATACAAGTAGGAACAAGTGCTAAATACATCTCTACTGGGTATGATCCTTTATAAATAAATATCACGGTGTATGCCACCGTGATTAAAAGGATGAATATTATAAGTCCTATAAGGACTTTCTTACTGAATCGCATTTATACCTCCAAGTAAACCTATAATATCTTTAATTGTTTTTATAACTTTATCATACCCAACCTGCGACCCACAGCCACATGCAAATACAAATAATATTCCTGCTACTATGACCTTTAATAAACCAATTGAAACATTAGCGAATAACAAAAAACATAAATATGTTATTGTCGCTATTAGCATAGTGAAAACTAAAGAGAATATCTCCAAAGACCTGAACTCTCTCTTTATAGCATCTTCACTAAATATATTTTTAATTGCCTCAATAAAAAGAGCTGTGACTAATGAAACCACTGTCATTAAAACTAATAAAAATAATACAAAATTAAACATAATATCCTCCTTAAATGTGCATAAAAATACCACTCTTTTGAGTGGTCGTAAAATGCGATTTTTATTGACAAAGATAATATTCTAAGTTATAATATAACTAATTAAAAAGGCAGAAGTAACGGTTATGCCTGGTAGTGATTAATTAATAACCTCAGACCAGACCAAGGGCGAGGTTATTTTTTTATGAGATATATAATGAGTGCTATTAAAAATAGCATTACAATTACTTCTTCCATAAGCATATCCCCTTTCAACTTAGTCTAAAAATAGAGTAGTTGATGATGGTGATAGCATAACCGCCCGAGTGATAGCTCATCAAAAATGACCATCTCCCGTTTTAAATCTGCCTTACTTGATTTCTCAAGCATTTAAATTATAACATATGAATTATTATCTTACAATAACATTTTTCTAATTTGATATTGGTAATTCCATAAACTCATCACGAAGTTTATCCATAAATCCATTAGCTCCAAGTTCGTGATACTGTTTATAACAATTTTCAAAGTTTTCTTTTATATGGAGAGGTGCGAAGCCTTTTTCCATATATTTGTAATAATTATTAATCATCTCGGCTCTTAAGAGAGCCTGCACTCCAAGTCTTAGTGATTTATCTCTTTTATAAATGATGCCGATTATTGTTAATATGCTTGGCAAACCAATGATACTAATAATTTGATAAATACTCATAAAAACCCCCTTTTAATATTCACTAAACCATATATCAGATAATGTTTGTGTTGATGTTTGAACTTTATCACTCATGTTATTTAAGCAACAACTTGGATATGAATTTGCATTGTAATCAGTTAGTGCAATCTTAACTTTGTTATCTCCTGCATTAAGTGCTATAGGCTTTCTTGTAACCCAAGAATAATTAGTTGCACTTGCCTTATTAACTGACCCAAAGTCTGCCCCTGTAGTAGCACTTGAATTAATCTTAAAATTTATAAAGTTGTAACCCTCACTTATTGCATCTGCTATTCTTTTATTAAACACAGGATGATAATACTTATTTGTGGAAGTAAACCCAGTCCCTGCAGTATATGTTCCATTTGAATTGTTTGTAACATAGGATACTTTAGTTGTGCCTCCTTTAATAAGCCATAGATGGTCTTTAAGATACAAGTATTTCTTTACACCATTTGACTTAAAATAAAAATACTTGATATTGACCTTTTTTTCATTGCCATCCATATCGTGTATTTTCAAATACAACTTTTTAATTTTCTTTTTAGTGTCATTCGATTTGAAATTAAACATCTTCTATCACCCCATAAATATATCCTATATTCATAGAACTTAAATCTCTCTCTTGATAATCAAACACAAAATTGGTTAGTCTAAACAAATCATAATCCCATTGTCCAGATGCTTTTTGTGCCGATACTTGTGGATGTTGGTCTTCCACTATATTTACCCAGTTGTAAAATGTTACAACTTGATAAATTGTCGTTGTGTTTCCACTTACAACTTTATAATATCCTTCCGTTTGGTCAGCAAATGGCGCATATGATTGTATAATCATTTGTACTTCTTCCCAGTAATAACTTGAAAAGCCACCTGAATT
>JAGBKB010000003.1 GCA_017934175.1 Lachnospiraceae bacterium | reverse complement strand
GCCGTTGGCAAATAACTCATAAATACCCCCTATAGAGACACAACCTTCCCAAGAACTATGAAGTTCCCTTTGTTTATGCGATATACTGCTACTTTATCCCCTGCTTTTAACTTCTTGATATAAGTGCTTGTATCTTGGAATGACCAACCGTGAGTGTGAGCAGCATCACCCGCTCCACCTACGGCATTTGTGCCTACAATTCCAAGTTTTATGTTTATATCCACAGTGCAAGTTTCAATAAAATAAAGTTGTGTCTTATCAATTTCTAAATCTTTAATCTTTATAGTTGAGTCCGACACCATCTCGCCTATTTGTATCTCTTCTTGTCTTTCTCTTTTTATAACTTTTCTAATAACTGATATTAGTTTTTCTTTCCCATCCATTTATGACCTCTGAAATAATATTTTTTGTTCTGTTGGTGCAAGACCCACAAACTTTAAGTTGAGTGTCGTTATGTATTCACCTTTTTGCCAAATGTGTGAGTCATTTACAATTAAAAACTCTCCATCAAGTCCTGTTGCTGTATCGTGAACCATTACTGACCTTCCACTTATATAGTTTACTTCGCCAATAACCTCAAACTTTATAATAGTCTCTATCGGTTTTAATTGTTTATTCGCACCAGCATTTATATCAACATCTTTCTCAACTGTATAGTTAACTTCAAATAGTCCATACTTCGCAATGCTCTCAGCATCTTCAACGCGAGTTACAAACTTTCCATCACTATCATAAACATTTACACGATTAACTAAATCACTCATTGATTCTTCAAATGAAGATGATAATATGTTTCCTTTGCCTTTATTCTCATCAGTTCCATCTGATATTTTAATAGGGAGCATTGTTTTGCCTTCTTCTTGTGTATAGAACCCTATACCATCCATTGCCATATAATAGTTTTTGCCAGTTGATAATCCTGCTTTTTTATATGCTTCGCTTATAATGTCAAAGTATGTTTTATCTTCAAATACTGTCTTTCCAATACTTACACCTGTCGGAACTATATACATCGGTGTTAACCCAAACTCTGTGCATATGCTCATTGCTATAGCTTCAGCCGTTTCATTATATGTTCTATTTGTTTCTGACCTTGTTAAGTGAATGAGCATATCGTGGCAAGTATAACTTATAGTTCCTTTATTACTTTTCTTTCCCATGTTCTCAACTTGACCATAAAAAAGTAGATAGTTTGGCACTGCATAGTCAGGGTCAGTATAAAATGAAATTAAATCCCCGGTTGCTATCGGTGGTATTAACTCCATTATGTTTTTATCATATGGTGCATTTATTACATCAAAACTAAAAGAGCGGACACCTTTTTCAACTGATCCGCCCCACTCATATTTAGTTAATAAATGTGTTATGTCATAATCTTTGCCATTTGATATCTTTTTAAGTATTATTCTCATTAACTACCTCTTATCCATAAGCTCATACCAACTTGAACATTTGTCGGATTATTCCCTATGGTTGATTGATTGTCATTGTAAAGGTCTGCAACTGTCATATTAAACTTTCGTGCTATAGTGACTATGGTGTCGCCATCCTTTACTACATAGTTTTGCCCTACCACTACTTTTTCTTCTTTTACATACTCAACATTGTACATTTCAAATGAATAAGTAGTTGTCGGTATCTCAGGTAATCTATACTCTTTCATTGATATTGTGTATCCGATGTCTTCAGTACCATCTATTGGCTTATAATTAAATCCCTCAATTGTAAAAAGACCATTTATAAGAAATGATGGAATAACAAGCCTCACATAATTAGTGCTATTCTTATAAGCAAGTATTCTTCTTATAAATTCTTTAGGATTAAGTAGGTCTCTAAAACTGCAATATGATGAATCATATCTCTTCGGATAGAAACTACTATAATTAAATGTCTTTAGTGCTCTTTTGCCTATGAGATTAACACCACCAAAGCCTACAATTTGATGCTCACTATTATCGTGTACTTCTTCTATCTCAAATGTAGGCTCTACTACAGGAAGCCTTATGTTTCCAATATAAATATTAACCATACACTACCTCATACTCTCAGCAGCATTATTTAGTTCAGTTATCATTCCATCTAAATCTTCAACACCTGATACATCAACATTTTGTATATAAACATTAGTCCACTTATTAGTTCTTGGGTCATACTGTTCATATGCTAACTTCTTGTCAGAGCGCGCATCATTTGTGTTGGTCTTATTAGTATTCTCTTCATCTTTCTTGTCATCTTTATATACTGTAGTAAACTGATTAGTAATAGGGTCATACACTTGATAGTCAACTTTACCAAGTCTCTCTCTGACATCATCTCTAAGTTGAGATTCCATAAGTAATGGGTCATCATAATACATAAATCCATCACCATATTTAGAAAAACTATCATCGCCGATTTTAGTTTCTGATAAATCCATACCAAGTTTGAATCCAAGAACTGCAGGTAATACTTTACCTACCGCTGCCTTACCAATAGTTGCTGCACCACCAGCAATTTTTCCAAATGTGGCACCTATTCCTTTGACAATCCCACCACCTTTAGCAAGTCCTGCTATTGGCTTCCATATAAGATTAAGAAATCCCATAATTGATGCGAGAGCTTTTGCTATAGTTCCAAGTACAATAAGTCCTGCAGATGCTGCCGCTATCTTTACCACATTATCTACAATTTGACTTATCTGCTCATCAGACATTCCATTAAGTTTATTTAATACATCAGTTGCTATCTGTAGGTACTCATTAAACTTTGGCATCAACTTCTCTCCAAACATACGTAAAGACTCATTAAAGTTTTCTCTTAGTATGTTCATTTGCATCTTTGGAGTGCTAAGCATAATGTTTGCTTGTTTCTCAAGTAGTCCTTTTGAGTTCTCTTCATTCATTGAGGTTCTAAATCTTTGATACTTTTCAATACTACCTGTTAAAGAAATCATAGCTGTAGCACCACGGATGTTCTTAAACATTGTTAAAAGATTGTCGATGTTGACACCTGACTTAGTATAAAAATCAAGTAATTCATCATCAGTTACATCTTTATTTTGCATTAACTCATTAAGTTTCTTTCTTGCTGTTTCAGATAGCCCTATTGCATCTTTTAATCTATTTAGATAATCTCCAAACTCTTTGCCATCAAATGCATTTGAACCATATGCAACCCCAAGCCTATCAAATGCTTTCTTTGCTTGTGCTGATGGATTAAGAATAGAGTTTATTGCATTTTTAAGTGTAACAGTAGCTCTTGATGTCGATAGTCCATTTCCAGTTAAAACTGCCATAGCAGCACCTAAGTCTTCAAATGACATTCCGACATTACTTGCATAAGGAAGAACCTCACCTAATTGCTCCGATAACTCATTAATTGTTGTTTTACCTTTGACTTGAGTTTGAGCTAAGATGTCACCTACCCTATACATGTCATAGCCATATTTGCTATATGCAGCCATAGAAGCCGTAAGTCCTGTAACCGCCGTTGTCATATCGGCAAATCCACCAATGGCCATTCGGCTCGCTACTTGCATATAGTCAATAGCATGTTCCGTATCAACTGTTGCTGATATTACTTGATAAAATCCATTTGATACATCTGTAATGTTTTGACCATAAGTTTTAGAAATGTCGACCATCTCTTTACTTATGACATTCATTGACTTCTGCGATTCATCTGCTATGGTTTTAACTTTTGCTACTGCTGATTCATACTCAATCTCTGCATTTATACAAGCCTTAATTCCAGCCGCAAGTGGTACAAACATCATGCTACCAGTTTTAATCATTTGATTTCCTGCAGAGTTTAATTCTCTTATTGCTTTCTTTGAAAAGAGTGTGCCATTTTGGACTTGTTTCATTGACTTTTCAAAACCACTACTAAACTGGTCAGTGAATTTAAGTATAACTTCCGATGTATGATGTCCCATATGGCACTACCTCCTATTCATAATTCTTATTGTTTCATCTCTTTCTCTTAAAAGTTCCCATAAAAAGACGGACAAGATTATCCGTTCGCCAATCTTTAACCTATAAAATTCACTCGGCATTATGCCTTTCTCACGAAATAATAGGTATGCTACTCTAAACTCTTGATCCGTCTTTAGTCGTTTTTTAATTCTTCTACCAACTCAGAGTTGTCATCAAATCCACTTATTGACATACACTCTGAATTTATAATGTTGATTTCTGATACCTTAAATACTTTTTTAAGGACATCAATCTTCAAAGCTCTTTCGTGTAAGTTTAACTTCTTCTTTAACTTTTCATCATCAAAGTTTGGACTTGAAATACACTCGCTACAAATGTTTAGAGCACCTTTATAAAACTTATTCATTGATACAGCACCACTCTTATCAAGTGATCTATCTTGCAACTCATAAATTCTTTCAGGTGACAAACTCTTAACTGTAACCATAAATGGTTTGCCAGTCAGCCTTGTGAGCCTTGGTATTTCTACATCCTTCGTCCTTTGATTGTTAAACTCTTTGTCATCAAGCCCTAATAGTGATTCAATTAAATTATCCATAAAATCCTCCCTTATGTTATTGGCTCATAGTCATAATCGCCAAATGTGAAATTAATATCGAACTCGCCTACATTCGTTCTCTCCCACTTAAGTAGTGGTACTTCATCAAGTTTTACATCGTATAGACTTACTCTTGTTGTGCCAAGTGAATCAGGGTCTGCAACTTTGCCATTGACTGTGAATATAGGACATTTTCTTTGTTTTAGCATTTGTACTACTTTTGCTGCTATAACATCTGATACATGGAATAAGTGAAGTTTGCCAGTATGCTCTTCGCCAGTTAGTTTCTTTCCTTTTTGAAGTTTATGAGCAAGTGGTATATCCGTGTACACCATCTTAATCACTGCTTCAAACTCGGATACTTCTGCCATCTTCGCACCATCTATCCAGCATTCACCATCTACTCCATTTATCACTTGATCCGCTGTATAATTATCCATCTAAAGCACCTCCTACAAATAAACTGGGAACTCTATGTCTTCAATTGCATCAGGTATAAATACATTTCCTGTTAAATATACAATTGAACCTGTGTCCCCTTCCAATATCTCTTTATCAGACATCTCAGTTACATCTTCGCCTTTCATTCTTAAGTGGTTTCTTTGTGCCTCAATATCAATTTGTGCCTCGCCACGAACAATTATGCTTTGAGTAACTAAGTTCATAAAATAACTATTAATTGCCGTGATTAAGATACACTTATCATCATAGTCATTATTGAACTTTCCTATGTAGTCATCTCTTATGCTCTTCATTAAGTCATCATAGATTAAGTTCATAATGTTTACGATTTTTATCTTCTTAAAACTATCACCCTTTGTCTTGGTAGTAGTTTTAAATGTGTTTACTCCACGGACAATTTTTACTTTTTCGCCATCGTGCATTAAGATTAACTTTCCACCATCTATAGCAGCATCTTGCTCTGCAATAGTCAATCTATTACAATCTGATAAATCATTAAGTGTGCCATAAGTTATGCTTTGAGTGAATGGTGTACCTGCAATATATCCTGCAATCCTACTGCAATACTCTTCAGCTGTATAAGTTCCACTTACTGCCGTATGAGTATCTTCAGTTGTATATGCTGTAAAATCACACCCTATGATGCCCTCTGAATCTTCAGTGTTAGTAAAAGGAAATACTGCCATTATCTTGTTCTTGTTTACATTTATTTCCTCTTTTACAAACATTACCATATCAGATAACATTCCATCAGTTGCTACTGTCGGCATTGCTAAAAAGTGAATCTTTGTCTTTCTAATCCAAGCACGAGCTTCTTTATACATTTCAGTTAAGGTGTTTGTTGATTCATCCTCATCATCATTATTTGCCCCGCTACCAGTGTTATTCATTACATAACACACTACTTTTTTTGGTGATGTGACATTACCAAGAAGTGCTAACTTTATCTGCTCTTTGTTAAAGTCTGATAAGTATTCTGGTATGTCATCAATGAACTGCACCGTGAACTCTTTTTTATCAGGCGATGGAACATTGTCTTTTAACACAAGCCCTACTATCCCTCGGTCAGCCCTTTTAAATATTGATCTCGCCTTTTCTATAAAGCTAATATTTATTTGTGGTGCTCCCATAAATCCTCCTCTCTACTTAGTTATAAATGTCATCTTTTCTCTTTAGTCTTAAATCAACCTTTTCTATCGGTTTGTCAATTATCTTTATGTATGTATTTTCATAAATGTCTATATCAATATCAAAAGTGAGGACATCATCATAGTCACCTGTGTATCCTTGCGATACATCAGCAACATGCAAGACTCTGTCCCCAACTTTTAGATATTTATAAAAATTGTTTTTTATTACATCTAATACTTTTAACTGCTCCACTGTGTCAACTGTTGCCATTAGATAATCTATAGTTATTTCTACTCTTGTCCTTGTAATGTGAGCATTAACTGATGAATAAGATAGTATCTTTATCTCCGTGTTGAAACACGGCGTCTTATAACCTTCTTTTGTTTCTATGCCATAAATCTTTGTCTTTGGGAATAACTCTCTTAACTTGTCATTCACCGCTTTTAATATCTTACCTGTGTCAACCATACTAAACTCCTAAAAGGTTATCGACAAACTTATCGCACTCATTAAAGAATGTAGGCTCATAATCTTTTACACCTTTTTCTATGTGATGTGTTGGCTTTGCATGTCCTATTGCCGGACCTCTCTTTTTTCTTCTAATTGCATGTCCATCATTTACAAATCTTTCATAGAACATCTTATTGTTTATAATCCACCACGATTTAATACCATCCTTTATGCTTGATAGAGCGTATCTTGCTTTGCTAAATGGCTCCCAAGTGTTCTCTACATATGGACTATGTCCAATCTTCTGTTTCCACCTTGGGTCTTCTTTACTTGCTATACTATTTTTCATTCCATTTACGGACTTTTCCATAAACTTATTTACTTCATTGGGATATGAATTAGACACCTTTGATAATTTCTTCGCAAGTGCCTCTACATCACCCATCTCTATTTTGACCATTTCTTCTGCTCCTTATGTTTTTTCTCAAGACAATATATTTCATAAAACTTGTGTTTCATATCAACATCTACTACTGATGTTATGGCAAGCTCTAACTTTCCAAATTCATCACCGTCATATAAAATATACATCTCTTGTGTTAGACCTTTAAAATACCTACAAGTAATCCTATAGGTGTTCTTTGTCTCAAGCATCTGTGCTTCTATATATTCTTTTCCTTTTAGTGGATGGATTTCTGCCCATACTGTTCTTATCGGTTCTAACTTATTGATTGACTGTCCTATTTCATTTTCAGTATCAAACCACGCACATATTCTTATTCTTCTATTGAATCTACCTACATTTATCAAAACTTAACCTCCCGTAAGGTGTTAAGAATACTCCTCACATTAAACTCGAGTAGTTTCATATCTGCATTATTGATAAACTCATATCTATAAGTTGTGGCATAATAGATTGCAGACTTTATGAGTGCTTTGTCTTTCGCACTAAATTCTTTGAAATCATCGACTCTTAAAATTGATTTGACAAGTGAGATATTTGCATTTAATAATGTTTCAATCGTTTTGTCATCATCATTATTATCGACTTTCATTACATTCTTTATCTCTTCTAAATCGACAATCATTTATGCCACCTCCTTATAAATATTTGCTACACATTTGACTTTGAATTTGATTTGTGATAGTATTTAAATAATAAGAGACTCCTCTCACCCCTTTTGGTGAGAGAATGAGTCTCTTATTTTTTTGTCTCACATTTTTACTATGGAGTAGTGTTGGTATTGCTTGCAGCTCTTATCTTTAAGATTTGAACAGCCTCTCTAAGAGCAAGTTTACCATCGACCCTCTCCTTGGCCACGAAAGCAATCATTCCGTTACCAGCATATAACTCTTTGAGTTCTTGGAATGAACGAGTGCCTCTTTCGCCAATCTTATAGTATGAGTAGTCACCAAATGCGATACATGGATTACCAGCTTCAGCAAGTGGACAATATGCTGATGTCTCAACTGGATAGCCAAGAATCTTATCAGGTTCGCTTGCTTGAACTGATGGTTGCCAAATGTATGCACCATTGTTGTCTTTTACCTTACGAAGAATAGCAACTGTCTGGTCATTCATGATGAATCTTGCTTTCTTTCTATAAGGTCTCTTTAATGAGTATACAAGATTAAAGATGTCATCGAACTTGATTTGAGCATTCGCACACTCAACTGCTACCATACCACCGTCTGTCTCATGGAATATACCGTGTGGCTTGTTATCGCCAACACCGTTAAGGAATGCATCCTCTTCCGCATTAGCAAGTGCTCTCGCAAACTCCTCAATTAAGTAACCTTCAAGATCAAATGCATTGTCCGCAAGTAACTCTTCAGTAACCTTTACAGCAACTGATAACTTATGAGCATCAAGTTTGATCTGATTGAATGTTGGGTCAGAGAATACAAGTGCCTCACCCTCTTCAATCCATGCTGCCGTTGGCTTATCAGCCGCAATGTTTATCTTGTACTCACCTGATGTAGTGATAGTTCTTGCGAGTCTTCTAAACACGTTCTCTTCCTCAAGTCTTTTCACAATCTCTCTATCCATCTCTTCAGGTACAAGATAACCACCTGATGTATCAATGCCTTCTTGCAAGTAGTTAGATACTATAGGCTTCCTACTTCTAAGAGCCTTTAATACCTCTTCCTTATACTCTGCAAGTGCTGTAACCTTTTTAGGTTTAGCTGGTTTCTCATCAAGTGGAGCATTGTTTTGTGGAGTCTCAACTATTGGAGCATTCATAGGGTGTGAGAGCTCTTTTTCCATAGCCTCCGCCCTTCTCTCTCTATCAATAGCTTCAGTGATCTTTGCAATCTCTGACTCCATATTCTCATAAGTTGCCTTATCCTCTGCAGATAACACACCATTCTCATCTTGGTGCTCCATAGCAAACTTCTTGGCATTCTCAAATGCCTCTTTTCTCTTTTGTATTAATTCGTTAACTTTCATGTCTTTTTCCTCCTACATAAACTTTTCAATTAGGTTTAGTCTTCTATCAATTTCTGCAATTGATAGGGTGTCTTCTTTCTTTGCGGTTTCTTCAACCGCTGGTTTCTTGATTAAATACTTATCCATGAGCTTATTTGTTAAGTTGCTCTCAGATAAGTTCTTTTGAAACATAAACGGATTACTCTCAATGAAATCCGAAACATTGTCTCGTGACATAATCTCATCACAAAACTTAAGTTCTAATGCTTTCTTAGCATCAAACCAAGTTTCGTTATCCATAAGTTTTGAGATTTCATTTGAACTTAATCCTGTTTTTATTTCATATGCATTCATGATTGAATCTTTTACAGCATCAAGCATTTCAATAACTTTCTTCATTTCTACTTTGTCACCAAATGCTATAGTTGCTGGATTATGAATCATCATTAGTGAAACTGGACTCATCAAAACTTTAGTTCCTGCCATAGCAATTACTGATGCAGCCGATGCAGCTATACCATCAATCTTTACTGTGACATCAAACTTGTAATCCATTAACATGTTGTAGATTTGTGCTGCGGCTATGCAGTCACCACCTGGGCTGTTAATCCACACGGTTATTGGACCGGTTCCAGCTTGTAACTCTTCTTTGAACACAGCAGGCGTAACTTCGTCATCAAACCACGATTCCTCTGCTATAGTTCCATTAAGTATTAGGACTCTCTCTTCCTGTGTGGAACTTTCGCCTGTTTCCTCGTTTTTTATTACGTTCTGTATGTTCTTCCATTTCCAAAACTTCCTCATTAGTTTTTTCCTCCTTGTTTTCAGCAGTTTGTCCGTTGTCAGATTCTTGCTTTTCTTCTTTCTCTTCTTTTGTATCTCTATGCTTGTCATCATCATAATATGAGTCATAAGCTGAATAATGAAAAGATTTGCATAATTCTGCTTATGAGAACATCCGTGAAATGTTAAGTAATAAAAAACACTGATAAAAATCAGTGCTTTCTCAAAAAATTACTTTACATAATTTTTTATTATTTACTTAAATTCTTTAACCACAATTCCATATCTAAATCAATGGATTTATTAAACAATTGAATGTTCTCAATATTAGATTTGTGTATTTCTGGCATTTTTATCTCAGCCTTATTAAGTGCTACTCTTTTCATATTGTTATCTGCTTTTGCATACTTTTCAGTAGTACTTAAATCACTATGACCAAGTATATCTCTAATATAAACAATATTTGTACCTGCTTGGAGCATATGCATAGCTTTTGAATGTCTCAATGTATGTGGTGATATATGTTCATTAGAGAAATTGGGATTTGACAATTTAGCCATTTTGACATACTTATCCAAAATATACTTAAAACCCTCACGAGTAAATTTCGTTTTATTCTTGCTCGTAAAAACATAATTTTCTTTTGATGTTTCAGGGTTAATATTCCATCTTTTGAAATATGCATTTAAGTATTTAATTGTTTGTCCTAAAAGTGGAACAGACCGTCCTTTATTACCTTTACCAATAATTTTAAGTAATGGTGGTGCATCAAACCTTATATCTTTGAGTTTTAAGTTAATAATTTCACTTACACGTGCACCAGCATCATATGTTAAAACTAACATAGTCAAATCACGTATTCCATTTTTTGTTGAACTATCAGGCTGATTCAATAAAATTTCCATTTCGTTTACTGTTAGATATGGCATATTTCTTACAGGAGCTTTTTTCAAATGTACACCATTTAAGTTTTTCGATAATAACAAATATTGTGGATTTGATACTGCAACCCATTTTATAAATGATCTTAATACTATAAAACGTTGATTGCGAGATGAAATTTTGATTTTATGGTCAAACTCCATCCATTTCACAAAATCGATTATTGTATCAAAATCAAGTTGAGACATCATCATAGTTTCAGGTTTAATTTTCTTTTCTTCTCTTATAAACTTAAGAAGAAGTATAAATGCATCACGATATGACAAAATACTATTTTCAGATAAACCTCTAATTGTAGGCAAATAGTCTGTTAAGTATTTGTTAATATAATATGCTAAAGTATCAACATTAGATTTCTTCATATGTTTTTACCTCCGGCAAAATATTATTTAACACAGATTCCATACTCTCAGTCACAATATGCATTCTCTCCTTTGTCATTCTGATGTACTTTTCTGTCGATTTAACATTTGTATGACCTAAATATGCAGATAGAATAGGTAATGAAACATAAATATCAACACCACTATCTACCATACAATCCATACTTTTAACAGAAAAAGTATGTCTAAAATCATGGACTCGAGGACCATTTAATTTACCCTTGTAATGAATTTGTGCAGACTTTAATGCCATTTTAAACCTACGGTATATATCATCTCTTGTTAATTTAGTTCCTTTTACGAAATAAAAAATATAATCGCTACTTGAAACATTTAACATATCAACATATTTTTTTAGTATTTTTGACATTGATTTACTTAATGGTATGTATCTTTCTTTAGAAAGTTTTGTTTTCTTAAGTAATATTACATTTTTTTCAAAATCTATATCTTTTTTAACAATAGATAATGCTTCAGTAACTCTCAAACCTGAACTATATAGTAACCTAAAGAAAACTGGAATGCACTTGTTAAGGTTAGGGAAATGCTTATATTCCTTAATATTATCAACGATTTCCCATATTTTATTGAGTTCTGCATCATTAAAAATGTATGGCATAAAAGCTGTTGAACGAGGTGTTCTAACATTTGGAATGTTAAATTGTATATATCCTAATGAATATAGATAAACTGCAAATCCTCTTAAAGCTCCAATATAATTACATTTTGTTTTAAGAGATGTATTTAAGAAACTATTAATCCATTCAAATATGGCATTTTCATCTATGGTGGAATCTTTATAAATGGATTTACAGTACTTAATAAAATACTTAATTGATTTGTACTCCGAATCATATTTAACTCCTGTTGCTTGTTTATACTCAATATAATCTACCAATAGTTTATTAAGTATTTCTACATTAAGCTTTTTTAATTGTTTATACTTCATAGTCAGGTACCTCCAAAGAACATTGACGTAATTTTTCAATATCAATCTTAAGGTATTGACTTGCAGTATTAGAATTTATGTGACCGAGAATATTACTTATAACATTTACTGGTGTTCCCTTTTCTAATAATCTACTTGCAAGACTATGTCTTAATGTGTGGAATCCATGTTTTCTAATTTCAGGAGTTTTAATACCACTATTATCATAATAAGTATTAAAGATATGGTAAAAAGCACCATTTGTCAGTTTGGTATATGGCATTACATGGCTTACAAATATTTCATTAGATTTTGTTTCAGGTCTGGCATTCTTCCAATAATCAATTATTGACAAACCTATTTCTTTATTGAGTGGAAGTGATAAAGGTTCTCTTGTCTTTTGCTGGATAATGTTAATAGAATTATTATTCCAATCAATATTATCCATTGTAAGATTAGAAATATCACTCACTCGAAGACCCAGATTTGAAGCTATTAGCATAATAGCATAATCTCTTTTGCCTAACGGATTTTCAGTATCAATAGAAGCCAACATTCGCTTAATTTCGTCTTCAGTCCATACTTTTTGCAATTTTGCTTGTGCATAATAATGAATCTTTGGAACATAAATACTAAGTTCATTTTTAATAAACTTATTATTGTAAAAAAACTTAAATGCATAAATTAGTGTTTGCCGTATTTGTGACAATTTTGATTTTGAACAATGAGAAAGTGTTTTGAAGTATTCAAATATTGCACTGGCATCAATATCATTGGGTTTAATTTTTCTGTTTGATAGAAATTGAACGAAATGATAAAGATTTAGTTCGTGCCGTCTAACAACATCTTTTGTGTAATTTTGTTTAGCCTTTAGTTTTACAAAATTCTCACATTGGATTTTGTAGTCTTGTGGCCAATCTATTGTTTCGCCACGAGTAATTTTAGGAATAAACCCATGCAAACTAAAATCAGTAAGAGCTCTTATAGCTCTTATTTTTATCTGCATATATGAGGAGAGTCGTTGTTGTTTAACTTCTGACTCTCCAAGTGAAACATTGTACTTAGAATGCATATATTTTTCAGCAACCTCTGCACTATAGTTTTCAATATCAAGACTTAAGCAGTAATTGTATATGCTACGCCAAGTACGAATGTAGCTAGTAACCGATGTGTAAGAATAACCATTTTCTTCCATATGGTTTCTAGCATTTTTAATTAGGTTTAAAAACTTTACATTCTTTTTCATAGTAAATCACCTCCTGAATATAATTATACATTCAGACACATAGAATTATGTAAAGTTTTTTTAATAATTTAGTTGTTTTTTTCAGTATTTTCTTGTTCAGTTAACATTTTTCTTATGTTCTCATAAGCAGAACCTGTATATTTAAGTTGCATCATGTTTCCATTAACCATATAGAAGTTTCCACCTTCTTCTTCTGGTATAAGGTCTAAATTTTCTAGGCTTCTAACATCGTTAGGCGACATAAATCCGTTTTGAATTCCGATTGAATAGCCTTTCATTCTTGATTCATAATCACCACGAAGAAGACCCTCAAGGTTAAACTTAAAAAATAAATCTTTCTTTTCTTGCTCATTAAATAATGCTCTCTCAAGTCCTTGTTCCCATCTAACAAGCCAAGGCTCTAATGTGAACTTAACAAACTCTAAAGATTGTTGCTCCATATTGTTAAATGATGACTTATCTAAATCTCCAAGTAGGTGAGGCGGTATTCTAAATATTCTCGCTATCTCTAACAATTGAAATTTGCGAGTATCAAGAAACTGAGCCTGCTCTGGCGGAATGCCTATCGTTTTAAATTGCATACCTTCTTCAAGGACAGCAATCTTTCCAGAGTTTCCTGATCCACCAAAGGTGTTACTCCAACTCTCCCTAACTTTATCTGGGTCTTTAACTGTTCCCGGATGCTCTAATATTCCTGATGGCATCGCACCATTTACAAAGAACTTAGAACCATACTCTTCAGTTGCTATTGATAAACCTATCGCATTCTTCGCCATTGCTATTGGTGAATAACCGACAAGACCATCAAATCCAAGACCTGGGATATGCAACACATCCGATGCCTTAAGTTCTATATCTTCTTTCTTTATTGTGTTTGCCTCAGTTTTATCGTGTCTATACTTGTAGATGATTTTTCCTTTATCATTCCTATCAACAGTCATCTTATTTGGCATTAGAGGATATAGTGCTACCACCTCTCCCATACCATTTCTAATGATTTGAGCATAAGCATTGCCCCATAATAAAATATGAGTCATAAGTGTTTCTCTAAACACGAATGAACTCATCTCAGGGTTTGGCTCACTATGAAGTAAATGATAAAGGTTATGCTCCATTGCTTTCACTTTTCCACCTGTAGCATTATATTTATATAAATGTAGTGGAAGTGATGCGACTGATTCAGCTAAAATTCTCACACATGCATAAACTGCCGTTATCTGCATTGCACTTCTTTCTGATACATTCTTTCCAGCTACTGTGCCACCAAACACAAAACTAAATGCTGAACCTGGGGTTCTATTTTGTGGTTTGTCTCTTGACTTAAAAATGCTTAAAAAATTCTTTAATATACTCATAAAATCTCCACGAAAAAGAGGAGTAGTGTTTCCACTATCTCCCCTTAAAAAGAAAGGAATCTATCTAAATATCTTATCGCTATTATTTATTACTTGCCGTCTTTAATTTTATGTTCTCTTGATACATTCTTATTACTTCTTTTAGAATCTTTTGTCTATTCTCTTTTGTGTCGGCAAGTAACCATTTGAAATCAATAATTGGTCTCTTATCAAATATCAGTTGTGGATTAAATGAACCAGAGCAATTACCATCTTTGTCAGTGTAATAAGTGCTTATGCCTATCCACTCATCAATAAACTCATTCAAGTATCCACTATCGACCCATAAATTCATTAGTGATTTCTTATTACTTCTATCTGATTTGCAGGTTGATAAAATAACTATTAACTCCGTTTTATCTCTAAACTTTTTAGTATAAGTTTCTTTACCTTCCACAAACTTGTCGGTTTCAACTCTAAAATCTTGAATCTTCATTACGCCACCTTCTTTGCTTCCAAGATTTCAATTAAATCTTTAAGTCTATATCCATCTTTGCTGCTTCTTACAAATAATCTATAACCAAGTGTAAGTGCATCCTTGTCATCAACATCTATATGCCTTAATAACCTTATTAAAAATTTACTTAGTTCAAAATGAAAATCTTTATTCTCAATCGTGGTTTCAAATGATGTCCTTCCAATGTCTCTATCAAATCCTATGTGGTCAAAGTCAAAGTTTATGTTTTCACTTATGCCTCTCGCATCTTTTACACCATTTAATAAGTTTTTTATGTCTATCTTTTTAAGTCCTCTATACTCTTTAATATACTCATTTAATGTTTGCATATTACACCACCTTCATATTGTTTGAAAAACAAAATGCTAAAAACTCGCCTGAAGTGTTAAACTCTTTTACAACACCATCTTTAGTAGTGCATTTTACTATGTATCCAGCATTTAATAAGTCCCATAACTCTTTTGCAACATACACACCATTGTATAATTTGTTTACTTCACTATCAGGGTTTGAAAACATATCCTGTCCTTCATAAATCCAAGTGAATTTTAAATCACTCTTTCCATCAATATCCTTCGCACCCTTTTTCGTTGCTTCAATAATTTCAAAAAAGTATAATGGGCTCGGATTTGTTATTGACACATTCTTTTCTTTACTCATAACTTGTTACCTTCCTTTTTTCTTTTCTGGTTACATATAACCGTAAGTGTGAAAATATATCAAGTTATTTATTCTTACATTTTAGCGACCTTTTAGTGTCCTTATTGTGTCCTAAACTAGATATATAATATTCCACGAGTATCGTAAACAGAGCCACCTTTATTCATATTTCTTGTACATCTATCAAGTGCCATTACTAAAGCTACTGCTCCATCTATCTTTTCTGACGACTTCTCTTTATCAAACTTTACATTTCCTGCCGCATCAGTTTTTGCTGCAATATTGTCCATCATCCACCGTAGAACTTTATGACCATTGTGAGCTATCTTTGTTTCAAGCACTAACTTATACAACTCTTTACAAGGCGGTGTCATATCTTTAAATCCCTGTCCAAATGGAATAACAGTAAAGCCCATACCATCAAGATTTTGTACCATTTGAGTTGCACCCCAACGGTCAAATGCGATTTCTTTTATGTTATATTTTTTACCTAACTCTTCTATGTATTTTTCTATATAAGCATAATGAACTACATTTCCTTCAGTGACATTTATAAGCCCTTGCTTAACCCACACATCATATGGCACATGGTCTTTCATAGTTCTTAATGTGACAGTCTCTTCAGGTATCCAAAAATGTGGATATATGATATACTTTTCACTTTCATTTCTTGGTGGGAAGATTAATACAAATGCTGTTATATCAGTTGTGCTTGATAAGTCAAGTCCTCCATAGCATTCTCTTCCTGCAAGTGAATCAAAGTCAATGTTTGTTTCGCACTTATCCCAATGTTCCATTGGCATCCACCTTACTGATTGCTTTACCCATTGATTAAGTCTAAGTTGTCTAAATATATTCTCTTCAGCAGGATTTTGTCTTGCTTGTTCATAGGCTATTCTTACCTTTTCAATATCAAATGTTATTCCAAGCGAAGGATTAGCTTTTGCCCACACCTTCTCATCACTCCAATCATCATCCATTTCTGCTCCATAAATTACAGGATAGAATGTGTGGTCAACTTTTCTTCCTTCAAGTATGTCTTTTGCTTTTTGATGTAGTTCATAACATATAGAATTAACATCATCTCCTGCTGTCGTAATTAAAAAATAAAGAGGTTGCATTCTTGCATCACCACTACCTTTTGTCAAAACATCATAGAGTTTTCTATTTGGCTGAACATGCACCTCATCCATTATCATTCCTGATACATTGTATCCGTGTTTTGTTGCTACTTCTGCAGATAACACTTGATAAAAACTATTACTATTTTCAAATATGAGTCTTTTAGTAGCACTAAGTATCTTTATAAACGGACTTAAGTATGGTGACATTCTAACCATATCGGCTGCAACATCAAATACAATACTCGCTTGTTGGCGATCACCTGCAGCACCATAGACCTCTGCACGTTGTTCATCATCTGCACATAACAAATAAAGTGCTATGGCTGCTGATAACTCACTTTTTCCATTCTTTTTACTAATTTCAATATATGCTGTATTAAATTGTCTATATCCATTCTCTTTTACTGTTCCAAATATGTCCCTTACAATTTTTTCTTGCCAATCTATTAATTCAAACTTCTTTCCTGCCCACATTCCTTTTGTGTGACATAAATTCTCAATGAAAAATACTGCTTTGTCTGCTTTCTCTTTATCGTAATGCGAAGTAGGAAGCATAAACTTTGTAGGCACATAGTTTTCTAATTTTCTCATCCATATCACTCCATTAAAAAAGAGACCATTAAGTCCCTTTTATCAATCTATATAATGAGCAATAGCCCCAATAGGGCTATCACATCTCTTATTCAGTTTTATTAGTTAGTTAATCTTCATCAAGTAAGTCATCCATTCCTTCCTCTTCAATTAGGTCAATAGCTTCATCTTCTGTTAGACATCCATCATTCATTAAAATTTCTAATGTTTCACTCATAACTTTACCTCCCAATGAGCACATATAACCGTAAGTGTGAAAATAAGTCAAGTTAATCATTAAAACTTGCTACAAGCCCTACATCTTCTAAATACAAGTAATAGTCGAATAAATCACTATCACTCATTTTCTCTAAATCTTCTCTTTTAGATTCAGTGAGTTCTATTATTTTTTCAATCAATACTTCTCTATCCATTTGTTGCCTTCTTAATTAACTCCACTACTTCATTTATTTCTTTAGTTGTTTTGCCGACCAACTCCAAAGCCTGCCGTGTGCCACATTCTGGACAAATCTCGGTCTTACTATCGACTCTTGAAAGAGCAGGTCGCTCTTTATACTCTTTTTTGCAAATAGGACAAGTTCTTATGCGAACACAACTATCTTCACCATATGCTACTCCTAAACTTGAACCTGTACTCCATCTAACATGTATTGTCCCCATATCATCAACATCAGTTACTTTGCCACGAGTCCCACTTGGAACTGGGTGATATGGATCATTCATTTCAATTAACTCTACTGTACATCCTTCCGGATACTCTTCTTTTAATCTCTCTATTTCTTCTCTACTCGGATTTTTCATCTTTTTCTACCCTCCATGCACTATTACCACTTAAGTTTTTCATTAGTATTGCTCTTGTTTCTTTAAACTCTGGTCCAATAAGCTCTAACCTTAAAAGAAAACATCTCCATTGATATCTCTCATTGACTATTGGCTTTTCAGTTGCATTTACCCTTTGTTGTTCCTTTGCCGAGTGGCATAACTTTGCCAAGAACTCACTATAGGCTTTTAACTCTTCAGGTGTTGTATTGCCGTTAAACCATTCAAATCTTAATTCATTATTTTCGGTCTTAAATGATAAGTCATCAGTTTCAAACACCTTCTTCATAAGGTTTGCTTTTGAATCAATTATACTTCTAAGTCTACTAAGTGCTCCTTCATCATAATTCTCAAGTGGGAATGAAATGACATACCCATCAATCTTTGAATCGTTAGGTATTACTTGATGCTCTCTTTTGACTCTCTCTTTCTTTACAACTTCTTTTACTTCTTCTTTTGCTTCTTCAGTCGGTCTTGTCTTTGGAACTGCCACTTTACTTTTACTTGCTGCTCCTTCTTTGTAACCTTCTTCTTTTAAATGCTCAAGCAACACTTTTACTGTGTCTTCTGACATTCGGTTTCCAATTATCATAGTTCCATTCCTGTCAATTTCAATTGACCTAATCTTGTAACTACAACTTGGAACTCCTAAATACTCAACATCAGCCTTTAAAAATGTGCCAACACTCTCTGCGAGTTTCTTTCTTTCTTTTCCTTGTACTCCATACTTGATTTCCATTTCGCATATCTCCTTTCAATTTTGTTAGCACATATATTACCGTAAGTTGTGTAAATAGCAAGTTGTTTATTTTGTCCTATAACTGTTCTAAATGTGTTCTAAAACAACAGCTTCTTAAATATTGCTTCAAGGCAATTTACAACTATAGAGTTGCCTGCTTGCTGATAGAGCCTTGCATCAGAGTTTATCTTTCGTGCCTTATCAAAGTCAGTATCGTCAAATCCCATAAGTCTCCAGCATTCTTTTGGTGTTAACTTTCTTATTCTCAATTTCTTTTTATCATAATCCATAAGTTTCCCCTCATTCCTTAATTTAACATATTCACACACTTTCTCTTTTTTCTCATCAAGTGTTAACCCTTCATCATTTATTGTTATGGCATGTTCAGCACCTTTAAGTAAACATAGTGCAGGGCTAATACCATCTTTTTCAATTATCCGCCCATTACAAAACCCTCTCGGATTGTATGATCCAAGTGGAATAATCTTATTTGACATATCCATTCCTTCTTACTATGAATAACCTTACAAGTTCTATTTTCTCATCAAGTGTTAAATACTCATCATTTACTGTTATGCAAGTTACCTCTCCGTGATTTTCCATTACTGTTGGAGCAATCCCTGACTTATCTATAATTCTTCCACAAGCATGTCCTGATGGTTTGTAATTACCAAGAACTACTATCTTCATACACAACTACCGCTCCTCCACCATCTCTTGTTACTGTAGGTGCTAACTTTGATTTATAAACAACTGGATGTCCTATCCCTGTATCAAGAGTTTTTAGTCTTGCTTTAGGATATTGATAACCTATAGTGTCATATGGCTCTACCCTATTTTCAGCAATTAATCTATTACATAATGTTTTAACCTTTGTCATAAACTACAACTCCATAATTAACTACATTTGTCTTGATACAAGGACTTATGCCACCAGTCATTTGTTTATGTAGTCTATTCTCTTTAACCTCACATAGTCTTGCATTCGCATATGATAAATCAATAAAGTCATAAGGTTCTATTAAGTCACTATCAATAATTCTATTTATCACTTCATCTTTCATCATAAACAACTACTCCTAAACACCCACTGCAAGTTATGGTTTGTGACATTCTCTTTTGCACTCTTCCTCTTCTTGTGTTTTGACCCATATAAGATAAATCAATACCATCAAAGACTTCAGCAATTAAGTATCCTAAGTCTGTCGCATTCTTAATATAAAAGAACCCATCTGCTTTTATGCCAAGCATTGATGGATTCTCTTTAAAATAATCTTTAATCATAAACTACTACTCCAAGAGTGTCGGAATGAGTGGACAAACAACTACAAACATTTCTATCTTTGCCATTTGTGAGTTTAACTTGCTTATGCTTCATTGCATAAGTTCCGTAAGAATGCCTTATGACATCATATGGTTTTACAAGTTTTTCTCTTATCAGCATATTACAATACTGTCTTTGTAATTTCATTATTGCCTCACAAAATTATCTACAGGTCTACTCCCTGCTTTAGTTGTCACACATTTTCCAACCTCTCTATCTATGCTTCCTTCAAACTGCTCTTTCCTTGGATACCCACCTGTGTCTTCCTTGCTAAAACACTTGATTAACTTGTCAGATAAAAAATACTTCTCATCTACTTTCTCTTCAAGTAGGTCTTTTAAGAAGATTTTTAATTCTTGCTTCTCAGGAAATGTGAAATCTTTGTCTATGTCTTTGCGAATTGAAATAGTGAACACTCTCTCACGATTCTGTGGGATGCCATAGTCCTTAGCATTCATTATTTGATAATAACTCTTATATCCTAACTCATCCATTCGTTCTAAATAGTTATTGAAATTGTGGATATGTTTCTTTGATAAAAGATTTTTGACATTTTCCCACAAGACATACTTTGGTTTTATCTTCTCTATGATTCTTAATGACTCATACATAAGAGATGATCTTGTACCACTTCCTTCATCACCACCTGCTTGTTTACCAGCTATAGAGTAATCTTGACAAGGTGACCCATGTCCGATTAAATCAATGTCCTTATAATCTTTATCCCATCCAGTTATATCTTGCACAGGAAACAAAGTGTTGTTAATCGCATTGTAACTTGCAACAGCATATTTATCTATCTCAACATAATCTACAACTTCTACTTCTATGCCAATTCTCTTTAATGCTTTAGTAGTCGCACCTATACCGCCGAATAATTCTATCACTCTAAACTTGCTCATTCTTAAACACCTCTTCGTATTTCATTTCCTTGCCACCACGAATAACAGTAATATCAGATGTATTGCCTTCTTTAAACTTTTTATATCGTTCTACTGCCACATCCACAAACTTTGGTTCTAACTCAACTCCATAGCACACTCTATTTAACTGTTCGCAAGCTATAAGTGTTGATGCTGAACCTAAGAATCCATCAAGTACTAATCCATTTGTTTGTGTTGATAAACCTAAAAGATAGGCAAGTAATGGCACAGGCTTAGAACTTGGATGACCAAATCCATCCTCTTTAGAGTTCTTTATGCCATCAAATTCAAATACCGCTTTTTGCTTTTGGTCTCCATACCATATATGTTTTCCTTGCTTTTTCCAACCGAAAATTAGAGGTTCCATGTTAAATTTCCAGTCAGTCCTCATAAATGGGGCTCTTGGTTTTTTCCAAATAAGACCTGCACCAACTTTAAACCCTGAATCTTCAAATGCATCATAGAACACTCTTGCTTTCATTGTTGCGTAGAAAACATAAATTGATGCATCGTTCGCCATATACTCATTAAAATTCGCAAACACCGACATTAAAAATTTAACGGCATCCATATCATTTAAATCATCATTCTTTATCTTTCCTGATGCACTTTCAAGAGCTACAAAATATGGTGGATCAGTTAACACAAGATTTACTTTCTTATCTCCAAGTAACTGTTTATAAGTTCCTTCAAATGTTGAGTCACCACAAATTACTCTATGCTTTCCAAGTTGCCAAATGTCTCCAGCTTGAGAGAACACAGGTTTCTTTAATTGCTCCTCAACATCGAAGTCATCATCTTTTGCCTCAGTAGGTATCTCAAATAATGAATTTAACTCTTTCTCATCGAACCCAAGAATATCTATATCAAAATCAAGACCCTTTAAATCTTCAATCTCAACTTTTAACATCTCATTATCCCAACCTGCATTTTCAGATAGTTTATTGTCTGCTATGACATAAGCCTTTATTTGTGCCTCAGTTAAGTGTTCTGCCATAAGACAAGGAACTACCTCAAGTCCAAGTTTTCTTGCTGCAAGAATTCGTCCATGTCCCGCTATTATTGTGTTATCCTTTGAAATGATAATCGGAGTCATAAAGCCAAACTCTTTTATAGATGCTGCTATTTGTGCTACTTGCTCATCAGAATGTGTGCGAGAGTTTCTTGCATATGGTATCAGTTCTGATACTTTTCTCTTTTCAAATTTCAATTCTTGATTTTGTATTTCTTGGTTATCCATCTCAATTCCTCCATCAAAAAAGAGACTCTATACAAGTCCCCATTCTGCTAATTTCTCAAATCCACCTAACTCTTTAATGTAATCAAGTGCGACTTTTGTTATCTCTTTATACGGCTTACTTACACCATCTATTACTACATCTTTATCACCAATGGCACATACTGCATACTTTACTGGAAGTTCAGTCTTGTCACTTAACTGTGCCATTTTATGTAGATAGACATTTACTGCTACATCAGCTTTGCTGATATCTTTAAAATGTAGTCCTCCTCCAGTTACCGCTCTTCCTAAGTCAGAGCCCAACTTTCTATTACAAGCACCTGTATCAACATCTGAACCTCCAGTCCAATATCCAAGTGGATTAACTATTACATTCTTGATACCAGTGAGTTCCAAATCTTCTTTTAGCTTATCGCTATCTACATTTGATTGACAAGCAATAAGAGTGTCCGTTTCACTATCATAGATGAACTTGCCATCAAATGTATATTTCTTATAAAGTGCTCTTACAATTCTTGTGAGTTTCTTTTCTTCCTCATTCACTCTACATCCTTTGAAGATGCCATTGTCGCCACACTTTATAATCTTAGATTGATTGTTTGCGAGATGTTCATCTTGTGGAACTATCTGCAAATCAACCTTAACATTAAATCCTGCAATCCTATGAACTATATCTTCAATATCCTCTCGCTTATAGTTCACACTTGTCTCAATGATTATGTGACAGTTACCGTGTCCTAAAAGACACTCACCTGCAATCTTTGGACTATCTTGCATCTTATATCCTAAATCAACTATTGCTCCACCAATCCTATCGCAAATTTTATCAGGATGGCTTGGGTTTACTTTTTCAAACATTTTTACATTCCTCCTATATTCATAATGGCCATCATTTTTTTACCTGTGTCATCATTTTCGTAATATAGACTTGAAATCGACCTTTGACGGATTATATTATCTATATTGTTATATGACACATTTAATGTTCTTTCTTGTTCTTGCAGCATTTGGAAGAATGGATTAGGTTGTATGTTTCCATTACTTCCCTTTTTGACAACATATCCATACTCACTTACATAGTTTTGAAGTTCTATGTACCTACACCTATTCATAACATACTGCTCTATAAGGTTCTTTGGAACTTTATCCTCACATCCACTCTTTTTAATCCATTCAAGCACTCTCTTGTACTCTTCCTCAGCCTGTAGATATGTGCCATTCTTTTGTTGCTTGGTCATATAATCCCTTAGTGGTGGCAAGTCGCTATCAACCACTTCAACATCTACTGACTCCCCATCCACAGTTTGTGCCTTTAGCACATTTGCATCAAGTTTTCCTTCAAGTATCTTTTGTTGGTCGGACTTTTTCTTCCTACCAGAATTTGCCCTAAATCCACCTCTTGACATATTTACCCCCTTTTTTGCTATGCCTTTTTTAGCAAAAATCAAAAATAATCAAAAATAAATCAAACGAAAATGCCCCTTTTAGCGAACATTTTTTGATTTATTGTCCGTTTTTATTGCTTTTTTATGTAAAATACTATCAATATTTACATCTCTAAATCCTTAAAACCCTTGTAAATACTACATTGTATGATTTAATATCGTTTTTTGCCCCACGGATTATGCGTTTTCAAACGCGTTTCTGGGTGGCGGTCCAAGAAAGCTTTTCTTTTCAGGATTTCGACCGGCCCTCCGGCGTCGTGAACTTTTTTTCTTTTTTCGTTTTTCAGTTTTTTCTTTTTCCGTTTTTCGTTTTCGCAACTTCCGTTTTTTTCTTCGCAAAGTTTTTTTGCTTCAAGTTTTTTCGTTCAACTTTTTTTCTTCCGTTTTTTTAGTTTGCTTTTTTCTTTTTTTGCTTTTTGTTTTTTGCTTTCACTTTTTGTTTTTCGTTTTTGCTTTTCCGTTTTCAGTTCAACTTTTTACTTTTTCAGTTTTTCCGTTTTTGCTTTTGCAAAGAACTTTTTTGCACTTCAGTTTTGCTTTCACTTTTTTCGCAAAAAACTTTTTTGCAAAAACAAAAAAGAGCTCTTGCTCCTTTCTAACCTACGAGAAAAAGCCGTTAAGGCTTTTTCAAAAAAACTTTTTTAACTTTTACTTTTTATAAGTTTGCTTCGTTTGTTAATTCCTGCAGTTCAACTTTTGCTTCCTTCAAAAAGGCTTTGAGCTTTTTTTCTAAAATTTCCAAAACTTTCAATTCCTGCTTTGCGTAAACTTGGTCTTCCTTCAAAAGGCACACTTCAGCTTCGTGAGCTAAGTCTTCTTCAAAATTTTCTTTTTTGCAAGTGAAGTTTCCGCAAACTTCCTTCAAAAGCTTTTCAGCCTGTGCTTCATAAAAACTTTTTTCGTTTTTCATTTTCACTTTCCTTCCTTTCAAATCGTTTTTTCTTTTTTCAAAAAACCTTCAGTTGTAAAAAGCACCTTGTTCCCTTTTTGAAGTTCGCAGGTTAAAAAGTACTCAGTTGACCAAACTTCGTCCTGTGCTTTTTGAATTTCCTTTTTACTGCCTTCAGCCAGTTTTTCAAACTCGCCTTTTCCGTTTAGAAGTTCCTGTTCAATTCCTTTAAGCGTGAACTTCACTTTTTGCTTTTTCATTTTTTTAAGAGCCTTTTCCACAAAGTCGCTCGCGTCGTAGCCGTCGTACCACTTTACGAGTAGGCTTCTTTTTTTCCTGTTTTCACTTACCAACTCAACCGTTGCTTTTGTACTCATTTTTTTCACCTTCCTTCCTTTTTTTCTTTTTACATAAAACCTGAAATTCTGCCGTCGTCCATAAAGTCAGGAGTCCACTTTTCAAAAAGTTGTTGTGCTTCTTTCGCGGAACCTGAAAACCTTGTCACCCAAGTTGACTTCGGCTGAGCTTTTCCAATTTCCTTACAGTCCCAGTTCCAAAAATCGCCGTCGCAACTTATGTGGTACTTCCCGTCGGCAAAAATTACCCCTTCGCCCCAGTCGTCAACTATTACTGAAAAAACAAACCTTGCTTTGCCCTTCAACTTTTTACGGAGCTCTTCTGTTTTGTCAACGCACTCAGGGCTGTCGGTTGACAAAGTTGCGTACTTGTACTTTTCAACTCCTTCAATTTTCATAACTTTTACCTTCCTTTCCTTTTTTCTTTTTTAAACTTTTATGACCACTTCCGTGGAACCGTCACTTCCAGTTATGACCGCATCACCGTTGCCAAGCAAGAAGCAAGTCCAAACCCAATCCGTGAAAATGGTTTCAAAGCCAGTTTCAAACTTTTCAGTTCCACTTTCCGTGCTTCCCAAAAGCTCGTAGTCAAAGTCCGAGTCTTCCTTGCAATTCAAACCTGACTGTAAAACTTCCGCCAAGCTTTCAATTTTTATTTCTTCGCCGTCTTCTTTGAAACCCGTTAGGATCGTTTTCAAAAACTCTCCAACTCCGTAACCGTCGTGCCACTTCCTTAAGTAGTAGCTCTTTTCGTTTTTGTTGCTGCTTACCAGCTTTAAGTTTGCCCTTGTACTCATTTTGTTACCTTCCTTTCTTTTTCCGCTTTTGCTTTTGCCTTCAGCTTTTTTGCTTTGTGCTTTTTGCTTCGCGGTTCCTATTCTTTTTTTTGTTAACACACACTTTACCGTAGGTGTGAAGTAAAGCCAAGTTCTTTTTAGCGAACTTTCAGTGTTTCTTTGTTGTCCTGTTTGCGTTCTAACTTCCACTTGACTTTTTTTCAAAAAAGAGCAACACACTTTTTCGCAAAAGAAAAAAGGTCGCACTGACTTTTTTAAATTTTCATTTTGTGAAACTCGTCGTGAATTTTTGCTAAGTCTAAAACTTTTACTTCACTTTCTAAAAACTTTTCAAACTCCTGTTCCATTTTCACAGCTTCGTCGTTACAAGCGTCCTGTGCTTTACAAAACTTTTCGTCCTTCGCTAAAAGGTCAAAAAAGTCGTCGTCGCTTTCGTCACCGTTTTCGTCGTCAAACTTTTTTTCAATTTCTTTGAAGCGTGCTTTTTCAAACCTGAGCTTTGCTGGGTCTAAAGTGTAGCACTGGTAAGGCGTGTGAATTTTTACTCGCTTTGCGAAAAGCAAACCACCTTCCTTTTCTAAATTTTCAAACTCCTCGTTCAAACTTTCAACTTCAAACTTTTTTACGTCAGCGAGCGGAATTAAAACCGTGCTGAACTCCTCACTTAAAATTTTTACAAACTTCATTTTCTTTTACCTTCCTTTTTTCTTTTTTTTAGAACTCGTTTGTCGTTGCAAAACGACTCACCGCTTCACAGTTTTCTTTTTCAACTTTGTAAACCTGCACCGTTAAAAGTTCAGGTTCAAAGCCGAGTGCTTTCAAGTCGTGGTTCGCGTTCAAAACTTCAACCACCCGTTTTTCAACTTCAATTTCGTTTTTGCCCCAGCAGTAGAGCCTGCAAACTTCCGTGAAAGAAAGTGGCTCTCTGAAAATTTTTGCGACAAACAACTTTTTTGAAACCTTCCTTTTTTGCTTTTTCATTTTCGCACCTTCCTTTTTACTTTTTTGTAAACCTTAGAGCTTTTTTCATTTTGCCTTTTTCAAAAGCAAAGTCGTCAGGAATTTCTGCGACTTCAAACTTCCAACCACCCTTCGCAAGTCCGTGGAGCACTCCCATTAAACCAGTGCTTTGGTCCGTTACAAAAAACTCCTTCACTTTTCCAATTTCTAAAGTTTCCAAAACTTCCTTGGTTTCACTTTCCCAAAAGCCCTCGAGCACCATTTTGCCGTCCTTCGTTGGGTAGAGGTAGGCTCTTAAAACGGCTACGGAAGTGCAACCGAGTTTTTCACGTGCCTTTTTTGCTTCTTCGTAAACGGCCTCTTTGTAATGACCGAATTTTTCCTTCCACTCTTTTTGTTCCTTGTTTTTTTCTGCCTTTTCAAAAACCGCGTTTTCAGCAGCAAGTGCCTTCTCAAAAATTTCAATTTTTTTCATGACCTTTTTCCTTCCTTTTTTTCTTTTTTTAATTTTCGTTGTCGAGTAAAACTTCTAAAACCGCTTTGGCTTCCTCGGTTGGCTCCAAGTCCCAACCCCTGTCAAAATTCGCAAGTTTTACTTTTTCGTTTTTTTCTTTTCTTATAAGGGTAAGCTTTGAAATTCGCCCACCGTTAATTCCAAACTTGCTACCTTCGTCAAATTGCTTAAAAGTTGCCACGTAGGTTTTTCCTTCAAACTTGAGTTCCGCTTCCTTCCACAAACCTTCGAGGTCCAACCTTTTTACTTTTTCTAAAAGAACTTTTTTCATTTTTTCCTTCCTTTCTTTTTTTGCAGGTGTTTTCTTTTTGCCTGCCTTTTTTCTTTTTCGTTGCTACACACCTTACCGTAGGTGTGCAAAAAAGCCAAGAAAAAAATTCTTACACTTTGGCGAACTTTCCTTGTCCTAAATTTGTCCAAACTTCCGCTTGACTTTTTTCCGTTTCTACGGTAATGACTTAAAACTAAAAAAGCACACCTGCCTTTTTTCAAAGGTCGGTTGCAAAAAAAAAATGAAGTTTTTAACTGGAACTCTCGCTTGCCTTAAACGGAAGTTTCCGTTTTTCAGTGGAAGGCGACTTTGGCTTTGCCCGTTTCCGTTTTGCTTTGAAGTTTTACTTTTGCCACGGAACTTTCCAAGGAAGGTTGAACTTGGCACTTGCCGTTTTTGAAGTCGTGCTTTGCCCAGGTCGGCTTTGCCGAGTTGCGAATTTGCCAGTAGGACTTTGCCCGTTTGCTTCGCACCAAGTTTTGCTTTATGTTATAGAACAAAAAACTCGACCAACTTTTTCTACAGAACTTGGAAGAAGTCGGTAGAAATCTTGGTAGGAATTCGCAAAATATCTCGTACGGATTTCAAAAATAACTCGTACGGATTTTCAAATTTATCTTGTACGGATTCTAAGATTTTTTTAATCTTGTATGAATCTTCTGGTGGCACGAATCACATACACTCATCAAATTATCAAATGCATATTTATCGCCACCATCTTCAATCGGTTTTATATGATGCACTATTCTTGCTATAGTGCTTTTGTTTTCTTTTAGACATTCTTCACATAATGGGTGTTCTTTTATGTATATGTTCCTAACTTTATCCCATCGTGAATCATATCGTTCTCTATGGTTATACTTTCTCTCAAATTTATCATATTGCTTCCCCTGTAAATAAATATGCTCATTACAAAAAAGAGCCCCACTTGCAAAAATCTTGCCCCCTTGTAAAAAAGAGCCCCCCTTAGTTGAAACATCAACCACAAGGTTCGCTCAGCCAGGATATGAACATCCACGTCTTGCTTTGTATGGCATAACATTCACCTCATCTTTATAAAATAAAAGCCCCCAAGCATCTCTGCTTGAGAGCCAAAGGAAGGTATCTCTCCTAAGTAGTCAGGAGAGAATTGCGGAGATTGGATTTGAACCAACATTGCTCGGCTTATGAAACCGATGAGTTACCATTACTCTACTCCGCCAAAATAAAAAACACTCGTAAGTCGCTGCATGACTTTGAGTGTTCTTTAATGTGAACTTACAAATTTTCACGATAGCATTATAGCACATTTTATACTAACATTTACTAACTTCTTATTTTTTTATATAATGCACTCTCACTAATGAAATCAAGCCCTTTATTATGTAATCTATGTATATGCTGTTCCGCATAGTTCACTATATTTATTATTTTTTCCCATTTCATAAAATGGATATATCTTAATTCCAATACTTTTCTTTGAGTATCATCAGTAACACAATTTATTAAGCTAATTACATTTTTCTGAAGATCTCTATACTCATCGACTTGCTTTTCTAACTGATTTATTAGTTCTACAACTTTTAGGGCTGTTTCTTCAACTATGTTAACTCTACGACCACCTTGAACTTTATCAGGTCTTAAAACACAATTAACTCTTAGTCCTAATTCTCGTGTCTCTTCAATTTTTTCAAGTTTAATCTTTATCATTTTTTCTGCAAATCGTAAGCTTGATAAATACTCCTTTACTTCATATTGCTTATTAGTCATCAAAGACCTCCTTAAAATTTATATTTTTAATGAGACCTTTTTACTTTGAAGACTTCGTTTCCTTTTACTTTGATTCTATAATTCTTTTTACTTCTTCTACACTTCTCACGACTTCTGCAATACCACCAGCTTTTCTTATTCTTTTTATGGTTGCATCTTGTAGTGCTGTAGCTTTGCCACTTTCTGCCTTTACTTCAAATGCTATAAACAACCCTTTGTAGCAACAAATGATATCAGGCACACCTGCTGTTCCATATAAACCGCCGTGTTCTTTAAAAAAATACAAACCATCAATGGTTTTTAAATATGTTTTTATCTTATTCTCTATGGTTTTTTCTTTCATATCGCTCCTTTTTAAGGACGCTTTGAGTTAGAAGCGTCTATAAAAAACCTTGATTTTATTGAGTATAGACGCTATAGACACCAAGACACATATATTACAGTGAAAATTTTATAAAAATTTTATGCATTGGTATTTTTTTAATATATAAAAAGAGTGCAATATAAGCGTCTATTGCGGAATGCGTCTATAAACAACATCAAAAGTCCAAATCATCCTTTATTTTCAAGCCTTTTAGCACTCGTCTCTTACAGACGCTATCCTTACCGGATGTAATAGAAGCGTCTACTAATTTGAGATTTGTAATAAAAGTCCTATGTGAGTATGGTTTCAAATTACACTCATCACAAAAATTCTTATATGAGTTATACAAATCAGTGGAGCCAACCTCGTACTCTGCCCCAAAGTCACAGCATTCCTTAATGTATGCGAGCATAGAATCCGAGTCCTCACGATACTTTTCTACTTCAAGTCTATTTTTTTCAGTTTCTGACAAGACATAGTTATTTTTAATAAGCCTTTTAAGACCATCAAGTGCAAAGAGAAAAATACCATCTGCTTCTGTTTGAAACTTAACTATTAAATTTGGATCTTTTTCATCATTTGGCACAGGCCTATTAAACCTAATAATACAGAGCCTTCTATAAAAACCCTCACTCTTATCGGCATAGTTCTTTGGTATCACATTACAAGAAAATAGTAATCTTGCATACGATTGAAACGAGAACGGATTCTTGTTTTTCTTTTCCACCGTCATAAAGTCCTCTCCTACAAGAGATTTAAAAAATCCTGTGTCATCTATATTCTTGGTAGGTAAGTCCGAGAATATGTTAGCAAGTTTCCCATAAAGTTCTGCTGTTTTAAATCTATCTCCCAAGTTCTGCCACGGGATATTTGAGACATTTTGTTTACCAAGTAATATCTCATTTATCACACGAAGAAGTAATGACTTCCCAGCTTGAGCTACACCTGTTATTACGAATGCTTTTTGAACGAAGTTTACTGGTATCAGCAAGTATCCTAAAATCTCTTGAATAAGATTAACTTGTTCTGTGTCCCCTTCCATCGCATCATTTAAAAACTTCTTAAACAAAGGACAGTCTGATGTTTTATCATAGTTTACATTAAGTTGCACTGTAGATATACAATCAGGTGTATGTTCTTCAAGTTTATCTTCCAGCACATTATAAAGACCATTTTTAACATTAATTAAAAACGGATTAGAGTTTAACTCTCTCATATCTTTTCTCACTCTCATCCTCCATTGATGCTCTGTATCTGTGATATGATTCATTTTTGCTTCTGTATCAAGTAGTTTATCCTGCACCATTTTTTGCACTTCAAGCTCATCAATAGAGCGATATACTCCATTTTCATAAAAATAATGTTGCTCGGCAGCATAAAACACATTTACTTCTTTTTCTAAGTGCTTGGCGAGTATAAACGGCATAAACTTGTATCCTGTTTTTGTTATGCTGTACCAAGTGGGTAGATTATTTGATTCATTGTTTCTTGCTTCACTGCTACTCTGATACTTTTTAACTGTGTCTCTTAATAATGTAAGAAGCGGTTTTATTTCCGTTTGCTTAAACTTAAACTTTTCTTTTAGAGTATGATTTATTATAGTTTCAGCAAGCGAGATATCTTGATTGTAAAGGTAGTTTTTTATAAAGTTCGTACAAGCATTGATATCCTTAAATACATCATTTGTAATTTGTATCTCATCAATAACGGAACTAAGCCCCTCAGCTGTCATAGGTCTATATGCAAGGCCTGCAGGTGATTTGCAAGTGCAAGTTCCATATCTGCTACACTTATAACCTTTTTCACATACAGTTTTGCAAGTAATAGGCTTAGTGCCTGACTCCAAGAAATGATTTATTTTCTTTTGTGTGTTATTGTAATTGTAATTAGGATATGGTGCAGACAATTTATGTATGAGCTCTACTCCTTTGTCAAATGGAGCAAGGTTAGAAATCATTGCATACCAGTCGTGCTCTGATAGAGTCTTAGCATTTGTTTCGCAGTATTTAACAAACTCACACTCATGCCTCACTATATCAAGACCCTTTGATGAGCCTTTTTTTGTTTCCACAGGTGTCTCATCAAATTCTATCGGTAGAACTTTTACAAATTGTTCTTTTGTATATTTAAACTCAGGATGAAAAAGTATGCACTCAACCATCACAGGTTCTTGCTTCATATGATAAAAATTAGGTAACCTTAAAACTCTTGATTCATTTACACAAGCAGGATCAGAGTTAAAGTGTTTTATTAATGCTTTTTGTATTGGTCTAAATTCCTTTACCTCTATGTCTTTTACAAACCAGTAAGTATGTAGTGACTTTTTAGTTTTTATTATCATTGACGGCTTTAAAGGGAAGTCATCAATTAACTTCATCTGCTCATCAAATGATAAAGTATCGCACTCCATAAACACAGCATTGATTCTTTTAATCTCTGCATCTGTGTCACCACCATAGTTTACTACATAAAAGATACCCCGTCCTGCTTCGTTGTGTTTTATAAGTTCTTCTTCTATTGTTTGAAACTTTGCAACCTCAATATGAAGTTTTAATCCTTTAAATGTATCATCCTTTTTGTCAGCAAATACTCTAAGATTTACAATTTCTTCAGGGTTAAATAGGGCATTAATTATAGAGGTAGCCTGTACATTCATAATAACCACCCTCCAACACTCTAAAATACTTTATTGGAATGTTTAGCTCTCTTGCTACTCTTATTTCTTCTCTCATACCAGTGCTTATTACATCATCCTTAATAAAACAATATACTGAATCACAAAGTTTTAGAAGTTCAAGACCATAAATCCTACACTTCTCTCTTTCAAACGGATTTGTATCATCAAATCCCATAGCAGGATACATAATGTGCGATGCTACAGGCATCTTGCCAATGCTATCCACAAATCTGCAGTACTTTTTAGCGAGTTCGATATTGTTTTTGATGTCACCCTTAAGTCTTGATACAACATATACTTTCTCTAATGTTTTATTTGTTGCAGTTTTGCGAGTGTTATAATTCTTATTAAAGCACTCACATTTTCTTACACAAATACCAATAACTAAATTGTCCATTATTCCTCCATTTCCTTCATAGTTCCAAATGTTGGGCCATACTCCGCTTCTGCAATTAATGGGACATTAAATTCATCAAACGGTTTTACTTCCATCATTTGTTTTATGAACTTTACTGACTTTTTTACTTTGTCATTTGGAACTATGAAAACTAATTCATCGTGAATTTGTAATATAGGTTTTATGTAATCAGGCATATTTTGTAAAATCCTAACACAAGCAAGTTTTAATATTTGCGAAGCAGTGCCTTGAATAGGTGTGTTTAATGCACACCTTTCAGCAAATGACTTAATACCCCACTCATTAGAATTTATGCCTTTTAAATATCTTCGATATCCGAACCATGTCTCTGAATAACAATATTTATGAGCTTTTCTTTTTTCATTGTTTTGCCAACTTACCATTTGAGGATATCCTGCTTTTAAATTTGATAGTATATTTTCGCACTCTTCTACTGTTTTATTAATCCCTGCCTTAAACTTCAAAGTTTTTTGTAGTCCTTTTGGGAATATAGAGTAAGCCATACCAAAGTTTGTGTTTTTAGCAATTGACCTATGCTCTTTGTAGTTAGGATCATCTTTATTTTTTGCTTCTTCATAAGTTGTGTTGTAAATTACAGCAGTTGTCATTGCATGAATGTCACCATCATTGTTATAGGTGTTAACCATATTCTTATCTTGACTATAAAATGCAAGAACTCTAAGCTCTATTTGTGAAAAATCAAGCGACAAAATGCTAAATCCATCAGGTGCTTTTATAAAGTTTCTTACACCTATAGGGTCATTACCTTTTCTTGGCATATTCTGACAGTTTGGCATAGAGCAGGACATTCTTGATGTTTCAGTTGATAAGCTAAGAATATTAGGATGAATCCTGTTAGTTTTTTTATTTAAGTATCGAAGATATCCTGAGATGTATGTTGACTTTATTTTCCCAAGTTTTCTATATTCCTGTATTAGTGTAAATAATTTAACAAGATCTGGTCTTTCTTTTTCGCAATATTCTTTTAATAAAACCAGTGTCATATCATCAGCGGCTGCCGAGTCCTTTTCAGTAGTTTTTAATACAGGTAGTTTTAAGTCGTTGTAAAGATATCTCTTAAATGCTAAAGTTGAAGCATTTGCACCTATATCAACATCCCCAATAATAAATGATATGTCTTTTTTCAGTTGTGCCATCTCATCATCAGTTTCTTCCTGTCTTTTTCTCATTAATTCAATATCAAGTGGTATGCCATTATGCTTCATCATTCCAAGATACACAGATATTTGAGATTCTATATTCTCAACTATCCATCTATGTTTTGGTAGCCACTTGTCAAACCAATGATTAAATAAATGATAAAGCTTCAAAGCATAGTCACTATCTGCAGCACCGTATGCTACTGCATACATATTCTCTCTTGGATGCAGCTCATCAAAAAACTTGCCCTGAGTTACCTGATCAAATGTCGTTACATCTTCATTTAATAATTCTTTAGCAAGTTTTTTAAGTCCTGAATCAGCTAAATTTCTAAAACCATAATCACCCTTCATCGTAAGCTGTGCCGCTGCCATCGTGTCATAGGTTTTCTCTTTTATCACAATGCCAAGTGCATAAGCAAATGATGATTCAAATGCTAAATTATGTGCTATTTTAATAATTGAGTTATTTGTTAAAAACTCTATTAAAAAATTTAAGAAGTCTATGTAGTTAATATTTGTACCTTCTTTGTGTGCTACGGGAATATAAATACCTGTATCTTCCTTAATAGAAAAAGAGCATCCTACAATATGTGCTCTATTAGAATCAAGTGCAGCATCAGTATTATTCCTATACTCATCATCAGGTGCTGTCTCAAAGTCAAATGCTATGATTTTGCTGTCTCCTATGTACTCTTTTACATTTTCAATTTTATTTACTAATTTATAATCTTTCATAATGCTCCTTAAACAAATAGGGGCTTATGTTTCAAAGCCCCCACAAGTATTTATAATGGTTTTATCACTTCGCCAGTTTCAGTATCTACAAACGGAATATCATCATCAGCTTGTGATTGAGGAACATGTGATTTTGCATACTCTTTTACAAAGTCAGATAGACCTGTGAATTTTTTCTTTTCATCATCTGATAGCATTCTCTCAAAGGTGAATACAGCTTGACTAAAAGGAATACCTGTCTTGTTAGTTGCTTTCTTAAGTGTGATTTTAGTCACAACCTGCGACAACTTTCTTTGCTTGAAAAGATTTGCCTGAGCATACTTTGTAAAGTTTTGAAGAGAACCAGTTGGTAGCAATAACACTGATGGGAATAACTGATTCTCAAATACAAGATACAATGCTCTCTTGTTTTTACATCTCTTTGTACCGTCTGGTCCAAATTGATTAAATGGGCACTTAGCACAGTCTCCACCTGGATCTCCCACACCAATCTTACCATCACTACTGTAGCAGTCAGGGAGTCTTGACTCGCCATTGTATGCTTCCTTAAATAGTGAAAATGCTGGTTGATTTACAATAATTACACATCGGAGTTCTTTTACCATCTCTGGATTCTCACTATCTCCGGTGTCTATTTCAAAAGCTGTAGCACCACCTGATGGCACTTTAACTTTTGGAAATGTTAAATTTAATCCTTGCACATCTTCAGTAAGAGATGCATTGATTAAATCCTTATTTGCTATAATAGCGAATGTTTTGTTTTCAGTTGCTTTTACTTCATTACTCATAAAATTTGTAATCTCCTTATACTATGATTTTCTAATTCCTACAGATACCTTTTCATAAGTTTGAACGATATCTTTCAAATACTCTGGGACATCTTCACAATTATTTAACTCCCTCTGCTCCTTAATGAATGATGACAAAGTATTTGCATTAACCTGCTCTACCACAAGAGCACCATTACCTGATGACTTTAGAGCTTCAATCATTGCTTCTTTCTTACCAGTAATTGGCGAAGCAAAGAGTCTTGATTTTAAATAAAATGTGGCTCCTTGATGAGTGAACTTCTCTAACTCTTTCTCAGTCATTGCTGAAGTTAATTGCTCATCCACTTCATCAATTTTTGCATTTACATCTTTTGTCTCTTTATCAAGCACTTCTTTACGAAGTTTCAGGGCTCTTAAATCATCCGCAAGTGTAAATAAATCTTGATTATCCATTGGGCTTACCTCCTTCTACTACTATGAAAAATATTCCCCCTTTTTAATTTCTGAAGAATTCCTTTGCTAAATCACGGATTTTAAGCCACCTGTGTTCAAGAGCTTTAGGGGTTAACTTTCCTTTTGACTCTTTACTTATTTGAGCAAGTGATTTACCAAGATTTATATGGTCATAAATTAAATCTCTTTGATTTTCAGTAAGAGTTGCCATAAAATCATCATATTTACTATCTTCGTGTTCATCATCTTCAAATAGTAATTTATAAATATCCATCTTTTTATCAGGTATATTGTCAATTTTTGAAGTGTTGTTTTCGTTATTTGAATCAACCATTGTGACAAATTTATCCCTTCGCCTATCTTCATAGATATCTTGTAAATCAATCTCATGGTCTGACTCTTGTAAAACTCTAATAATATTTATTGTTTCATCAGTTAACTCAATAACTGTTTTAACATCAGCATATGTACCATCATCCTGTAATTGCTGATAGGTATAAACATAGTTCCCATCTTTATCAGTGTAGTGGGGTCTTCTCGGATTAAAATACTTAGTTACTTCGCCTTTTTGCTTTTTCATAATTCTCACCTCGATACTTTGAAATCTCGTGAGAATGCAAAAAAATAAGACATGAAAAAGCAAAAAGTAGAGTAAATGTAAAACTTTAAAAACACTAAATCGTGCCTTAAGTTCTATGCATTCTCTACTGCTTTTTGACATGTCTTAAGCTAAAAGCAGTATTAAATTTATCCGTATTCTATCATATGATAATCCTTTTCCTTGTTCACAAATTGTGAATGAAGTCAATAAAAAAGCCTTATTTTACAAGCATTGAGTTTTTTCCTTTTTCAAAATGCTTACAAAATAAGGCTTATTTCTATTCACAAATTGTGAATAGAATTTTCGCACAAAAAAAGCCCTATCTACGAGTAAATCTCATAAATAGGGTTTTATAAATTTCATTTGATTTATGCTTTTTGTATTAATTTATTTTCATTTTCAATAACTTCAGCAATTTTTCTATAGTCTTCTATCATCTCTGCCAATTCATATGGATCTTTTTCATAGTCATTTTCAATTACAAATTGAACAGCTTTATCAAATAATGTGTTTTCAAATCCACCAGCTTTTTGAAGTATCTTAATTGTAGTATTTTTAGGAAGTTTTAGTGCTCTACATATTAATGTCAAACTTTTCAAATTGTATGTTTTATTCTCATTATGCTCTAGCCTATGTATTTCTTGTACATGCACATCTGAAAGCATTGATAATTGAGCATAACTCATATTTTTGTGTTCTCTTAGTCTTTTAATTGTTCTTCCAATGTCATCAACTATCAAATCGCTAACTTGATCTTCTTTAAATAACATATTAACAAATTTACTATAGTCTATGTGAGCACTTAATTTCTTATCCTTTATTGCTTTTAGAGCTTTGTCGCACAATTCCTTAGTAACTGTAATATGTGTAAAGAATTCATTGCTATTATTATATCTATGTCTATGAACTCTACTAAATGTCAACATACTAGTTCTTGGGTTCTTATAGGCATAGTGAGTTATTGTATTGTTATCATAATTAACAGTAGTATTTATTACACATCTCTTGTTACTATAAACAACTTGCTTTGAATCTATCAATTCTTTAAATTCTTCATTGTTGTTATAAATATAATTTACTTCATCTTCATTTATATAAGTACTATCAATCTCGGTTAAATCAATGCCACCAGTATAAAAATTAATGGCTTTTATCCTTTGGTGCATACACGTTTTAGAACAGTTAAAATATTCAGATAATTGATTTGATATTCTATTTAATAAAGTAAATTTATCATTTGAAAAAAAGAAGTCATATTTCATATAATTATCAAGTAACTTTGAATATAGCTCTTCACTTGGCACTAATAATAAACTTGCTACTTTATTGGCTTGCTCTTCGATTCTTTTTAATAGTTTTATATTATCACTAATTGCATAAGTATAATCAGATAATTGTCTTTTTAATGTGAGATAATACTTGTGATATTCAAAATGTACCATCTCGTGTAACACATTAAATCTATATGATCCTACACCATAATTGCTTATGTGATCTTTATCCATAAGGATTGTGTTTTCTTTAACTTTAACTAATTTATTGTAATTATTAATAAAGCCATCAGAAATACATACAAGTCCGTGTGTATTTTTATCAAGTGAATATGATGTATCAACATTTAGTCCAATTTCATAAAGTGCAATATCTAAGTCAACTGGTGCTTTGATATTATATTTTTCTCTCATGCATTTAGCAAGATGCTCATAATCATCAGTATCAGGCACCATATTGTTATCATACTTAATTCCATTTGCAGGAATTCTTGGGTGTGGTTTATATTTAACTACACTTTTAATTTTAAACTTTTTTAATAAATCATCAATTTCAAATCTTGCTTGTATGTAATACTCTATATGTTTTATTATTGTATCATTATCTAAATAAGAAAAAATAGTTTGACCACAAATAGATTTGTAAAATGCATTTGCAACATAATCTGTTATGTCTATTCTTAAATCCATAACTAATGTCGCATACACTACTCTATCATTAGCATAAACTTGTATCACATCTTTAAGTGTAGGTCTTTCTAAATGCAGCTCTTCCATTACATCATATTTGTTATATTTTAAATATTTGCAAAAATGCTCATCAATCTCAGGCACACTTAAATCACTAAAACCATACTTATCAGCCATATGAAGTTTTACTGGTGAGTACATTTCTCTCGGATCATCAAAATCAATCTCATCAGCCATAGACAAAAAGAAGCCATCACTGGCTTCGTATATGTCATTCATATAATTTTTAAGTAGTACATTTTTTATTAACGACATATGCCCTCCATATGTGGCTATATTATACTACATATATCTTAATAAATATAGTGATTACTAAACATTGTTATTAACATTTTATCAACAGAAAAATAGGTTGAAAAATCAATATTAATTCAAAATTTAATAATAATTTATTATATGTCTATAAAAAAATGTATATTTAAAATAAATTCTTTGATATAATATTTATATATTAATTATATGAGGAGATAAATATAATGAGCACTTGGTCTGATTTTGAAACACAATGTCTAAAATACTTATATGAAAGCTTTAATAAATATGCCGAATTTGAAGCTATGGGTGGCACAGATTCTACTGTATCTGATATAAAAGTCATTACTAAAACTGGCAAAGAGTTCTTTATAGAAGTTAAGCATACACCAGCACAATGTGGTCAATTTGTTTTGATTCCAAATGATGAAACAAGAACTTTTGAATTTAGTAATAGAAATGCTTCAAAATTAACTCCAGCTGCAGAAGAAATTATACAAAATATGAATCGCGATTATTTAAAATATAAAAATGCAGGCACAGCAGGACAGAATATCGATTTTAAAGATTCAGATAAAGTTTTCATTAGATGGATTGTGGAATACTATAAAAACAAAGAAACAGAATATATAATCACTAATAACTACACCCTATTTCATATTAAAGATATAGCAAAATATTATAATATCGAATGCCAATATCGAATTAAAAAAAGTGGTTCAAGTTCTATTGGTCTAACTCATAAAGAATCGGTTGTAAAATCAATTGATAAAATGAAACTCAATAATTATAGATATACTTATAATAATGGTAATTTGATGGTGTTTACAACTGACAAAGTAGATAAAATGACATTTGATATTAACGGAAACTCATACATGTTTTCAAAACGAAACGATTGTTACGAAATACGAAAATTATCAAATACAAGAAATTCAAATGTAATATTTTCTGTTTATTTAAAGCCAAATGTAAAAGGATTATCAAATGATGATTTTATTAAAGAATTACAAATTTAATCAACTTGCTACAGCCTCTCCAATTTGTAGTCCAATGTATTGAAGTACATCTATTACTACTGAATTGCCAAATTGTTTATATGCTTCATTAGTATTATTGCAAATCTTATAACTATCAGGATACCCCATTATCCTCGCACACTCTCTTGGATGAAGCTTTCTCGTTTTTCCATTTACAAGATAGCCACCTGTTTTTGCAAAAACCCCACCACCATTTGCTGATAATGTAATTGCAATTCCTTTGGTACTATATATTCTTTCACCCTGTCCACCTTTATTGACAATACCTAACCTAATTGACTTATCACTATAAGAATCATCATTAGAGTTATTAAAATATGTGTCTTTTCTTTCAACATATAGATTTTTTAATTCATTCTCATCCTCTATTAAATAATCTTCAACATGCTTAACTAATTTTACTGGTTTTGGGTATTTAAATTCAGAAACATGTAAATCATTTCTAAAACAAATCATATAAATTCTTTCTCTTTTTTGTGCTACACCGTAATCAACAGCACTTAAAACCTTCTGATTAAATGAATAGCCTAATTCTTCCATTGTTCTCTTAACTACATCCAATGTATGCCCATTATCATGTGTAGCAAAATTCTTCACATTTTCCATAAATACAATTTTTGGTTTTTTTTCTTTCACAATTCGTGCAACATCAAAAAAGAGTGTCCCTCTACTATCTTCAAATCCCTTTTGTTTCCCACTTATTGAAAATGGCTGACAAGGAAATCCAGCACATAAGATATCATGATTTGGAATCGTTTTTTCATCAACTTTAGTTATATCACCATCAGGAACATCGCCAAAATTTGCCTTATAAGTATCTTGAGCGGCTTTATCCCACTCATTTGAATACACACATTTAGCTCCAAGAGATTCTAAAGCAATCCTAAAACCACCTAAACCTGCAAAAAGGTCTATAAATGTGTAACCAATTAATTTTTTATCTTTAATTTCAATCATAACTATATTATAAATCAAATCAGAAATTTAATCAAATTTTTATTTAACAAGATAAAGTAAAGAATTCTTTAAAACATTAAAGCATTCTCCCTTTTAATACCCATGCTTTCAAGTTTTTTTCTACCTTCTTCAGTTTCCCACCATTCATTTGGCACATTAACAATATTGCCATTCTTATCAGAATATGGCCAGGAATTTGATTTGTTAAATTTATCAATAGTTTCTTTAGTTAGCATATTTTTACCTCCACTTTAATTAAAACATTTTGATGATTAAAATTGCTACAATAACTAAAAGCATAAACACAACTATTACTCCACCTGCCACCACCCACCCTATAGGTGTCAATTCATTAAATTTGCTTTTATAATTTCTTCTCATAACTCCATAACTAAATTATATCAATTGTTATGTCCAAAATTTAGTACATAGTAAAACGAAAGATTCCAAAACTACCATCTTTTTCATACACTAATTATACCATTTTTAAGGCTTTTTATCAAAAAATTATTTTAGATTTTTACAAATAAAAAGAGCAACTTTTTCAAGCTACTCTCCAAATAATTATCTCATTTTTTATAATACTTTTTTATAATTTCATTATACTCATTATTTCCAAATGATTCTATTACTTCTTTTAATGTTTTATCTCTCATTGGCAAATCTATATTTAATCCATGTTGAAACATTAACTCAAGTATTTTTATATTATTCTCATTTTTACTACCTATTGCACCTAAAACTGGCTGCCCACCTCTCTTATCAGTTATATTAGGGTCAGCACCCATATTAAGTAATATTTTTATTGCTTCAACACAATGCATCATACATGCAATATGCAAATATGAATAACCTTTTTTATCCTGATAATTTGGATTTTTTACTTGTTTCAACTCATTTAATATATCTTCAGTTGAAACTTTTTCATATTTTTTAAATATCTCACTATTAATATTATATAGTTTAAACATCAATTTATCTTCTTCACAATCATATAAACTTTTGCTCATATAAACTTTATCCTCCTAATGATTATTATGGTAATTCATGTGCATGACTTCTATTGCTATGAATATCCTGCCATGCATAATAATTAGGATTATTGCCTGTTATAACATCCAATAAGTTCTTATCTTTGCCTATATTGACTATACTATTACCTGAACTATCAGTAATATTCATAGTCATATCTATGTTAAGTTCATCACTCATAGTTGTTGATACTACATTTCCTGTTCCGTTGTATATTCCTATGTTATAACTTATGTTAAACTAAAGCAATAATATTGATTACCAATTCGATCTTCCTTCTTCTAAATCATCAGGGATAATGTATAATTCATTTTTATCAAATTCTTTAGGCACAATGTTTTCCCAAATGCAATCATCATAATTTATATCTACTAAGTCAATTCCTAAATATCCATTATCATTTCTTTTTATCATCCTCCCTTTTAATTTATCATTATCTATTAATTCAGAAAAATATATATGCAATACTCCTTCATATTCAGGATGTCCTTTCAATACTTCATAGGCATTAAAATTTAATATATATTCTTTATTATTAATAAAAACATTCTTGCATTCACATGATACCCATTCTACAGTTTTTCCACTATATCCAGTCGAACCATGAGAGTAAGGCGAACTCCAAATTTCATTTTTAAACACAATTTTATTTTCTTTAATAAAGTCAAAAACAATATCGATTTTTTTCTTTAAATAATTTGAATTCCTTGCTTTTTCACAAAACAATATATTTAAGCCTTCTCTATCATCTTCTTTAATACATCGTATAATTTCTTTGCCAGTTTTGCTTATATAATCATTTAAGATAGCTGTTTCATTTTGCACTTTATTTACACTCCCATTAGGTAATAATTTCCAAAAAGAAAATGCTGTTAAAACTGTAAAAACAATTACCACAATTACCATTTCAATTATTCTCTTTATCATATTAATACTCCCAACTGAATTTTGCAGTTTTCTTTTTATCATCAAATTCCCACTTACTTTTTGTTTTCTTAGTAGGGTCAAAATCATTCAAAGAACTATAATATGCATTTTTTAAATTGTTATATAAATCCTTGTCTTTTGATTGACTAAAATCAAGTGTTCCTGTCATTATCAAATCTTCATTGGTAAGTCCTTGTTTATTAGGATTCCAACCTGTAAGCCACCAGTTTTCATTAGGATTATTGCCTGTGATTACATCCCATAAGTTCTTATCTTTGCCTATATTGACTATACTATTACCTGAACTATCAGTAATATTCATAGTCATACCTATGTTAAGTTCATCACTCATAGTTGTTGATACTACATTTCCTGTTCCGTTATAAATTCCAATCTCTCCACCGGCACCAAGATTTAAATAGTCACCTTTCCAAAGCCAAATAGTATATTCATTACCTATTTGTATCCTATCATGATCTGTTGGTGTAAAATCATGGAATAACTCATCATAAAATGTTGTATATCCACCCCAACCTTGCCAAGTCCAATAATTTGTCGATATTATTTTATTATTATTGTTATCTGTTATAGTCTTAAATCCTGCTAAACTACCAAATTCATTTGTCCAAGTATCAATTGTATCTAAAGTTTCTTTAGCAAAATAATCAGAACACTTTTGTATATTTGCACTATACTTTTTCGCCTCATTTATTACTGATCTTACTGTACTACTTTTACCGCTATTATATATAATATTTGCCACTCCACCGCCACCATTAAATACATTCTCATCAAGACTATTTATAATATTATCAGATCTTCTTTGTAGTTCTGGTTTTACGAATGTATGATATACCCAATCATTGCTTAAAATATCATCATACATATTTTTATTAGGGAACATTCTATTAGCAAAATCATTGTTATTTGTTATTATTCGTGTTGCTCTTTTACCTACTTGTTTAATAGCACTCTGCTCAAATTTTTGATATTCATCACTAATAAATTGTGATACTTGATCAATTACAATAATATTTCCACTAGGGTCTTTATACTTTAGTGGATTGTCATTACCGTAAATATACCTATTAATTGATAATGTTTCTGTAAACTTTCCTATGTAAGTATCTTCAGTAAGGAACCTTTGTCGTCTAATATTAACTTGCCTATTTCTTAAGTTCTGATTTCCAGTTACTGGATTATATTGTTCTGCATTATAGCCATAATACTTCTTCCCACTGCCAAAAGCACCATAGCCATGAATTTGCGACTTTACATTCCCTAAACCATCATACCAATATGATGCTCTAAAATCACCATAAGAACCTATTACAGCCGATACACTACCCCTACCATCATATGTATATAAACCTGATAAGTTATTATAACTTTCTGAGTTAATTCTTTGATTACCATAAGTATAAATGGTAGATAACTGCCCTGTGCCATCTCGCTCCATTAGTGTTTCACTATATGGTCTATTTTTATCGGTTATATATTCTGTTAACTCATAAAGGAAACTATCATTTGATGGGACTTTATTAATAAGTTGTCTTTGATTATTGGTTAAACTATTTAGATAGTTAGTGTCATGTATATTTAAGTTTTGATTTAAGTCAAGGTCTCTTTCAAGTGAAGATGTTATAGTTCCATCTCCATCATAGGTATATGATACAAGTAATGTATTTCCACTATAAACACTTTCTAACTTGTTGTCTTTAGTATACTCATATCTTCTTATGTTGGTTCGTTGTGTTTCAAACTGTCTATGTCTATCTTCACTTACAAGATTTCCATTATCATCATAAGTATACGCATAAAGATATAACCCACTTGCCGTGACTTCTCTGCTACTAACTAACTTATTTAATCTATCATAAGTATATACTGTTGACTCTAATGTGAGCCCATCATCTTTTATCTCAACTGTAGTTCTATTGCCATTGGCATCATATTCGTAATGATAAGTAGTGACATTCGGCTCACTTAACGCTTTCATTCCGAGCCTTTCAACTCGTGCATCGGTTAATTTGTTTTCGTCATCATAAGTGAAGTTCTGTTTTGTTACTCTTATTGTATGGTCATTCTCTTCAGTCTTCTCTATATCAAGTAAACTTACTTTTTTACGATATGGTTCTCGCTTTATTTCCTCTATGATATTATTATTGCTATCATATCTGTATGAGTATTCATCAATGAGTTCGCCAGTAAATCTATGTTCGTTCTTTATTCTTATAAGCCTGTTATCTGCATCATATCGCTTATTAGTTTCTATAAGACCTGTGGTTCTTATAACCTCATTATCATTTTCATCGTATGTATAAGTGGTCTTTAAACCATCTTTATCTGTTACTGTCTTAATATTACCATTTTCATCATAAGTATAAGTTACTGTTGCATTTGTTGGGCAGATGATTTTGGTTATCCTATCGTTTGAGTCATATTCATATCTAACTATATCTTCATCATTATTTGATGTACCTACAATTAGATTACCTTTATTATCATAGAGTGTCCTTGATAATCCACTCTTATCATTCATTCCAAGTCTGTTATTTTCTGCATTATAACTATATATTATACTATCATCTGTTTGTTGGTTATTTAAGTCAAGATAATATTTCTTTATTAGGTTGTCATTCGCATCATAGTCATAAGCTATTTTAGTATAATCTTTATCTATTTTAGAGATTAATCTGCCTGCTCTATCATAGTTATAAGTTCTTATAGTATTATCAACTGACCTCTCTTGGACTACTTTGCCTACATCGTTATAATCAAATACTGTGTTTGTGCCTTTAGGGTCTTTGATACCAACTACATTGTCTACGACATCATACGAAAACTCCGCTGTATTGTTTAACTCACTTTTAGTTTTAGTTAATCTATGTAGCTTATCATAAGTATACTGCTTTGCCTTATTCTTTGAGTCTATTTCTTTAATTAAGTTATTATCTGTATCATATTCAAAACTTGTAGTATTGCCAAGATTTGATATGTATTTAGTTAAGTTGTTATTTCTATTGTAGTTATATCTTTTAGTGTTTCCAAGTGGGTCAGTTTCGCTTATTAGACGATTATCTCTATCATAAGTATAAGTTGTTATTTTGCCTCTTGGGTTTGTTAGTTTTATTCTGTTATAATTGTTGTCATATTCATACTTTGTTAAGGCACCATTTGGCTGCCTAACTTCCTTGATATTTCCTACTTTGTCATAAGTATATCTTGTTATATTTTCATTTTTGTCT
>JAGBKB010000063.1 GCA_017934175.1 Lachnospiraceae bacterium | reverse complement strand
TATTATTATTATTGGCATTAATATCATCAATAGGATTACCGTTAGCATCAACTTTAACTTCCTTACCAGATTCAATATCTGTTTTTTGTTCTTCCGCAGGCGGATTTGCAGGAGGGGCAGAATTGCTACCACCACCATTGTAACCAAAATCAGGAATGGGCATAATTAAATTGTTTTTAAGATTAATAATAGAACGACTATTTGATACAATATTAATAATTTTATAATTAAAATAAAATACTCCAGCATCAATATATGTATGAAAATCATTATATATAATATACTGCTATACTTAAAATTTTTGGGTTGCAATGCAAAATAAAGCCATTTAACAAACTTTATCCAAGCAAATGAACTCCCCTACATATTTATATATAAAATTAAAATATGAGGGTTTTAGCCACCAAAGAACGCAAAATATAAGCCGCACTTGCTTGTCGGCTAACTGCAAATGCGGCTTAAAATTACTTTTTAGTAGTACCTTTAGGTCTATTTTTAGCTATTTGAACTTTAGCTTGAATATCTTTTTCTTTAACTTCTCTATCTCTTTCACGATTATAATTATCAGCAGCTATTCTTTCACGCTCAACTTGAAGTTTTTCTCTTTCAATTTGAGTTTTAGCTTGAGCTATGCGTTCAGCAGATTCATTCTTCATCTCTTGAGGTAAATCATTAGGATAAGAAAGTCTATTAGCATCCGCCTGTATAAGAGCAATTTCTTTCTTAATAACACCTTCAAGTTCTTTAGTAGCTCTATCTTGTTCACCTTGAGCAGCAATTTGTTCAAGTTTAAACTCTTCCTGCATCTGTGCTAATTGCTGGTCTAATTCTTTTAATTGAAGCTCATGTTGTTCTTTGGCTTCTTGATACTTATTAATAAGTTTTTTAATCGAAGCAACATTATCACCTTCAATAGCAGCAATAGCCATTTGAGAATCACCATTTTGAGCAGCACTAAAAGCAAATTGACGGAGTTGTTCAAGTTTTTCTTTTTCTATTACAGAATTTTTAGCTTTAACAACATAATCTGCATAAATATGATTATTGACATTAAGACTTACATAAGAAACAGAACCATCAGGTTTTCTATAAGAAGTATTAAGTCCATCAATCCAAGCAAGTTTTGTAAAGTCTAAATCTCGAGCATAATCTCTTTCACGAAGAGTATCCATTCTAAATTCAAGAATTACAGAACCCATAGAACCACGAACAATAGCTTCTTCAGTAACACCTTTACCTGCACTATTAGCAATTTCACCATATCGCTGAGGAGTCATATCGGCTTTAAGTTTTGCTGTATTTTCTACATCAGCAAGAAGATTACTTAATTGAGCAATATAATCACCAATAGAAGCATTAAGCATACGAACTTGTTGTGCTCTAAGCATGCCTTGGTCATCACTATCTTCAATATAAAGAACACCATCAGCAAGCATTTTATAAATAGTATCTTCAGGAACTTTACCAAGTAATGATTTCGCAATAAGAAGAATACTAAGTTTATTCTTAGCAATAGTCATTTCTCGATGATAAGCAACAATATTATAAAATACTTGATAAGGTGTAATTAAATCAATAACACTAAATTTACCAAAACCAGGCAATAATTCAGTTACACCATTATAAGGAAGTTTACCTTCTCTCTCATAAGCTACAGGACGAACTTTATAAGGATAAATAGCAGTTGCACGAGCTCCAATACGAATACCTTCATAAACTTGAGAACGATATTCATACTCAATAGAAACATCACCAAGTTCTTGATTTAATTCATAATCTTCATCTTCAATTCTTTGAGAAATCATACCATTTGGAGTAACAAATGTTACAATGGCTACACGAGCTTCACCTCTCCAAACAACATGCCAAACATCATACATATCAGAATTTAAATCTCTAAACAAATTAGGTTCATTAAAAAGTTTTGTTCTTTCTTCTTTACCAAATTTATTACATAAATCTCCAACATAATATTGAAGTCTATTATAACTTAAATCTGGAGTAGGATGTGAAGTATGACGAGCATAATAAGTATCAAGAAATTCTAATTCTTTTTCACTAAGGTATTCACTAAATTCATCTATAATTTGTTGATATGTAAGTTTTCTCCTTTCAGCAAACATATCATAATCTTCAACAAATAAAGAATCATTAGGAATAGGAAAAGCATCTCTTGGATGAACTACTCGTTTAATTAATTTATCACCAATAACATCACTATATGTATAACATCTTCCAAATGCTACAAAATGAAAATATGCAGTTGCATATAAGAGAGCATCATCAGTAATATCTTTAATTACATTTAAAAGTTCTTGTCCTTGAGCAGAAATATCATCAATATAATTCTCTTGAAATTCTTTTGTAAAACCTTCAATATCAATTTGTTCTTGAGGATTAAATTCTTCAGGATTTCCTCCTTGCTGAATAAATTGATTATAACTTTCCATCATTTGCTTAGCAATAGCATTTTGAACAAGTATCATAACTTCTTCACGAAGTTTTGCATTACGAGCCAAAACAACTTCAGGATTATTAGCTCCAACTATAAAATCATGAGGATTCTTTGTATATTCAGAAACATATCGTCTAAGAATACCTTGAATCATATCATAATTACGCATATCAGCAGGAAAGCGTCTATATTTTTCATTAGTAGCATTATATGGGTTAAGAACTTTTTTATAATATTTTTCAGGAATATCCCCTTTAAGGATATTCATTTGTTCTTCAACCTTAAAAGGGTCGTTAATATTTTGTCCTTGAGCAATAATCCAATCAATAGCATTAGCATACCATTCTGGATTTTGCTTTTCTTTTCCACTAACTCTTTGTTTAGGAAAAGCATAAGAAGATAATTCAATCATAATATGTTAAAACCAATCTCGTTCTAAAATATCGTTTTTATCTAAATTATCAGCAGTCAATTCAACACGACTGTTAAGTTCATTTTCAGCATTTAAATTATATGCTTTCCATTCGATACCTCTAAGTATCATTTCAGAAACTCGGTCAAAGTTTCCTTTAACATTCCATTTCTTTAATTCAAGAATAGTTTGATAATCATAAATACGATGAAAATTCCTAACAGGATTACCATTTTCATCTTTACCAATCTCTTCATAAAGAAATTCCTTTAATAAACGAATACCATTTAATTTCTTAGCACTATCACCAATAACAAAACCATAAGTCTTAGAATACTTTTCTTGAATAGAATTATCCCAAACAAATAAAGGTTCACAAGCAAGATATTTAAGAGCATTCCATTTTCTAAAATTACTGACAGTTTCACCTCGGTCTACCTCAACTTGAGTTGTTCTAACACAATTATAATATTTTGCAAGTTGTAAACAAATAGCATCAGCTTCTTCAAGTTTATCTGGACGACCATAATAAGCAGCAACAAGTTTTTGTTTAAATCCATTCTTAGCACAAGGATTCATCCAAACTTTAATACTGTTATGAGAGTGTTTATTAGTAATTTCATTTTTATCCTTATCAACACCTACAGGGTCATAAGTAATAGAATATGTATTCTCTGGAATATATCGTTTTGTACCTTCACTTGTATATTCTTCAGTATATTCGGGATAAAACCAAACACGAACACAACCATGAGGGTCTTCATTACTTCTACGAGGAACACCAAAAATCCAATCATAAGTTTTCTTTCCTTTAGTTTGAAGCATCTTATTAGATGTAAACTTTACTTCACCATTAGGTAAATCTTCAAATGCTCCATCTATACCAAACTGTAAATCACTATCAACTCTAAGTTTTTCTTCCCAAGCACTTAATTCTTCAGAACTAAATATATTTTCAGTAGCACTTGAAAATGATTCAGCAGGAAATAATGCATATTGACCAAGATAATTAATGTAATCTGCATAAGTTTTAGCATTTTCTTTCTTTTCTTTTCGCTCTTTTTGAGCAACAGCCAAACCTATAAGTATATTACTATTACCATCTTTGTCAAGACTTTCTTGTCCTTCAATTTCTCCTTCAAGTCCCCAGGCATAAGATTTGAAATAGCCACAAACTTCATTTCGTGCATCTCTATCCCAAACATTTTCAAAAGGCATAAAATTAAATGCACGAGGATTATAAAAGTTAACTTCAAAAGTTTGCATATTTCCTGCAGTTGCAGTACCCCAAGCACAAAGAAAACCAGTAGTATAAGCACCAGTTCTCATAGCAGGTTCTGTAACATTCATAAATGCATCAAAGTTTTCCATAGTAGAAACCTCTTCAACATCTACTTCAACAGCATCTTTACCGATAGCGCAATCAGGATTATTATTAGCACTTACTGCAATTAATGCAGAACGCCAGGATTTATCAGCTTCTACGCCAGAAGGAAGTTTATAACCTAAACGAAAATCATGTTTAACGCTACTAAATATACCTCTTTTAAAAGGAGTACCTTCTTCATAAAACTTAAGATTATTAACTGCAAAGTCTGTTAAACCTCCAGTAGTTGTAAGATATTTTTTATCATCTGCAACATGAATAACAACTTTACGGCTTTGGTTATTAACAATATTTGCAGAAGCACTCGCCATATTATAAGAAAAACCTCCACGACGAGTCTTATCAATTATAAGATGAAAACCATTAGCTCTTGCAAACTCTCTAACATGAAAGAACCAAAACTGAGCATCAATAAAACGAGGAAAATCATATTTTTTCTTTGCAGTATTTTTATTACCTTTAACAATAGATTCAACATCAAGAAGCTCAATTCTATTATAATTAAGAAAATTATAATGTTCTCCTGTTATTCTTACATTATGAATACTCCCATCAGGATATAATAAGCAAGGGGCTGTATAACCATTTTTTCTACGATATTGTTCTCTTTTACGAAATTGTCTATGAGGAATAGAATCAACTTTATAATGAGTATATTCTTTATTCTTTTTATAATATAAAGCCATTTGTCTAAATTCATCAGTATTGATAAATTTAACTCCAGGTTGTATATTTAAAAGAAATCCTCCACTTTCACCAATAAGAAACAAATCATCAGGGTCTACATAACCACAATCTTTTGCATGCTTATATTTTGATTTATCTTCATTAATATAATCCAAAAAAGGATACCCACTACTTTCCATTAGCAATAGAATTTATAATAATATAAGTTATTGTTGCAATAGAAACTCCACCTAAAGTATAAGCAATTATTTTATTATATTTTAAATTTTTATTTAATTGTTTATTTAATTCAATAGTGTTTTTATATTCTTTTTCTAAATCAGTATTTGTTTTTACAAGATAAACATTTTCTTGTTTATATTTTTCAATAATATCGTATTGATTTAAAATTATTGTATCTTGTTGAGCAACAACGGTTTTAAAAAGATTTCTTTCAAGCAATTTAATGTTAGCTTCTCTAATAGTTGCAATATCAACTACAACCAGACTATCACCAAACCCCCGTAAAGAAATTGTATCATTAATCTGCCCAAACAAGCTTTTTGAACAAATTAACAGCATCACTGTCAGGCATATTTTTAACAATTTCAACATCTTCAACATATTTCTGTTTTATATTATAAATAATACTATCTCTATAAGTTATATCATAAACAAGTGAGTCAATACTTTCTTTAGAGGGGTTTGCCGCTTGTTTATATTGTTCAATAACTTCATTTAATTCTATAATTTGTTTTTTATAATTTTTAATTTTATTATCCTTATACCAAATAAAAATAATAAATGAAAGTAAACAAATTATTGGAATTATATATTTTTTCATAATGTTTGCAATAAACTTATTAATTTTTTAGTAGGAGCAGTAGACACAGGTAATTCCAATAATGCACAACAAAGTTTACAAGCAGCTCCAACACCACGATTAACTGCATCATCAAATACTTGTTCTGCAACTTTTTGATTAGGAATAGTATCTAATTTAAACTTATCCCAATAATCAGTTTTATAAATCTTTTTTACTTCAGCATCAATTTGCTCATTTAAATTAAGTTTTGCTTTAAATTTATTATTTACTCCACCACATTCATCTTTAAGTCTATCTATAAGTACCCACATATAATTTTTACCATGATATCTTCTTGCAATACCTTTATAAGTTTCTCCTCCTCTATCTGCTGGATTATTTGCATATCCTCCTTCTTTCTTCAAAACTTTTGTTATTGCTTTATTAAAGTCTGCCATATCTTAATCCTCCAAAACTCTATTAATCCAACCTCTAAGAAATTGTAATTGAGAACTATTATTTTTAACAATATTACAATATTCTTTTATTCTACCAAGTTTGTAGTTTGCAACAAATAATTCTGCACGGAGAGAATCAGTAGTTGTTCCACAACTATTAAGAGTTTGAAGATAAATACTATCTTTCAGATGTATAGTATTATTTAAAGTATTAATACTATCTTGAGCTACTTGCAACTCAGATTGAGTAGCAATTATTATTTGTTCATAATATTGACTTTGGTCAATAGTTTCGGTTTTTGGTTTACAAGTAATTGCACCAATTAATAACATCAGTGCTAAACTAATTTTCTTCATCGAATAAACTTTTAGATGTTACAACAGATGCTTCAACTTCTTTTTTTCTATCTGCAAGAATCGCATATATTTCGTTGCGAAGAAATTGCATTTTATGTAGAGTACATTGAGGTTCGGGTTCTTTTTTAACATGATAAAGTCCATCAGGAAATCTTTTAGGCCTACCATATTGATTAAGAACAAAATCAGAATCTATATGACCAAGCCAAAGACCAGCACAAGGGATACCAAGAATATATTCAACAAATACAGCATATAAAGAAAGCTGTAAGTTATATATCATTCCATTACAATTTGGAAGATTACTAACAGGTGCTAATAAATTTTCATTTTTAGGAACCCAAATATTTGTTTCTTGAGCTGGAACACAAGTTTTATCTTTTTTATAATAGCCAGCTTCAAATTTTAATCCACCTCTATTAGTTTTCCAATCCCCTATAACAAATTTATCTTCTCTAAGAAGAAGAACATCAATAGTACCAGACAATAAATAATCTATAAGGAACGCACCAATTTCAGAATAAATCTTATATCCATTATTAACATAATATTTAAATACTTCATAAAATTTAGGATATTTGCCTTCAGTTAAATCAATAAATTCAGGAAGACTCATTTCTTTAACATTAGCATGAATATTCGGTATATCGGCAACAGTAACCATTTCACCATTATCCTTTATCATATATTTAACAGCCTCTTTAAACATAGAAGAGCCTTTAATACCATCTTCAAGACCATTGTGTGTTTTTGTTCCGCGTTCACAAGCTTCTTTAGTAATAGTATCCCATTGACCAGCTAAACGCTTTTCAGAAATATGAAGTTCTTTAGCTTTTTTCTTAAGCCAATAATCTTTATCAAACTTAGGTTGATACCTATGTAAAAGAGTTGTAGCTGAAAGATACGAATTACCAAGAGAGTCAGTATAGCTATGGCCCTCTTCTTTAAATGTAAGTTTTACATCTTCATATCTTGTGTCACGAACATTAAACATAACTATTGCATTTCTTTTAAATCATCTTCATAAGTTCTCCCTTCAAGCCAACCTTTATAATGACTTTGTTTAATAAACCAATGTTTCTTAATTAAAACGGGTTTATAGACAGGTCTATCAATCATCATTTTAGAAAAATTTGAACCACTCATATTAATACTTTCACCAGCAGCGTTCATAGAATAAAAATCATTTATAATTGCTTTAGTAATTGGGTCAACTTCATAAATAGGAATATGTTTTCTTTTTTTACACCATTTATGCTTCTTTCTTGAACCCTCATAATTTTTAGCTGCATTATGTTCAGCAACTCTCATAGCTCTTTTAACAAAATCTTCCTCATATTTAAGTTCTTCGGGAGTTTTTGTTCCTTCTTTAAAAATCCTAAGATATAAAGCCATTAGAAATCTTCATCTGCATCCATTGAACTTAAAATAGCAACTCCACCACGAGCAGTCTGACTTTCTTCTTCATCACGAAGATTTTCATAAGCTTGAGTTAAAGCTTTAGAAAGTTTTGGTATATCTTCAATTCGTTTAGTAACACCATCAATAGAAGTCATTAATGTAGGTATATCTGCTTCAAGAATACCACTTCTAAGTTTAGTATTTAAAACATCAAGAACCTTATTACAAACCAAGTCTGTAAGATGCAAAGCTCTTTGTAAGTTTTCAATAGTAACACCAGCTTTAGTTATATTTTGCTCATAATATTTATGAACTATACGAAGAACTAAATCATCTGGTTTATAATCAGAATTAAGATTAAAATTTTCAATAGCTTCTTTTAAACATTCTGCATCAGAAAGTCCTTTTTGTCTTGCAGGACTTTTTGGGTCACCAAGATAATAAATAACTCCACATTCAGCAATATATCTTCGTTTATCTGGAGTGTTATCACGAGAATAAAGAGAAAGAACATCTTTATCAAGAAGTTGTCTTACACTTGGTGCTTTTGGCATACCGCTTTCATCAACGGTTATTAATTTTTCTATTGTTATTTTCATTAGCTTCTATTTCATCAAAAACATCTTGAATTTCTTGATTAAATTCAACAGGTTTTAACCACAATAAACTTTCAATCCAAATATTAGCAATTACTGCACCAAACAATTTATATTTTTGAATATATTTTTTCCTATTTAAAGCAATTGTTCTTCTTCTAAGTTTCTTAAGATTATCTTCAGAATTTATTTTAGCAACACACTCTCTATAGGTATCTTTTTTATATTCAATATAATCTTCTTTACTCATTACACTTCGTGCAACTTTAAAAAGATTTCTGTTTTTTAAATATTCTTGTTTAACTAAAGGTTTTCGTAATCTACCAACATAAGGTAAAGCAATTGTATTTCCTTGTTTTAAAACTTCGGCAGCCTTTGATTCTAATTGAAAAATAATATCCTTGCAAATATCAAAATCATCTTGAGAATTAAAATCAATATCTGCAAGGATATCTTTTCCTCTAACAACTTCTAAAGAACAACCATTTGATAAATATGTAATTTCTCGATTGTTTACTTTAGATGGTCTACTCATTTATTAAAAGGGTCTTCAGGAAGAACATCAGATTCAATAACACCATCAATTGCTCCTACAGCAACTACTTTAAATTCAATTAACATAAATTGCCCATTAGGGAGAACATTGATATTAATTGATTTAGAATTAGGATAACTAACTTTAGTAGCACCTTCTGCCCAACTACTGATACTCTGCATAGATACAGAATTAGGAATATGAACATGGACGCCCATTTCAATAGCAGAACGAGTAAGAATTACTTTCTTACCAACTTCAAGAAATTTATAAGATTCTTTACTATCTTCACTAAGATTAAATTTAGCACAAAGAGGAATAACCATAGCCGATTTATTATCTTTTTTAGAAAAGAATACATCAGCAAAATTAACTTTCCAACATAAAGCAACAAGTACTCGATGTTCAGGAAGTATAACATTAGCAGCAAGTTTAGTAAGAACTTCTGGTGTGATGTCATTTAATGAATCAGGCACATTAAGAACCTTATCATAACCTTCGTGTTTTAATGTAATCATAATAATTATTTTTTAATTTTTGTTACAGGAGGAAAACCTCCACCTTCTTTAAGTGTATTCATAATTTAAATAGTAATAGGAGCAGATGTTGTTTCTTCATCAAGCTCAATAATTAAAAATTTAGCATCCTCACAATTTTTAGGAAGCCTACAATAATTATATAAAATATATTTACCATCATCATTTTTATAAAAATAATGTTTTTCTGTAAGAACATGAATAGCTGTATACCAACTACCATTTCTACCTTTAACACCAAATATCCTTTTATAAGTATTAATTAATGAAGCAACACTAAAAGGTCTATCGTCATAATAAGTTGCAGCAATACAATATATTTCTAATGCAATACCGCTAAGACCATAACTCTTACCAATAAAAGAAGAAACTTTAAATCGTTTACTATCTCCTTCATCGGACTTAAGAATATATTTAATTACTTCATTATTTTCAGCATAATGTTTATTAGCTCTATCAACAAACATTATTTCCGTATCTCTTTTATCAACAACTATATGAGCCATAACTATACCATTATAAATATGTACTGATTTCCGTACAAATATACTCCAAAATTTGGTAAATACCAAAACAAATGTTATATTTGCCTATGCTGAAATGATTTATAACACATATAATAATAATGGTGGCAACACCCCTTTAGAGGAATGATATGCTATGGTTAAACTTAAAACTGGATTTGTAGTTAGAACTCAAAATAATTATGCTGAAATGCGAAAGGTTCGCAATTATACTATTAGTGTAAGTCCTTTTGAATTTAAAGATAATTATGAAAACTTCCCTATTATTGATTATGATAAATATCCTCCTGACTTTCTTGTTGTAGATACTAAAGTTTGGGCTTTAATGCTTCGTGATTTACCTCGTTCTGTTTATTCTATGGCTATGCAAATAGCTTATATGCTTGAGCCAAATACTAATCTTGTTAAAATAACAAAAGAAGTTTCATCTGCTATTTATAGTCGTAACGGAAAACCTGCTCGATATTGGACTACTGTTATTAAAATTCTTCAAGAGTATGGTTTCCTCGTTAGAACTAATCAAAAATCTACTTATGTTATAAATCATAATATTATATTTAAAGGTGATTTAAATTTATTTGCCAAACAATATAAAGAAATGTATGGTGATTATAAAGGGGCATATAATGAATCTGGTAATTTTATAATTGATAAAAGAAATCAACTTCGTAGAGAATATACTGCTGCTGAAATTGTTAGAAAAGTTCAACAAATTAATTATAGAGCTAATAAATATCAACATAAAGCTAAAATGTTTAGTTTTAATCCAACAGAAAATGATAAAGATTAAAATTAAAGGTTTGGGTGCCATTGAATCACAACCTAAACTTAAAAAAGAAAATATTAAACTTCCTCCTAATTATGGTATTCTAATTGAGAAACGAAAACATAAAGTTATTACTGATGAAAATAAACTTTATGGTACAAGACAATCTCATAAATATTATTAGTTTGCTTTATTTTTGTTAAACCTAAGGGTAATGCTATAAACCATTAAGTTAAACCAAATATTGATACTAAAAGTTCCTCTAAACCAATTCAGCATTACCCTTTTAAAATAGAACTCAATACATTTATTAACAATCTTAACTTTAAACATTATGACTTATTTATTGTTTTCGCTACTATTAATTGTAGCAGTTGTAGTAACTTATTTTGTTACTAAAAAAGCAAGTTACAAAAAAGGCTGGGATAAATCTTGGGATACAGCCTGGAACAAAGGTTATGAGCATGGTGAACTTGTTGGTAAACAATCTGTAAAAGCAAATGCTATAGAAATTACAGAAGATACTTCTGATGGTTATCATACCTTTAAAGAACTTTATTATTATAGGCTTTGTTATAATGCTACTTTAATTAATAGTCTTGTTCAAATTAAAAAAGATAATCCTGTAAGATTTAAAGATATTAAAGTTTGCAAATCTAAAAAACATTTTGGTGGTGAACATTGTTATGATGGTACTTGGTTTATTGTTATGATTAGCACTCCTTGGGGACAAATTTCCAATCATTATAAACTTGAATATTGGGATATGTTTAATTGTCCTGTTGCTAAAACTTCTTGGAAATGGGATGGACATGGTATGCAAGAAGCTATGGAAAGACTTAATAGACTTTCTAAATTTATTGCTACTGGAAGTTCTCTTTAATTTAATGTTGTGGGCGGTACTAATACTATCGCCCATATTTATTTTCTTAGTAATAGAAAATCTCACAGGATTGTATGTTTAACTTCATAAAACTAATGATAAACTTAATAATCAAACTAAAGCTGACAGTGGACATAGCATACAATTCTTCTAAAGGGGTTTGGGAATAATCATACAATTAATATTATGGCAGAAATTAACTTACATAAACTTCTTTATACTCCTTGTAATAAATGTCTTAAATGTCCTTATGATTGTAATCAATTTGAATATATTATAGATACAAGGAATGAAACAGATACTATTCCTATACCTAAAGAAAACAATAAAGAATGTTATAGTGAACTTGAATTTATAAATGTTTAAATAAATAATTATAGTAAGCCTGTTCGTGAATGAGCAGGCTATTTTTATATAATAACCCCTGGGTTAATAATAATGATTAAATAGGCCCCGGTGAAGTTGGAAATAATAAAAATTAGGAAGGTGGTAATAAATAAAGTGAGAATAATATTAATTATATTAAAGTTGGTAAAAACAATAAAGATGGTAATGTAAGCATTAATTAAAATGGTGACTAAATATTAATAAAGACGGTAATGAGGATATTAGTGTTAAAAATAATAAAAGTATTAATGAAAGTATTAATGAAAGTATTAGTGTTAAAAATTAAGTGGGTGAGTGTGTAAGTGAGGCTCGTACCATCACTCCCCCTGGTCGTAATGGCACTCTTGAAGGCCCCCGCCTTCAAACTCATTTTGTACCTCATACAGGTCATTATAGAAATCGGAAGAGAATTTCATTCTCTTTGTCCAGACACAGCTATGGACAAGCACAGTGCTCCAAGACTTGCTGAAACCATTAGAACTCTAATGTTATGGGTAAACCTAATGCTACGGTTGGTGCTTCAACAACCAAAAACAATGAAGCCAAAGCTCCTAAGTTCAATGTTCGTTATGCCGAAAGCGTATGCGAAGTGAAAGGTCTGATGGGTAGAATGGATAACAACGGCAATGTTGTTCTCACTTCTGCTACACAGAACATTCCTGATTGGAACGAGAAAGAGGATGGTAATGTCGAACTTATCAAGACTTCGGTCTACAAGTTTGGCATTGCTCGTGCGATTGCTGTTCTTTGTAAAGAACCTGGTTTTCAGGGTTATTACGAAGACCTGAAAGCAAAGCGTGATGAAGATGCGGCTATTAGTTCTACTAATGTCCTCTCCAAAGCTTTTGCTGAAGGTGGCAAAGGTATCACACAAGAACTGTCCAATAGTCTCGTGACCAATGTTCAGGCTCTTTCCGCTCGTCGTATCAGCAATGGTATGTACAATGAGCTTCTTCGTAATGTCGTATTTGACGGCACTCTCATTCCTCTTGTAGATGGTGAGACTGTCACTTATCACGATGGTTATGAGAAAGTAGCTGAAGGATACGAAATTGGTTTTGACTTTACTGTCAGACTTTCTCCTGTTCTTCGTGAAAAGCTCAAAGCTTATGCTGTAGCTACTACTGTTGACACTGACTCCTGGCAGTAAACTTAATGCTGGTGATGTGACCACCAGCATTGGCTTTGTCATTATTGCTCCTATTACCCAAGTGGTAGTAGGAGCTTTGTTTTTCATTGTACCTCATACATATCTATTTAGAGCTTGTACCTCAATAGATAACATTTTAGATTTTGACAAGAGTTTTGGCGTCAATAGAAATGTTAATGCTAAATCTTGTTGAGTTATAGACAATACTCATAAAATTTGTCTTAATCTTCCAGATAGATGGCCTATGCTGGATATAGCCCATAAGTATGCTACAACTATCGGCTGAATTAAATTGTATTATTATGTATCTAAAAATTTATTCCATTCGTATTAAGGGCATAATATGTAGTGGATATACCCATGCAACTTCTAACAGTTCTTGCATTTGGTGAAATTAATTGAACTGTAATCTTGCAAGTAGTATTACCAATGCTGTTTAAGGCCATAACAGTGTTGGTAATACTTTTTACTTTTATTTTGTACCTCATTATATATCTATATAGACTTCGTGCAAATGTTAATCGTAAAACTAATACTATGGCAAAGATTCCACAAACTTATCATCACATTGTAATCAATGGTGACACTATTCATGAAGAATATATCGTTAATGCTCCTTTGACTACTCAAGAAATGTATGAATTTACTAAACGCAGATTAGTTAATCGTACTGTCAATAATAAAATTATGTTTAATGATAATATATCATCAGAACCTGGTTGTCCTGATGTTATATCACTTAATACTTATGCTTATAAACTTGAAACTATGAATACAGGTAATGCAAATAGTATTAAATGTTATCTTTAAGTTAAAGGACACTTACTCAAAACCCAGCTCATAACGCTCGAATATAATTATATATCTATATTTACTAAGTAAATATAGATATATAATATATATTCTCGCTATTAAAGGGCGCGCACACACGCGCTTTAAGGTACACACGCGATACTATCTGTTACTTAATGGCAGCGAATGTTCTCGCGTATATTCATAGTGATAATCATTAAACTAATACTAATATGAAAATTGTTGTTTATACCGTTTATGGAATTAGCCAAGTTCTCTATAAACTATTTGGTTATAATACCAAAGTTAGAAAAGCTTGGCTTGCTGATGAAGCTAATAAACTTCAACTTGTTCTTAATAGCGAACATTGTATTAAAGACATGGTAAATAGAAGAACAAATGGGGTTTATACAACTAAAAAAGCAATAAAAATTGCTAAATATAATAGTTGGATTTAAAGTATGAAAATAAGAGGTAATAAAAGTGGTGCTGAACCTTCTTTTCTTGCCTCTTATTATCTTATTGCTCTTCCTATTGCTTAAGTTATTGCTCTTAATCTTAAAAAAATTTTTGCTAAAACAAATAGATTTTTGACAATAGATTCTCCTTCTATTACTGTTGTTAATTTTACAACAAATAATTAATAGTTATTTAATAATAGCACATTTTCTTTGTTTTAATTGTGTTTTTATTACAATTATTAATTTTAATCACATTACCAAAACACAAAAAGCCATGAAACAAAGAAAAGAACCTGTTACTCCTACTTCTACAGTAAAAAGAAGTAAAGGGAATGTAGTTATTACTGCTAACCTTGAAGTTGAACTTAGACCTACTGAAAACAAAAATATCTTTGATTTAACTATCAAAGGTAATGCTGGTTGGCCTTTTCCTACTAAAAATAGTAGAGTTACAGCTGAAGAGGCTATGTATGTAGTAGGTAATTCAATTACTGAATTACTTAAACTACGAGAAACAGCTCAAGAATATCAAGATGATATGATTTAGCTTAATCCCAAACTTGATAGTGGTGTAAGTATAAATCTCCACTTTTTAATATTACTCCTAAAGTATATCTTAATATTTGCTTTATCCAAACCCCCGTAAAGAATGCTATGCTAACTACTATTCCTGATAATTTTATTTATTTTGGTCTTTTTCTTACTGATGAAAGTAGAGAAAAACTAATAAATTTTGTTCAAGATAATTTAAAAAATACTATAAATAAAGCAGATAAAATTTATCTTGAACATATTACTTTACTTCATAAAAATGATAAACATCAATTTCGATTTAAATTTCAAATGTATTGTTTATTAAATTATATGTTTGAAAATTTTATTGGAGAAACATATGAAGTACAAATCACTCATATTGGTTTTAATGATAAAGCTTTTGCATTTAAAGTAGAATTGCCTGAAGGTTTTCCTATGTTTCAATACAAAACTTATCATATAACTATTGGTACATTTCATAGAGCAAGGCCTTTTGAATCTAATACTATTATTAGTTGGCATAAATTATATGAACCAATTACTGTAACTACTATTCTTAAAAAAGTTATAAGAGATGAAAACTTTTGAATGTAAACTTGTACATAAAATTGATAAACATATCAAAATTGATTTCATTAGAGCTAATGGAGCTATTGAAGCTTCTATTACTATTCAAAAACTTAATCCTGATTGGATTTGTGTATCAGCTGATATTATTGACTAAAGTTCCATAATTCTATTAGTTTAGTCATCAATTCTCCTCGTATTGCCCTTAATACTATTGGAACTATTGAGGGCTTCGATTATTTTAACAAACATTATAATGAAAAAATTAATTGTCGTATTAGCTCTTATTGTATCTGCTACTGCTTATGCACAAAATGATACAACTCTTATTAATAAACCTGTGAAGTTTGAATATGAAACTATCAAAACTAAATCAGGTAAAGAAACTGTCAAATATTATGCTATTGTAGATGGTAAATATTATGATAGTTCCAAAACTGCTACTAAAAGATATTACCAAACTATTAAATTTGGTGGCAAACCCAATGTAGCAATTGTAGAAAATAAAAAGAAAACTAATTCTAAAATTATAGTTTTATAACAAAATAAAATAATTAACAAAATTATTAACAATTAAACAATTAATCCTATGACAAACAAAAACAAACCCACTGCTGCACCTAAAGCAATTGATGAAACTGCAACTGCAGTATCTACTGAAGAAGTAAAAGAAGCACCTGAAACTCAAGAAGAACAAGCAACTCCTTCTGAAGCTATAGTTTCTGGTACAGACTTTAAAAAGATTGTTGCTGACCTTATTAAAAATCAAGGTTGTAAGAAATTTACTGGTATTCATGTAAAGAATGTAACTCTTTCTCAACAGGAAAATTATCTTAGAGCATCTCTTACTCTTATGAATAAAATTCCTGGTTTTGTTCCTGTAAGAAATGAAATGGGAGATATTGCTGAATATAAACAAGGACTCATTAATATAATTTATACAAGTTCATTTGCTATTTCTGCTATTCTTAAAAATGATGAAGAAAATGCTTGGCTTGGTAATCATATTATTGCCCACCCTCAAGGTATTCTTCCTCTTCTTGTAGGTTCTACTATTTCTGTTATTCAACAGTATGTATCTAAAGATACAGAGTATGTAAATCCTTTTACTACTCGTGAAGATGCAGAGCCTGTAACATTTGAACATGATACTATTATTTATCATATTGTTGATTTAACCCTTGGTAAATCTGGTCAGAAATTTGCTGATAAAATGATGGATAAGATTGTTGATTCTATGTTTGATAACGAGGATTAACTAATATACTGCTATGGTTGTTAGGTTGTTTTTGTTAGTATTATTATATGTAATGTTGACAAAGACAACCTAAAAATTATTAGATTTTTTTATCAATTATTTTTGGAATATTACGAATAATTCATTACTTTTGTGTTAAATAATAATACATATTTTAATTAACTTAATAAAAACACTACTAAAATGGCAAAAGAAAATCTTGCAGCTAAAGTTAATGACGAAACTGCTGCTAAATTGAACAAAATTGCTAAGGAAAATCCTAAGGAAGAAGAACCTGAAAAACAGCTTGATAGAATCAATCGTCCTCGCTATCGCAATCCTCGAAATGTTGTAGAAGCCTTTGAACATTATCCTGTTCATATTGTTAAGCTCGTTAATCTTATTAAGAGTAATAGCGATATTCGCAGATACACTTCTCTTGGTATCATTAATTATCTTTCTCAAAAAGGTATTATTGAACAAGCTAAAGGTTATGTTAATTTCAACTGGACTAAATTTAGTGTAACTAATAATGGTCTTAAAGTTGAATATCGTTATACCGAACCTTTCTTTATTAATTGTCTTATTGCATCATTTACCAGTTTTGCTAATGCTGCACAAAAGACTATTGGAGTTTTCTGTTCTAATGAATTTGATGCTCCTTTCAGTGAAGATAAAGAAATGATTAATAATGCAGTAGATGCAGCTGAAAATGCTGATAAAACTGCTGAAACTGAAGAATAAATAATAATTAAGGATAATGGAGTTCATCCTGGGTTCCATAATTGTTTTAGGGTTTAGAATTCCATTATCCTTTTTATATTTATTATTATGTATAACGATAATCTTGGACAACAAGTAACCAATCCTAATTATGATGTTGATGATGCACCTGATATAGATGCTTCTCAAATGTCAGAAGAAGAGATTGATGCTTTAATAGAGGAACAATTTGGTTGGCAAGACCATCCTCTTAATAATGGCCCCGAATATTAATTAATTAATTATAATAATATGTACGCAAAAGCTCATCCATTTGATTATATTTCCCGTAAAGGTAAAAGTAAAAAAGTTGCACTTTATGAACATTATTGTCGCAGAACTCAAACTATTAAAATGAAAGATGGTTCTGTTAAACAAATTTATCATACTGCTGCTTCTACTAAAAGAGGAAGAACTCTTGGAGAAATGGTTTATGAAAATTATTCTATTTAAAGAAATATAATTAGCACAAACTTGTAATCTTTCACGAAAACACTTTCTTTCAGTATATGGTGCTAATTATAGTAGCGGCTGTTGTGAAATACCTGCTACTTTTATTAATGGTTTCATAGCTCAGTTGGTAGAGCATTACACTTTTAATGTAAGGGTCGCGAGTTCGAATCTCGCTGAAGCCACGATTAATGACAGTTGTGAAATTCCAATTAATTATCATAATTGGTAAAATTATGATGGGTTATTTCTAATATAATTATACATAATTGTACTAACACTTGTTGTGAAATAAGTGTTAGTATTTGGCCCCATAACTCAATGGTTAGAGTAGCGGACTCATAATCCGTTAGTTACAGGTTCAAGTCCTGTTGGGGCCACTAATAAATTAAATAATATTAAAACTGATAACTATGTTATACAATTTTTCAGCTAATGTATTTAATGAACGAATTGGTTCTGAATTTGGTGTAACTACAAATATAACAATTGTTGCAAATAATGAAAAAAGATGCTTATGAAGAAGCTAAAAAATCTTTTGATAAATATATAGCTGCTTTATTTAAACATCATAATATTAATGGTAATGGTAAAATAAGAAAAACAATTAATATTTTTAATTATAATAATTTAAAATTAGTTTAATATGATAAAAAACAAACAATTATATCGTAGTAGTTTTAAAATAAATATTGACCATTTTGATAGAATTATTTATTGTCAATTTTTTGCTTATAATGATGAAGATGCAATATCTCAATTAGTAATAAGAGTACAAGAACGAATTGGTTTTATTACTACCAATATTAAAAGTATAATTCTTACTAAAAATAATAATGAAATTAGAAAATTTATTAATCTTGAAGAATTACAACAAGAAAATACTAAAGCATAATATCATGAAAATAAATATAAATAGAATTACTGAATTATATAAACAATATAATAATTGTTTTGATGTAGCTGCAAGATTATGTCCTGCTGGAGTTACACATCAAGAATGGTTAGCATTTTATTATAAAGTTATAGATATAGTTAATGAAAATAATCTATAATAATAAAGCCTTCATGTTGGAATTGGTAGACAAGAGGGACTTAAAATCCCTTGGACTGAAAGTCCGTATGAGTTCGACTCTCATTGGAGGCACATTGATAATCTTGTAATAGTTGCAGATATTACAAGAAAAACAAATCCTACTGCAATAGGGAGAACCTGAATAATTTTTGGGGACTCGATGAACAAGAGAAGTTGATGGAGGGCCGCTCGCTCATTCTCTGTATAGAGGAACCAAAGATACTTCTCTTGATTCTTTGACTATTATTATTTATTAACATAAAAACACAAACATTATGGAATTTGGTTATTTTATTGCATTAATTGGTTTAATTGTTTTGCTTATTTGTAGCGCAATTAAATTTAAAGGACAATTAACTCCTAAAGACCCTACTTGTCCTAATGATGTTAAAGAATCAAAAATTACTGCTAAAAGTAAAACAATTTTAATTGTTATTGGTTCAATTCTTTTAATTGGAGGCATTTGTTTAGTTATTTTTGGTTAAATTATGGCAAAAGATTTATATCACATAATTAATAAAGCAACCAAAACAAGTGCTTTTTGTGATAAATATGAGGTTTGTCGTTATAGTTTAGCTAATAAATCTAAATCTTATAGACAAACTCATAAAATTATATCTGATGAAGAATATCAAAAAATAATTAAAAAGAAACCTGTATTATGATTAAACTTACATTTACACATCCTCTTATTGAAATTAATGGTAATGAAACTATTATGAGTATGTGGAGTTTAATAGTTAATAATAAGCATGTTGTTAACACTAAAAAATTTACTCATAAAGTTACTTTAAAATCTAAAGACAAATATGATTTAAATAATGCTCGTAATATTCTTCAAGCACAAATTGAACAAGATGCTTATAAATGGGCTAAGAATTTTATCGATAAGGAAATAAAAGAAGGAGAGCGTCGTCAAAATATTATGAAAGCTTTTTCTGAAAAAGCAGCTCATATTATTGAACATGATGAAAATTATATTAATAAATTAATAAACAAATAATTATGGAAATTTTATTAGACATATTACTTGTATTTATTATTTTAGCAATTATTACTTTTATAATAACTTCAATTTATTTTATAAAATGTATATCAATTGAAGATACTTATACTACTTATTTTATCAAAGATTTAGATGGTGATAATTTAATTAATATTAATGAAATTGAACAAGTTTCACAAAGATATAATATGAATCAACAATGTTATGAAATTACATATTATCTTAAATCTGGTCATGAAGTAAAAGAAATATTTAATGATGCTAATGCTTGTCATGATAGATTTATGAGTATTTATGATATATTAAATCTTTAAATAACTTAGAGAACAATATTGTTGCTAATCTTCGCTTTCTGCCTTTGCGTTTTATGATTGGACTCCTTCTTCAATATTGTTCTCTTTATTGAAATATAGTGTAATGGTAGCACAAAGGATTTTGGTTCCTTTAGTTCAGGTTCGAATCCTGATATTTCAACAAATATTACTATTGTTAGTAGTGTTTATAATTTTAATGTTCGTTATAATGTTTGTGGAAAGCCGGACTTGAGCTATAACTTGTCCGGCTTTATTTTTATTGTCTAAAACGCCCACAATCATAGCTCATTTTGTTTGTAATCAATTTTCTATATCAAAATAATAAGTCCTTCATATATTATATGATAATGTCTTAAAATGGCTGAAATTAACTCAAAAATTTAAAAAATTATAAATTATGAAAAAAATTACTGCTTATTTAACAAAAGACCAAACAGGTGTTATTGAACTTTGGAACGGCGAACCTGAATATGATAGAGAAACAGGTTTTTGGTTTCCTGGTATACACGATGAAGTTAGTACTGAAATCATAGACGGTAAGTTTCTTGATAATGTATTAAAAGAAGGTCAATGTGTTGAAATTAAAATTGAAATAAATAAAATAATATATGATTATGATAATACTCCTGAAGGTAAATTAATGAAAGCAATTTATGGCAAGTAAAATTCATACCGATAATCCTAAACATCATAAATATATTACTGTTAATAAAAAAGAAAGAAAGAAAAATACAATTAATGTAATATTCAATCATATTACTAAAATTTATAATTGTATATATAATATTATTGATGATTGGTATAATATAAAATTTAAAATTTATGGTGAACATCCTATTTATCATGGTACTAAAGATTGTATAATTATTTATGATGATTGTAATCATAAAACTTATAGAGTTTATAATAAAAAGACGCATAAATTTATAAATACTCTTGATAAAAGTAAAGGATATGGTCATTTTTGTTTTACACCTAAACATTTTAATAGATAATGCCTTATATTGATTTTGGTGGAGGTTCAAAACAAACCCCTGTAAAAGAAACTAATAATTATCATTTTTGTGATAAATGTATTCATAAATATATTATTAATAAAGATTTATTTTATTGTACTATAACTGGACAAATTAGATTTTATGATTATAAATCTTATTTTGATTGTCTTTTTAAATCTGAAGTTACTAAATTAAGAAAATTAGTTATTGCAATATTTATTATAAAAAATGATGGTTCATTTACTTGGACAGGTTATACAAGTATATTTTTATCTGATACTACTAAAAACGATAATGATGTTATAAAAATGTTTTATGAAAAAGCTGTTCCTGATATTCATAATAAACAACCTAAATTAAAAGATAAAGTTATTGTGCCAATAATTATAGGAGAAGCTATTGAAAATAATTTCTTTAGGCCTCTTGGAGATATATTGCCTAATTATATTTTAAGTGATATTATTAAAAATCTTAATGACAATATCGATAATCTTAATGCACTAACAAATGAATAACACATAACATACAATTCTTCTAAAGGGGAATTGCCATAAATCAAATATTTGATTTACTTACTAATATAACAAACAAAATAAACACTAACAAACAATGGAAAAAGAAAAATATACTGTTGAGAATATTAAAAATGTTCTCAATAGAGTTCAAGGTATTCAATTATCTAAAGATACCATAAAAGTAGATAAAAATGCTACTTTTGGTACTAAAACTTTAGGTAAAATTGATTTTCTTAAAAAGAATGGATATACTGTTGTATATGTAGATTCTTTTAAGAAAGTTAAAGAAGATAAAAGTAATAAAGAGGACTTTGGGGAACAGCAAAGAAAAAAGAAGAAAAAAGGTATAGATGTTTTATCCAATGTAAAGTCAAAGATGAAAATGTCTAACTTTAAGATGAAAAAATAACTATGCGTTTTGATTTTTCTGCTTTCCAAAAGAAAAGTAAATCTAAAAGTAATAAAGTAAAAACTAATATTTATACAACAATAAAGAAAAATATTTATTGTGTTGCTGGTATTAATTTAGATGGAACATATTATGCTGTTGATATTCAAACTAATGAAAAATATACTATTAGTTCAAGAAGTTATAGTATAAAAACTAATATATATTATAGTCAAGAATTAATAGAGGGTAAAAGATTACATATTACTGAACTTAAGAAAAAAGATACAAGCAAAAGACCAACATTATATTTACCTTTTGCCCCAGGTGTTGGTTTATTGGGTAATTTAGTTAAAAATAATGTTATTGAAAATAATATAATGTTTGATTTAATTAAAACATTTGATATGCCAAAAGATAATGATATTGCTTGTAGAGAATTTTTTAATTTTAAAGATAATTATGAAGAAATAAGACAAAATATAATAAATAAATATGCCAACTCCAGTATTTAGTGAAATGTCTACTAAGATTAATGCCTCTATTAATAATGCTAATAGGGGCATTAATTTTACTAATGACCAAAAAATTGCAGTACAAGGATTAACAGAATTTATAAATGATTCTTTTAATGAACAAAAATATATTTATGGTCTTGTTGGTCCTGGAGGTGTAGGAAAAACTTTTGTTATTAAATATATAATTAGAAATTGTAAATATGCAACTTCTGTTATAAGATTTACTGCACCTACACATAAAGCTTGTAGAGTATTTAGTCAAGCACTTGATGGTATTGAAACATTTACTATTCAAAGTACTTTTGGATTTAGAATCAATATGAATCTTGCTGATTTTGATTATAAAAATCCACAATTTGACCCTATGGCAAGTCCTAAACTTGATAATATTGAACTTCTTGTTATTGATGAAAGTTCTATGTTACCAGCTGGACTTGTTTATTATATTAATAGAGTTTGTAGAGATAGAAAAATTAAACTAATATATATTGGTGATGCGAGCCAATTACCCCCTGTAAAAGAAAGAAAAAGTAAAGCTTTTGACACTTGTGTTAAACTATTTTATCTTAATGAAATAGTTAGACAAGGAGCAAGCAATCCTATACTTAATATTTTGGATATGCTTAGGCAAGATATAAGAAATAATACAACAAAAACTATTTCTTATTTTGCTAAACATATTGGAGAAATGAATTATAATGAAAATGGTGAAGGATATTCTATTATAGGTAGACAAGATTTTATTAGAAATATTGCTAATCGTTTTCAAGATGAAGAATATACAAGTAATATTGATAAATATAAAATAATAGCTTATACTAATTTAGCTGTTACTCAATGGAATAGTTTTGTAAGACAATTAATAATTAGTCAATCTGAAAAAGGTATTATTACTAAAAATGACTTGATTATGTCTTATAAAACAATAGTTGATGAATTTAATTCTGTTATTATTAATAACAGTGAAGAATATATTATAAATGATATTGTTAATTATACTGATGCAAAATATAATATTAAAGGTTATCTTGTAAAATTCCAATTAGTTAATGGTGGACAAATTACAAAGCCTTTATTTGTTATAGACCATACTGATAAATTTACTATTTTAAAATATGTACAAACTCTTGATGAATTAGTTAAATCTGCTAAATCGGCCACAGGAGCTGTTAGAAGTAAGCGTTGGAAAGAATATTTTGATTTTAAAGATAAATATCTTATAACCAATAATATTACTCGTAATGGACAAATCATTTATTCAAGAGATTTAGATTATGGTTTTGTAATTACCAGTCATAAGAGTTAGTAACTTGGCTCTTATAAAAGTCCTTTAATTGCTGGAACATCGTGAAGATAATAATGCTACAACATAAGATAAAAATCTAAGTGTGAACGCTTGAAAAATTATTATTATATGACAATCAGCAGCCAAGACTACTCTCTATGTTGTAAAATATAGAAATAGTAAGGTTCATCGACTATCCGAAAGGAGTACTGATAATATTAATATTAATATTATTGGGAAATGGGGACTAACTTTTCATAAAATTATTTGGAATTATTTATAACTTTTCATAAATTTGTATAGAATTAATAAATTATAAAGTTATGATTAGTTATATTTATGGTCTTAAAGACCCTATTACACAAAAGATTGTTTATGTTGGACAAAGTAGATTTCTTCCAAGTAAAAGATTAAAACAACATTATTGGAAACTTAATGAAGTTAAAAAAGGTGGAAGAAATTGGACAAAATTATTTCATTATCTTGATAATTTACTTCCTAATAAACCAATTCCTTTTATTATTAAAATAATAGATTCTTCTAAAACTATTTTTAGTAATCCTGATTGGTATGAAGAATATTATATTAATAAATACCTTAAAGAAGGATATGAATTATTAAATGAAACTATTGGAGGAATTGGTGGATATACCGCTATTAATAAAACAAAAAAAGAAAAAGAAGAAATAGGAAGAAAAATATCTAATAAACTTAAAGGTAAACCTAAACCTATAGGTTTTGCTGAACATTTAAGAGAAATTAGACAAGGTATAAATAATCCGATGTGTATTCCTTTTAAAAATAAAATTATATGTTTTACAAAAGATAATATTTTAATTAAAAAATTTAATCATTCTTTTGAAATAGATAATTTTATTGGAGTAAAAGGAGCATATAGTAATATTAAAAAACAAATTGGTATTCCAAATAGATTTCCTTATGGTTATATATGGAAATATGAAAGTTAAAGATATAGTCAGGCTTATATTGAAAGATATAAGATTTTTGCAAGGTAGTACTTATGAAAATGTTTTTGTTGATGTTAATGATATAGTTTTTGATAGAGAAGGTAAAATATATCCTGATATTGAAGATATGCTTCGTAGACTTTATGTTGCTTGTAGTAGAACAAGAAAGGATTTAATCATTTGTTATGGCCGTTAAAATTCGACAATATGCTTATGATGTTGAAGTTCTTCCAAATTATTTCAGTATCACTGTTGTTGATGTAAGCGATTATCTTAATATATTTTCTGATTGTTGTAAAATTAAAATTAAAAAAGGTAAAGAAAGCAAAAAACCTATACCATTAGTTGAAAAACTTACAGTTAAAGAAATTATAGAAAGATTAGATAAAGTTAAATGTTGGCAATTTGATATAACTGATTATGATGATAGTCAGCATTTAACTTTTATGAAATTTATAAATGATTTAGCTCCACATAAAGTAAGAAATGATACTATAATAACTTATATGTATGGTTTTAATTCTGCTTCTTATGATAAGTTTATGATGGCTTGTTTTCTTATGTATAGTGGTATTTCTGATACTACTAAAGATTTATGTAAAAAATTACATGAAACAAGTAAAAATATTATAGAACTTCAAGGAGATAGAGAAACATTCTATAAAGATTATTATATGAAAACGCTTCGTGATTATCCTCTTCCTTATAAGGATATAGATGTCATGAAGATATTTGCATTAAATAAAGTTGGTTCTGGTACTAATGAAAAAGGAGAAAAAGTTTATTTTGGTAAATCACTTAAACAAACTTCTATTAATATTAAATGGTATGAACTTCTTGAATGGGAACTTCCTCCAATAAATGAAAAAGATTATCATTTATATCAAAGTCGTCCTCGATATAAAGGCCTTACTTATGAACAATTAAATGAACTTATTGATAAATGGGATAGATTGATGATTGAAGATTATAGAGCTCCTATGAAACATTATAATAAAAATGATGTTTTTATAGTTTGTGAAATAATTAGACTTTTTATTGATGAAATAAGATTAAGATATAATTTATCTAAAACTTATGAAGTTGACTTAATGAATAGTTCAAGAAGTAATGTTGCTAATATTCTATTTAAAAAGTTTTATTCTGATTTTAGCGGTCTTAGACCTGAACAATGGACTGGAAAAAAGACTGAAAGAACTACTATGAGTTTTAAAAGAGTTATTTTTGATAATGTTTCTTTTAAAACTAAGCCAATGCAAGATTATCTTGAAAGAATTAAGAAAACTGTGGTTAGTTCTGTTAGTAAAGATAGTTTCAAAGAAAATATAGTTATTGGAAAATTAACTTATACTATGGCTACAGGTGGTCTTCATAGTCAAGACCCTCCAAGAAAACTTGTATCAAAACTTGAATATACTGATTTGCCTGATGATAAAAATATTTGGATTAGTCTTACAGATAATTCTTATATTTATGTTCATTTCGATATTGCTAGCTTCTATCCGAGCCTTATGGGAGCATATAGAATTGCTCCTGAACATTTAGATATTGGAGTATTTACTAAACTTATTAATTGGCTAAAGAATACTCGCGTTGAAGCTAAACATAGTAAAGAAGATTTTATTGATGGTATTCCTCGTGATTTACTTGCACAAGCATTAAAGATTGTTATCAATAGTATTTATGGTAAACTTGGTGATGAAAATAGTGATATTTGTGATAGACTTGCTGTTTTGAAAGTTACTATAAATGGACAATTATTTGTCTTAATGTTGTGTGAAGAACTTGAAATGAATAATATTGAAGTTGTATCTGCAAATACAGATGGTATTGTTGTTAAACTTTATAAAAAAGATAAAGCTAAGTTTGACGAAATTACTCAAAATTGGTTAAAAGTTACTAAACTTGGTGCTGATAGTGAATTATTTTCACATTATATAGATAGAGATATTAATAATTATCTTTTTAAAGAAATTGGAAAAGATGCTGGATATAAAGGAGATTTCAATCCTAAACTTTATATTGAAGATTTACAAAAAGGATATAATCAACCTATTGTTGCACAAGCAGTAGAAAATTATTTTCTTTATGATAAACCAGTATTAGAAACTTTATATGAAGCTACCGATATTCTTGATTTTTGTAAAACACAAAATATTGGTAGACAATTTCATGTAAGATTTACTTATGGTACTGATACAAAAGAATTACAAAGAAATGTAAGATTTTATGTAAGTAAATCTGGTGGAATATTATGTAAAGTTAATAATACTACACAAGGTATAAACAATCTTTGTGCAGGATATAGAGTTAAAGTTTTAAATACTCTTGATGATAAAGCAATTACTGAAAGAGATATTGATTTTGAATACTATTATAATGAAGCTTATAAGATTATAGACCCTATAATGTTAGGTATTAGTCCTAATCTTAAAGGTGATAAATCTAAAGGTACTAAATCCGGTAAAGCTTTACTTAAAAAATATGGTGGTGGCGGTTCTTATGCTACCTTATTTGATGATAACGAAGACAATGATTGACTATAACAAAATAAATCAATTATTACAAGAAGGATTTCTTGCTAATAAAGGTAAAGGAAGTATTCTTGCTTATCCTCCTCTCAATATAGGTAAAGTTTTATTAGGAACAATAGGTAAACTAATATTAAAAAGACCTAATGAAAAATTACTTATTGTGGTTGAAGATTATAAGTATAGAGAGGAGATACTAAAAGTAATTAAAGAAACTTTGGAGTTAAATGAAGCAGTTTTTATTGAAAACCATATTCAATTTTTAACTCAAAATTATGCTTATAATAAACTTTATTTATATACTACTAATATAATTGTTGGTATTGATAATGATATTTATATAAATAAATCTTTTCAAGAAAGTAAATTTACTCTTGCAGTAATTACTAATCCTAAAATAAAATTAAATAAATTAACTAATATTCAATCAATACTTCCAAATATACATTTGGGTATTGGAGATAATGAATTACAACAAAGTAAAATTAATGTTCCTGTTACTGAATATAGACATGGTATTTATTTATCTGAAGAAGAAAAAAAGCAATATGATAAATATTCTGATTTTATAAAAGATAGTATGACTGTATTTGGTGATTTTAATATGGTAGAGCTTTGTAGAAATGGAGATAAAATTTCCAATACTTCTGCTATGACTATATGCAATAATGTAGCTCGTCAAAATGGATGGAATTCTGAACTTGATATGAGCGTAGAATTTAATGTTCAAATTGATAAAGTATATAATCCTAATGCTATTCATGAAAGAGCGCAACTAATTTATAATATAGCAAGAGAAAGAAAAAATCTTGTTTGTAATTTAACTTCTAAAATAAATGAAGTTATAAATATTGTTAAGGCAAACCCCTTTAAAGGAATTGTTATAGTTAGCAAATCTGGAGAATTTGCCAATGAAATAGCTGATGCTCTTAATAAAGAAAACATTATTTGTGGATTATATCATAATGAAATTCCGGCATCTTATATGCCTGATGAAAATGGTGAAACTATAACTTATAAAAGTGGTGTTAATAAAGGTAAACCTAAATTATTTAAAGCTTCTGCACTTTCTACTTATTGGATGCAAATGTATATATATGGACAAACTCATGTACTTTCAATGAAAAGTGCTTCTGATAATAATTTAGAGATAGATATAGATATTGTAATATTTACTACAACTCTTATTGATGATATATTTAAATTTAAAGCTCGATTTAAAAATTGTCGCTTTAAAGGAGATAATACTGAAATTCATAGAATATATTGTGTAGATACTATTGAAGAAAATTCAATGTATAAAGAACGCCCAACAAATTTAATAACAATTTGTGATTGCAATATAGATAAGGACATATCAATAAATTCAGATACAGGAGAAATTATTTTGTAATTTCTTTTAGTACATATTTGATTTATTGATAAAATATATTATATTTGTATCAGCAAACGCAACGAAAGGTCTTTGAAATATGGAAACTAAAATTGAAGTTAGTTCTGTTGGAGCTAATAATAATAATCCAAGTGAAGCTCCTATTACAGAACAACCTACACATTCCACTAAAGCGTTGAGTACAATCAATGACCAAAGTCTAAGTAGAGTTAATCTTTTTGATGAGAAACAACTTGTAGCTGCTGAAAACTTTATTACTAAAGTAATGCGCAGTGAAAAAGGTGGTATCAAAAGTGTTAATGATGGTCTTGCTGTTCTTATGAGAGCACAAGATTTAAATCTACCTTTTAGTACTTGTCTTGAACATATTCATGTTATTAATGGAAAAACCGGTGTAGATGTGCATATTGTTAAGGCGTTACTTTCGAGGGCAGCTTGTACTTGGGAAGTCATTAAAGACTATCAAGCTCTGTATGAATATACAGACGGATTTAACTCCTATAATGATGGTAATCTTCCAGAATATGCTGTAAGATGCAATTCTAAAGCTGATGCTGAAGAAAAAGCTAAAAATGCTAAAGAAGATGATGATAAAATTTATTTATATCCTGTTAGATTTTATAAAGGATTTGACAATAATATTTATAAAGATTATCAATTAAATTCTGCTGCTAATAAATTTGCTATTATTCGTAATCAAGCTGAAGCTAAAGCAGCTCAAACTGCTGGTAAGATTCCTGTTGTTAGATGTGCTGCTGTCCCCGTGGACTATATTACTGAATATAAATTTAATCGTGTATTTCCTGATGGTAGAACTATGACTGCTACTGGTCATTTTACTCGTAATGAGGCTCTTGCCGCAGGTTTATTTGATAAAGACACTTATGCTAAATATGCTCGTATTCTTATTGGTCATAGAGCTTTTACATATGGTGCCCGTGAAATTGGTTCTGATGTATTATTTGGTGTAATGGAAACAACCGAACTTAAAATCACAAGTGGAATTACTCTTAGTGATGGAGATTTTAAAGAAGTTGATATTGTTGACATTCAAGACCAATAAATTAATTAAAGTGAACTTACACTTACAAAAGTACAATAAACCCAATGTTTAACTTTTTAACAATTAATTGTTATGAAACCTACTACTTCCAAACTTGCTTTTGGCTTTAACGCCGTTGTTGCTGGTCAGCGTAAAGTTGTTGACACTCCCGAACTTGTTGCTCTTACCACTAATGGTGGTTTCCGTATTTCTCGTCCTGTTTCTAAGGCTCTTGACATTCAGCATGGTGAGTACATTCAGTTTATTCAGAATCTTGACCAAGTTCAGAAAGCTATTGCTGAGAAAGCTGATGCTTATGTTGAGTTCTGCGAAGCTAATAGTCTTGATGTTGATAGTGAAGAGGCCGCTGTTGCTTTCCATAAGGAAAACGATATGTGGGGTATTGTAAAGGGTTATGCTCTTTATAATGATAAGGGCACTCCTCTCACTTGCACTGACCGTCTGACTAAGGATGACCGTGAAGCTTATGCTGCTAAAAATTATGATGAGCTTCTTGCTGCTGCTATGGAGCAGGGTACTGACGAAATGAAGGATGCTATTGCCGCTGCTGATGGTAATAAGGAAGAAATCATTAAGATTCTTGCCACTGTTGTTCGTGGTGAAGAAAAGCAGAAATATTCTGGTTCTAAGGTTGCCAATACTTCTGCTATGATTGGTTCTGGTGTTGTTCTTAACTTTACTGACAGTAATGTTTGGAATATCCTTAAGAGTGGTCTTGGTGAGGAAGCTTCTAAGAAAGCTCGTAAGTTCCCTATTGACCTTGAAAATGTTGTTACTGTTCCTCTTTGGAATGGTTATGAGAATATCGAGGTTCCTTGTCTGCTCTTTGATGCAACTACCTTTGAGGATGTTGATGCTGCTCGTACTCGTGAGGAGTAATCTTACTAATTAAGTTTCTGACATAGCCGGTAGTGGTGTTAATACTGCTACCGGCTTTTATTATCGTTATATATAACTTTAAAAACAATTAAAAAGTATGGCAGAAAACACTGAAGTTAAAGCAGCTGGTGCACAAGCTGCTCCTGCTAAACCTACTCGTCGTAGGGGTATCAGTAATGAAACTGTTGGTACAACTCGTTTGCGTTTCTCTCATGTAGACGCTAAACCTAATGGTTTGTTTGTTGGACATCTTGATGATGTACAACTTACTAAAGTAGATATTAAAGAAGATAGTGCCGGAATGCCTTCTTTCCGTGGTATTGAACTATCTCGTTTAGTCTTTACTTTTGCTTCTAATGAAGAAGATAAGGCAAAACGCCGTTATCAAACTCTTTCTTTCCTTCCTGTTGAAAGTAATGTAAATACTATTCCTGGTGGTAAAGAAGAATGGAAAATTACTCGCATCTTTAATTATCTTAAACACATTCTCGATGTTTATGTTCTTCGTGGTGCTTCTATGACCGCTGAAATGGAGGATGCTCTTGCTCTTTCTTTTGAAGATTTTGATGAGAATGGTGAATATGTAAGTATTGACCCTAAAGTTGTTGCTGAAGCTTGGAATAAACTTTTTGCAAACTTCTTTAATCTTTTCAATACCGCAAAAGATGGTGCTCCTGCATGGAAAACTAAAGATGGTAAACCTATTCCTGTTTGGTTTAAACTTCTTCGTTATGTTAAGTCCAGCAAGTCTGGTTGGAGCGAAGTTGACCGTGGTAATCTTGCTTTCCCTACTTATCCTGGTGAAGGTGTTATTGAAGTATTTGTTCAGAATACTGCACCTACCATTAAGCTTGATGCAACTCGTGAAGCCATCAAGCCTATGAATATTGAAAAGAATAAGAAACCTAATCTTTCTATTCCTGGAAATCCTGGTGGTGTAGACATGGGTACTACCGCTGCTATTATGGGTAGCGAAATGGGTATGGGTTCTTATGGTTTTGGAGCTCCTGGTGCAGGTGTTGATGAAGATATGCCTGCTGATATCTTCTAATTATTTCGTTGCTAATGCTAAGGCTGGTGTCAATGTTTATTTTGATACCAGCCTTTAATTTTATATTATGGGTAGAAATATTAATACTGAAAATGTAAATAAAAATTTTATTCTCAGTAAAGTTAGTCAAGTTACTATATTTTCTACTTATTTTAATATCCCATCTCAAACTATACAATATTGTATTGATAGTGGAAATTTTATTAATTCTCCAATTAGAGAAGATGTTCATCCATCATTTGGTTTTAAATACGATAATCGAGGTAGATTAAAGGGTAAAGATTTTGCTGGATATTTTTGGGGTGATTGCTTTGATGCTGCTGCTTTTGTAATCTCTCGTTTAGAAAATAAACGAATAAATATTGCTAACAAAAGAGATTTTATATATGTTCTTAAACATATAATGATTACACACAAACAATTATTTTACGGGGGAGAGCAAGATGCAACTCTTACTGAAGCTATTAAACTTAGTATAGATAGAATTCGTAAGAAAAAACCAAATATTGAATTAGTTGTTCGTGATTGGAATAAATATGATGAAGAATATTGGCAACAATTTGGAGTTAATCTTCCTTATCTTAATCGCCATTTCGTTTATCCTATTGACCAATATTATATTGAACGAGCAATAAATCCTGAACCTAAATATTTTTATGATGTAAAAGACCCTTGTTATGGTTATTTATTAGGTCATAAAAAAGGTTATCTCCCAAGTATTAAATTATATTTTCCAAATCGCCCTCATGGTAGTACTCGTTTTATAACTAATTCTAATCATTTAGAAGGTATTTATAATCTTTACTATAATGATTATGATTATATTGTATTAACCAAATCTACTAAAGATAGACTTTCTCTTGGATGTACTTGGGATAGTTTAAGTATTGGATATAGTAAACAACCTATAAAAGTTGGTTTTATTAATATTCCACATGAAACTTATAGACTTAGAGAAATTGAATATAAATGGATGATAAGTAAGTTAAACTTTGATGGAAAACTAATTTCTTTAATGGATAATGATAGGACTGGATTAGAAGAAGCTCAATGGCTTCGTAAAAATTATAATATACAACCTATAATTATTCCTAAAGAACTTGGTGCAAAAGATTTTGCTGAACTTCGTTCTAAATATGATATAACTCAAATTACAGATTTTATCAAACAAACATTAGAATTTATCAATTATGATAAAGACGAAAAACTTATTCAATACACAAAAACAAGTAATGCTAAGCCGTTCTGATAAAAAAGATTATGGTGTATTTATGGAAATAATTTCTGAAAAAACAGAACAAGAACTTGATAGGCAAATGAATATTCATAATAATTTTACTTATATTAATTTACATGGTAAACAAATTAAAAGTTCTGCTGTTTATTTATATGGTACAGTTAATTTAGATAATCAAAAAGATATAAATTATTTATTAAGATATAAAAATGCTATTTTAAATCCTTTTAATTCCGGTAATTGGTATTATACTACATTTAATTATGAAACTGGAGAAATACAATATAATGAACAAAGAAAAGCTTATCTTGGTATAAACTTTATTGGTGATTATCTTAAATGGTTTAAATATAATTATTGTATTATAGGTAAACCAAAAAGAATTATTATTTATAAACATCCTCTTATTCGTAGAGAAAACTAATATGATAGATAAAGATATTGTTGCTCAATATGATGTATATTGTTATGATGATTCAGAAACAATACACGATTATATTGGAAATAATTTAGATGAAGCAATCAAAAGTTTTGAAATGCTAAAATCTATACATACTAATAAAAAAGAAATTGATGTTGATATTACTATTGTTTTATACGATAATTGGAATGAAAAAATAGTTAGTGATTATAACACTTTAAGAGATGCTTAATATTAATATAAATACATCGTATCCAAATTATGATGGTATTCAATATTATAAATATGAAAATCTATTCCAAACCCCTGTAAAGGAAACACTCAATAATCTTCTTGCAGAACTTGATTGTTCTAAACTTTGCGCAGGTAAAATTATTATTCCTACCAATAGTTTTAGATATGATGAAGTTGTAGAAACATACATTAGGATTCTTTTTCGTATCCCTATTTACAATTATATTCTTTATAATGAATATGTTGAAAAATTGTTGAATAGGCATAATGAAAATCTTGAGTTTGAAAGTAATTATGTTGAACCTAAAGTTGAAAAAACTAAAGGTAAAATTAAATCTACAAGAAAATCAAAACCTGCTAATGTTTATGTTCGCACAGAAACATATAATCTCTTTACAGGGGAATTGGAATATGATTATACTAATTTCGCAACTGGAGATAGTTTTATTAGCTCCGACCCTAATCTTCTTGAAGAACTTAATGCTCCAAAAAGAAAAAAGAAAGAAAAGAAAGTTCCAAAAAAAGATTTTGGAAAAATTTTATTAAACTTTAAAATGAAATAATGGCTAATATTCTTAATTATTCATCTGCATTATATCGTAAAGATAATAATGGAAATATTACATTTTGGAACGCTGAAACTCAAGATGTTTGTACTATTCATATTCAACATGGTAGACTTGATGGACATCCTATAGACGAATATATTAAAACTCATAGGAATCCTTCAGATGAAATTTATTCTCGTAGAAATGCTAAAAGAAAAACTGGATATAAATTTCTTAGTGAACTTAAAGATAATGTTGAACTTCCTACTTTAAGTGGATTAAAATCTTTTCTTGAAGCATATCTTCCTTCTATTCGTACTACTGCTGATGGTTCTACATTAGCTATGTTAGCTAAATCTTTTGATAAAGCTAATAATATTTTTAAGAAAGTTGATAATTATTTTGGTCAATACAAAATTAATGGTCTTCGTTGTTTTATAAAAGCTGAAATTAATAATACTAATAATGGTGGATTATTTGCTGAAGAAACTATTAAACTACAATTTCAATCAAGAGAAGGTACTTATTGGGATAGCCTTGATCGTTTGGCTAATAAACTTATTAATATTATTCCTTCTGAGTTTCTTGATTTAATGGTTTATGAAAATTATATTCTTGATGGTGAATTATATATTCCTGGTTATCCAGTTAATGAAATTAATTCAGCTGTTAAGAATGTAAACAATATTTTAAATAAATATATTTCTTATTGGTGCTATGATTTAGCTATTGAGGATACTGCCCAATATAAAAGATTTGAAATACTTGATAGCTATTTCGAAGAATACATGGTTGATTTCTTTGATAAATCTCAACATCTTTTATTTACTAATAAACCTTTTGTTTATCTTCCTCGTTTTAATATTATTAACGAAGAATATGCTATAAAAGCACGAGATAAATTTATTGATTTGGGTTTTGAAGGTCTTATAATGAGAAATCCTGATGAAGAATATCAATTTGGAAAAAGAAATATGTCTATGCTTAAATATAAGCGTAGTACAGATGGTAAATTCCTTATTGTTGATATTTATCCTGAAGGTGAAAAACGAGATTTGCCATTATTTAAACTTAAAAATGATATTAATGATGAAACTTTTGAAGTCCATATTAATGGTGATTTTGATTATCAAAGAAGTTTTCTTGATGATAAGAAAAGAGAAGTTACAATAGGTAAATATATGTATGTTGAATATGGTGAAAGAAGCGGTATTAATAAAGTTCCTTTTCATTGTAAAGCTGTTCGTTTATATGAAGGTATTGCAAAATAAAATATGTGTAGACCTGAAATAAGATTTGATATTATAAACCCTGTAACTAATAATAAAAAGCCTCATTATGATGTTACTAAAAATTTATTTTTATTTCCTGTTGATACAAATTATAGATATTATATTGAGGTAAGAAATATTGATGAAAATACGGGAGAATATAGATATTATTTGCTTTTAGGTAAAACAAAGTTTTCTGAACATTGTAGACTTTGTGAAGTAAATATGTATAGAATGTGTAAACTACATCCTCGTGGAGAATTTAAAGATTATATAGAAAGAGAATGTGAAGAAAGAGGTAATGTAGATATGGATAAAGTTGATGCTAATAGTGAATATGATATTTGGTTAGTTAGTTAATTGATTAAGCCGTCTATAATTTAGGCGGCTTATTTCATTTCTATGGCATTTATTTTTATCTACAATCAATTTTCTATATAAAAATGAACTCCCCATCATCTTTTATCATAAAGTGGCTATAAACGGCTGAAAATGCCTTAAAAATTTAGAAAATTAAATTTTGTCGTTTATTTAATTATTATTATATTTGTAAACGATGAATAACATAGTTATAGGTATCGGTGGTCAAAAGCATAGTGGTAAAGATACTTTTGCTTCTATGCTTTTATATATTAATAGTGTTGGTCCTGCTGCTGCTAATTATAATATATGGTATGAACATTTTTTAATTCCAACATTTAATGGTAAATTAAGAATTGCTCATTTTGCTGATTCTTTAAAAGATAGTTGTTCTGTTCTTTTTCAAATAGAAAGAAAACTATTTGATAATATTTCTTATAAAGATGATAAATATTATTCTTTTAGAGATAACAAATTTCTTGATGAAAAAGAAATAACTATTGACCAGCAAAGACTTGCTCCTACTGATTTACTTGATTTTAATAATTTTGCAGAAAAGATTGCTAATAATCCCGATGCACCTCTTATTAAAATTAGAAATTTAATGACTACCTTTGCTGATAGTATGAAATATGTTTTTGGTGAAGATGTTTTTGTTAATAGTACAATTAGAAAAATAAATAGTATAATAAATGCTTATCATTTTTGTGTAGTTCCTGATGTAAGGTTTACTAATGAGGTTGTTGCTCTTCATCAATCTGATGATACTTGGCAAGGATATGTTATTAAACTTATTCGACCTGACGAAAAACAAACTGAAAATTTACACAATTCTGAGGTTTGTGATTTTGATTGCGATTATACTATAATTAATGATGGTAGTTTATTTAATCTATTTTATAAAGCTATTGAAGTTTATAATAAAATAGTATTTGAAACTACTAAAAGAAATGAAATTAAAAGAGCTATGTATGAACTTAAAAAAGAATCATAAATATGGAACTTGTTAAACCTTATGCAAAACTTTGGAACTTACCAAATGATGAACTTACAGTTAAATGTGCTCAACTTTGTTATGCTTCAGAAAAGCCTCCAAAAGATATAAATGCTTGGCTTGAAGAAAAATGGAATAATGGACATAAATCTATATTTCGTCATGCTACTTATTATTATGCAATTCCTATTATTGTATGTACAGAAAAGATGCGTGATTATTTTAAAATTAGTCCTTATGTCGGTTATTATGAAAATAATGAATGGGTGTTTGTTTCCATAAATGGACAAACTTATCGTGAAGTTCCTTGGTTTCACCATCTTTTTAAATATAGTACAAGTGAATTTGGATTACTAGGATTTATAAATAACGAAGAAGACCGTGAAGGTATTAATAAAATTCTTCGTAAAACAGTTCTTGTTCAAACACAAATTAGCACTTCTCGTGAATTAAATCGTACTTCTCCTAACAATATTTGTGAGCAATCTACACGATATTGTAATTTTACTCAAGATAAATTTGATGGTAAAGTTAAAATTTGTGAACCTTGGTGGTTTAAAGATGAAGAAAATGCTATCCAAAACCATTATCTAAGAGCTTGTGATATTTCTACAAATGTTTATAGAGAACTTATAAATTTTGGAATGAAACCTCAAGATGCTCGTGGTGTTCTTCCTTTGGATACTGCTACTAAAGTAGTTTATACTTATCGTATTGAAGAATGGAAACATATTCTTAATTTAAGATATTATGGTGAAACAGGTAAACCACACCCTAATGCAAAGATTTCTGCCAATCAAATAAGAGAAGTTCTTAATACTTGTTTTGATTATGAATATTTTCCTGAAAGTTATGACCAAATATTTTAAATTATGCAATATATTTATATTTTTGATTATACTTTTGGACATATATATGAAGTTGCTGTAACAAAAAAAGTTTATGAAAATGAAGTTAAACAAAATATTGAACAATATCTTCGTAAACATTATAATATGAAAGCAGAACAAATTTCATATTTATGTCCTACTAATAAACTTCAAATTGAACGAATTGAAAAAATAAAATAAATTATGGCTAATATATTTGAATTAGGCTCGCAACTTCAAAGAATATTTGAAGTTATTGAAGAAAATGATGGAGAACTTACTCCTGAACTTGAAGAAGAACTTAATATTACAAGCGAAAACTTTAAAGATAAAATTGAAGCTTATTGTCAAGTTCTTACTATTTATAATTCTGATGTTGAATGTTGTAAAAATGAAAAGAATAGAGTAAATTCTATTCAAAATATTAAAAAGAATACTATTGAACGAATTAAGCAAAAACTTTTAGAAGCTGTTGAACTATTTGGTGAAATAGGTAAAACAGGTAATAAAGTTATTGAAACTCCTACTCGTAAATTATTTACTAAAGGAAGTACAAGTATTGAAGAAAAAGAAACTCGTAAAACTAAACTTGTTCAATATGTTTTACAAAGTCTTACAGAATTACAAAAAGAAGGAATACTTGAACTTGGTGAAAATATAGATGTTGCTGGTTTCTTAGCATCTATTAATGCTATTGCCAAAGCAGACTACGAAATGCCTGATGAATTTGGCAACACCCCTGTAGAAGAATTTGAACCATACACTTCTGCTGATTTACAGGCCATTACTATTAATTGTAGCTTTGAAAAATCACTTGCTTCTATTCTTAGTAGCCATGCAAATCTTGGATACTTTATTGCTACAAATCCTATTGATTGTCAAATTAATTCTTCTGTTGATAAAGATATAGTTAAAGCAATGAATAAAGCAGAGTTGCCTGTTACTGTTGCTCAAGAAGTTAAGAAAACAAGTATTGTTATCAAATAATGTTTGATATTAATCCTATACTTCAAGAAAGTGAGCTTGTTAAGCATATAAAAGCTGAAGCTAACTATTCTATGAAACTACAAGAGGAAAAAGGAGAAAGTATAAGAAAAGACGATGTTGAACGAGCTGCCATGGGATTACTTCGTCTTACACAATTCACAGAAAATTATACTGACTTGAAAGCCATTGTCAATCGTATGAATGATTTTCTTAGATTTGGGATATTTTCTCCTTTAACTCTTGCAGAAGGTGAATTTGTTTATACAAAACCGGGTCTTGCAACAAATAGAAGAAATCCTTATGTTCATAAAGATTTAACTTCTGTTTATTATGACCTTGCTTATAGAAAAGTTATTGGTGAATATTACGATGCAAAGAACAATATAAATTATCCTAAAATGGCAGACAATATGGATTATCTCATTCCTCTCTTTATAGGGGGAGAACATAGAACTTATATTATTAAAGGTACAACTCTTACTAACATTTACTTCGATAAAGCTTATATGAAAGATGTATCTTTTAGTAATGGTTGGTTTCCAAAACCTGCTATCGAAATACCTATAATTAGATATTTTATAGATAATTATTATGTTGATTTTTGCAATTTTCATCATGCTGCTGTAAATAAACTTCGTACATCATTTAAGCTCCATGTTGTACAAGATGATAATGAGGAGCTTAAAACATTTGGAGTTAAATTTAATATTAAAAAAGATGCCTTATTTAGTAAAGGGAGCTCCTTTTAGATTTAAAGGAGCTATTAATGTAGAAGAATGTAAATCTTCTGCTGAAGTTATGGAAAAAGCAAATCTTGCTTGGTCTGTAGAAAAATGCGAAATGTATGCTAATATGCCTTCTAATCCAAATTTAGCTGAAGGTATTGAAGATGATACTTTTATAGAAAATACTGTTAATGGTCAACGAATGCTTCGTAAATGTCAAAACGCTTATGGTATTTATAGAACAGACCTTAATATTCCTCTTGGGCTTGTTAAAGAGCGTTATGAGCCAGTTCAAAATATTGATGCTTTTAAGTTCTTTGATAATGCTATTGGTAAGAACGAGGCTATTTGGCAGACTGCTGGTTCATTTGGATATGGACAAAGGATTTTTGTTTCTGCAAAGTTGCCTGATAATATTGTTGTTAACGGTGACCCTGTTGATAATTATCTTGTATTTACTAATTCTCATGATGGTTCTTCTGGTGTTAAAATATTATTTACTCCCATTCGTGTAATTTGTCAAAATACTCTTAATGCTGCAATTCGTACTGCTCAGAATTATGTAAGTTTTAGGCATACTCAATCTGTTCATAAGAATATTGATATTGCTCATGAAATTCTTGGCATTACTCGTAAACAAATCGAAATTGTTGGAGAAGCTTATAATGCTATGAGTAAAATTAAAGTAGATGATAAAAAAGCTGTTGAATTAATGGCTAATGTTATTTTTACTGATGCAGAATTAATGAGGCTTAAACAAACTGGACATACTCCTGAACAAGTAGCACAAAGATATTATTTTGCTATTAATGATGCTGAACTTTCTACTCAAAAAGTCAATATTCTTTCCAATATGTTAAATTATTATCATGTTGGGCCTGGTCAAAAAGAAATTGAAGGTACAGGTTGGGGTGTTTATGGTGCTATTACTGGTTATTATTCTAATATAGATAATACTGAAAAAGAAAAAAGAATGGATACACTTCTTTATGGAGATAGAAGTCGTAAAATTCAACAAGCTGGAGAATATATTTTACAAGTTGCTTAATTATGAATAATGCAGATTTTATATCAAAAAGTCTTGTTAAACAAGTTGTTACTATTTTAAACAAATATGTTAATAATCCTCATTTAATTTGTGGTTATACTAAATTTCCAAGCCATATAAATATTAGTATTCAAGTTTGGACATTAGATAGTTTAATTCTTGGTCAATGTATTGGTCATATAACTAAAGATATTAATGCTGTTACAGATATAACTTTTTTAAAAGAAAAAATTAATGAAGAACTTAATAAAATTTCAATAAAATTATGAAAACATTAGAAGAAACTGCTGCACTTATGAATAGTGCAGATTACAAAGAGCGTTTTGCTGCTGAATATTATCAACTTGAAACTCGTTATCTTAAGTTAAAAGCTATGACTGAAAAATGGGATAAAGGTGAACTTAATTTCACTCCTACTTGTCCTCGTGCGATTTATGATAGGCAACTTAGTTGTATGCTTTTATATTTACTTGTTCTTCTTGAAAGATCTGAACTTGAACAAGTTAAACTTGATATTGATGACCATATGGGTAAAATATTTGTTCTTCATGAAGAAAACCAAATTACTATGAGTAAACAAGTTCGTATTGATATTGATGATATTCTTCGTCGTGTTAATAATATGGAAGTTTCTCGTGAAACAAATCTTGTTACAACTAAGCTTCAAGAAGCTATTATGTGGATGGGTATGAATCTTAAACAACTTGGTAATCCTAATCCTTATCCTAATAGTAGAAATACTAATAATACAAAAGTAGATAAGACTGCTGACGGCTTACATTTTTAAATTATGAAAGTTAGAGAACTTAGCAGAGAAGCAAATATTATTTATGAAGCAATTTGTCAAGGTATTGCAGATAGAACATCTAATGGTAAATCCATGGGAGAAGTTTGCAGAACTGTTTATGATATAATTGCTAAATTAGATGAAATTCCTGTTAAAATTTATTGTGAAAGTCCTGAATATTCTGTTCCTGAATATGCTCATGGTATTGAAGATGCTTGTATGGATTTAAGAGCAAGATGGATTGAAAGAAAAGTAGATAGAGTTATTTGTCATACAGGTATTCATATTGAACTCCCTCCACTTCATCAGCTCAATATCTATCCTCGTAGTAGTCTTACTGAAACAGATTGGTATATAGCTAATACTCCTGGTATAGGGGATTCTGGTTATCGTGGTGAAATACTTGTTGTATTTAGGCCTACACATAATATGGATAGAGAGGATTTCCCCTATAAAGAAGGAGATAGAATTGCTCAATGCCAAGTTGTTAAATATCAAGAAGTTATTTGGGAAAGAGTTCCTTTTCTTGAAGATTTGACACCAAGTAATAGAGGAGAAGGTGGTTATGGTTCAACAGGTAAAAAATAATATTTATGAATAAATATCCTATTAATAAATATAAAATATTAGTAGATTATTATGCAAATGCTACTAAATTTTATGAATTTAATGTATGGGCGTTTTCTGAAAGACAAGTTATTTCTCTTGTTTCTACATATTTAAATACAGATAGTAAAACATTAAGAAGTATTGCTCATATTACTATTTATAAATTAAGGATTACTACTTTTATTACTAAATTATTTAATAAAGCTCCTGAAAGAAGCAGTTGTGTTCTTATTTAAGAATTTAATAATGTAAGTGTAAGTAAAAAATATAAATTCTTAAATTTTTGAACGCAATACAAGCGATTTCAGACACTTTCAGCTAAATAATGAAGGACTACTCATAAATAGATAAATAATTGAATATAGTTTAATTTAGCCACTATTGTGGGCATTTTAAGATACAAAAATAAAGCCGGAGAATTGGATTGTTAGTCCTTTTCTCCGGCTTTTTTATTATTAGGAACTACCCCAATATCATTTATTTTACCTTAAAGATTAACATTAAATTTACGAGTTACATTACCAAGTTTATCGGCCCATTTTTCCCATGGAAGATTATAATACCATTTAGAAGATTTATTATAAGGCCAATGAAGAATATTGGTGAGAACTATTCTATCAATGAGATTACCAATAAGTGAAGGTAAACCAATGATAATTAAATAAAACCAACCAAGATATTTACTTTGTTTAGTATGACCATATTCATGTTTTAAATTATCAATATAATATCTATTTCGAACAATTACATATTGTCCTAAAGATATACCTGTGGGCATTTCAGGAGTTTCATAAAAATTAACACCATCTTTGTAATTAAACTTTTGTTCTTTACGATAGAACAATAATAAGATTAGTCCTAATAAGTTTTGTGGCAATTGCCAAATGTAGAGTAATACTTTTTTCATAATTTTATTACATATCATTATAATCATCGTTATAAGGGGTTTCATCGTCTGGATTAATAGTTTCAGCAATAGATTTTGCAAGACGAGTACTTACAGTAGATTCATTTAAACGATAATAATTATTATTTTTAGCAATATTTTCAATTCGTTTAACTATACGCCAACCAGGAATATTTCTTTGAATAACAACACCAAATTTATTTCTACCTTTATAAAGACCATTAGGATAAATAACTTCAAATGAAGGGTCTATAAGATATTTAGTTCCAAGGTCAACAGTTTTAAATAAGTCTTTAATAGTAGAAATACCGGCTATTGGACTTGACCAAAGAGTAGCACCTTCAGAATAAAGACCTGTAATTGTATACATTTTACTTTCAGTTAAAAGTCTGTCAGCAATATATAAACAAGAACCAATGAAATTATTATCTTTAAGGTCATCATCATCAGTCATAAGATAAATAGCAAAAGCAGTAAGGAATGCTGCACCAATACCACATAAATCACCAAGACAACGCATAATATTATTTTTTTCCCAAGTAGGAAGAACATTCCATTCAAAGGAAACAATATTTGCTATATCAAATACTCTTGTCATAAAAGTACCAAATGATTTAATAGCATCTTCTTCAGTTGTTTCAGCATAACTTGCTTGACTTGCAGGATTGAATACATCTTTTGCAATATTAGCAGCAAGTTTAAATGCAGAAATATAAGAACCATAATCAATAGTACCTCTTGTTTCATTAAACATACCATTAACACGGAATCGTTTCATTATTCCAGGATAAAGATGTTTATGATATTGCATAACAAGATTACCAAACCAATATTGTTCTATACGGGCACCACCCATTTTATTATAAACACCATGTATCTTATCATTAACTTGTTGAACTTTCCATTTAAGTTCTCCAAGTTGTTTATCAGTAAGCAAATCATTAGGTTTTTCTACATTATCAACAATAATAGGTTTAATTCTAATTCTACCATTTTTGAGTTCTAATTGACTCATAACAGTAGGCATTTTATTAAACTCTTGTTTAGCAATTTCAGTATTTGTTTTACGAGTTTCATTATATTCTTTTAATATCTTATTTCTGAGAGTACTATCTTGAATACTACGAATATGGTCAGCAATAGGGTCTCGTTTAAATCTATCATATTGTCTTTGAGTATTTTTATCTAATCTTCTAAGATTAAATTTGAAATTATCAAGTAATTCAACATCATTTTCTCTAAGAACTTGTTCATAAGATTTTATATCAACATCAGCATTATATTGGTCAAAAGTTACCATTTGTATATTACCATTAGAATCTTTATATAATCTATGAGATTCAAGCATAGCAAATAAAACACTATTTTGCATATAATGCTCACCACCAGATTGGAAAGAATAAAGAAATTTATTTAATTTCTTGTTTCTTTCAACAATATCAGAATCTTTAGCAAGTTCTAATACCTGGTCATAATCAACAATATCAAAATATTTAGTTAATGCTACATAAAAATCATTAGATTCAGTACCAAAAAAATCAGCAATCATTTTAGGAGATTTACTAAGATAAATTTGAGAAGCTTTATTCCATTCTTTAACAGAAAAGAATTCATTAGCAAATCCTTCACCAAGTATGTTTACAATACCAGTATTAACATTGGCTATACCACCAAGCAAATTAAATATCATAAATTTAGCAGAAGTAATATTTTGAAGTAAATCACTATATTTATTTAAAGGGGATAGATTTTTATATTCTTTAAACAGAAATCTTCTTGCCCAATTAATAAATACAAGATAAGCATTGTCTTGATTAGTTTCATTATAAACATCAAAATCACTTCTACTAATTCTTCTATTACGAGATAGTGCACCAAAATTATTAACTTTATTAGCATTTCTTGATTTTAAATCTTCAATCATTATATAAATTAAGTCTTTAGTTTTTTCTCTTGCAAGATATTCAGTACCATTATAAATCATTTGATTGAATACTTCTTTATAATTTCTATTAGCAAGTTCATTATCTATACGAAGATTTTCTTTATCAATTTCTTCGTTTTCTTTACGAATATCCTCAACTAATTGTTTATATTTGGCTTCATCTTCTTCATAAAGCATTTTAGGAATTTCTTTATGTTTACGAGTACCAACACCTTTAATTAATTGGAACATATCAAAGTTTGCATCAAAATCATGACTAAAATCAATTATATCGTGCCATTCTCTATCATTATAATTTCTTGTAGTTAATCCTAAAGCATTAAGTCCTTGTTTTACATACCATTTAGCATCAACAGGAATAGTTCTCATACGAGGTAAAAATCCTTGATTAACAAATTGTTTTGATTTATAATTAGTAGCATAAAAATTAACAGTATCTTGTAAGAATTTAAGCATTTTAATTTCTTTTTCAGTAAGATTAGAATATGCTTCATTTTTATAAGTATTATCATCAGTACGATAATTAGATGAACCTTTCTTATAAAGGGGATTAAGTTTTTCTTCTTTTATTTCTCTTCTATTATATCCGCCAATAGATTCAAATTCATAAACACTTTCTTCACCAATAGGAGAAACTTCAGTTCTTGTCCAAATAGGTATCCATTCATATTCTCGTTTATAAGGATTATAAACTCTGTTAGCAGCTATCCATTTATCTTCAATTCCTTGAGCAATAGCAGCTCTATGAGCTTCATACCAATAAGGAGTAAGAACAGTTTTTACTTGTTCCCTTAAGAATTTACGAGCTTCAGTTTTTGCTTTATTAACAAATTTATCAGGATATTTACCTTCAATTTTATAAGGAGCATAAAAACCAAATAAAAATCTATTACCTAAACGCTTTTTACCTTTTTTAGAATAATCACCATTAACTTTTCTATCAAATATAATTTTTTCAAATAATGCTCTATAAGTAGCAGGTATTTCTTGAAGTTCTAATTCATTACGACTTGTAGCAACAACATTTCTACGAATTTTAACAGAAGATTTTTTAGAACTATCATCATGGTTATCATAATTTGATTTATTTATAACACGAAGTTCTTGATATAAATTTCCAAGTTCTTTTATAGGTTCAGAATCAAAAATACCTTGTTCATTAGTATATGCTTCATATAATCTTTTAACAGAAAATCTACCTTTTTCATCAAAACCTTTTTCAATAATCTTATTAATTTTTGTATAAATTTCTCTTTTTCTATTACGAATAGCATTATCTTGTTCTTCAGGAGATTGTACTTGTGTTTTATAAAATTCATCAGTAAATACATAATCTCTGAAATCAGGTTCATCATCAGCAGTTTCAGGCCATTCTTTTAACAATCCGTTATCAGATTCTTTACTATCTTCAAGATTGTTCATAACATTTTCTGAAATAGAACCATCATCATTGAGTTCACCATAAGGATGATATTTCTGTTCAATCAAATCTTTAATAGCCTTTTGTTGTTTTAATGTATATTTAGTACCAATAATATCACCATAAACATCATATCTTTCAGATTCAGGAACAGCATCTAAAGCTTTTTTAAATACTTTTTTAGCAACATCATTATTACCTAATGTTTTATATGCTTGAATAAGTTTGTGTCTAATTTCAGGTTTTAACACCCTACGAGCATTTGCTCTAACCCATTCATAAGCATCACGATATTCTTCATTTTCAAGTTTTTCTTCTAATGTTTGAAGTTCGTGTTTAGCATCATATCTATCAATAATACCAAGATTGTATTCAAGTACTTCTCTAAATTCTTTAGTTTCTTTTTGGTCAAAGAATTCACCATTAAGATTAGCTTTACGAGTAATATAAATATCTAAAGCATTTTGTTTATGAATTTCATCTTTGACTTCACCATAGTCATCAAATATATCCCATTCATTATCAATAGTTTTACCACGAAGTTCATTTATTCTATTCCAATATCTTTGTCTTTCTTCTTTTTGAGCTTCAGTTAATTGATTATAAGGAATATAATTAGAATAAATTTTATCAAGAAGTTGTCTATATTCAACATAATAGTCAAGAGCTTTTTCAAATAATTCTTCTCTTAATTTAATATCTCTTTCATAATATTCACGATTAATTGGTTGTTCAGTATGTTCAAGTAACCATTTATCTGTTTCAAGTTCAGCTAAAAAATATTCTTTACTATGAAAACCATATTTATTGGCGACATCTCTAAATTTATTATATACTGCTTTTCTATCTTCATAAAATTTCTTAGTTACAGGATTAATAAAACGAACCTCTTTTTTATCCACAATATTATCAATATTGAAACTACCAGTATTTTCAGAAAGAATTCTTTCATACTTTTTATTAAATTCTTCAACTCTGTCAAGTCCTTCAAAATGAGCTTTTGCAACTATATCATTAGCCATTTTTACAATAACTTGAATTTGTTTATGATTTAATTCTGCAACATCAGAAAATTGAGTATCCCACCAATCAATATCTCCGAATACATCAGTAAGTTTAATTATACCTCGTCTTACATTAGGATTTTCAGAATATTCCTTAGCAAGATAATAATTAAACATAGCATCAAAAGCTATTTTTAAATTATTATCGTTACGAACATTATTTATTATTTTTTGTATTTTATTTATAGCATTATTAAGAACAAGGTCTTCTCCTGTAATAGGAAGTTCCAAAATTTCATGAATTCCATCACCAAAAGTTTTAGCTTTAAGTAATAAATTAAAGAAAGCTTCTCTTCTTTCAGGATGTTCTCTTAAAGCATCGTATAAAGATTTACCATCAACTTTTTCATTAGGATTTATAGAATAATCAATACCATTAATTTCAAAATTCTTTAAATCTTGAATTAATTGATTTCCAACAGCAGTATAATAACTTGCAGCAATATAATAAATATCATTAGACCTCTTAGATATATCTTTTAATGAAGATGTAGTAATACCTCTTGTAGTAAATTCTTCATAAATATTATCTGCAAGTTCATCACCTTTATGAGCTTTATATTCTATATCCCTTACTATTAAATTAGCTATAGTATCAAAATTAGAAAAACCTTCAAAATCAATATTATTAAAATCTTCACCATATCTAATACGAGAAGCATGATATTGTTTCTTTTCAGTTTCAATAGCATTTTGTTCTTGTGCTTTTTTATTAGCAAAATCATCATCCTTATGTATAGTTATTCTATAAAGACGAGGATTTTTACCAGTAGCATCATTCCAAGCAATACTATTATGATAATCAATCATCCATTTAGGAGTACTATCTTTAAAATAACCATTCTCCATAAAATATCTATGAATTTTAAAGATACTATCTGTTTTTGGAAGTTGCTTAATATCAAAACTAATAATAATACCATCACCAACATCTATATTTTGAGTAATAATACTATTATTATTTTTAAATAATTTCTTTAATGTTTGACTATCATGACTAAGTATACCATAATTATTAGTTCCACCATAAGATTTATACCATTTAGCAATATCTTTTATTATTTTTTCCGCTTGAGCTTGACTTACTCCTGTACTTGTAGTAGCAATATTTAAAATAGTATTAACATCTACAGAAGAATCTATATTTACATTATATTTATATCTTGGAATTTTAGCTTTTTCAACAGACAAATTATAAGTTTTGGGTTGATTAAGCATTTCATTTATTAAATCTCTATAAAAACCATAGCTATAAAATTCATGATTATCATTATTTAAAGAAGTTTCATAATTTTCATTAAAATCTAAATAGTTTAAAGGTATTAACGCAATAGTATTAGCATCATCATTGTTTATTCTATGAATTTCATAAAGAACTTTTTTCTTAGTATTTTTCTTTTCATTAGGAAAATAACTTATTTGAATATATTTAGAATCAGATTCGGCATCTAAGTTAAGTTTCTCTAATAATTTATTATAACTTTTTTGAACAGGTATAAAAATAATACCACCCAAATCTCTTCGTATTGTACTTAAAAATAATTTATTATCACTTATTTTATTATCATTATTATCAGTAGTTTTATTATCGTTATTATCAGTAGTTTTATTGGATTTTTCAAGATTAATAGTAGTAATTAAATCAGAATGACTTCTAACAAAGTTTCTTAAAAATTTATCAGTAAGATAATCATTAAGTTTATTAGGTTGTGTTACTTCTTTTATTTCCCCTTTAAAGGAATTGACCAAATTAAATCCTCCATGCTGAACATCAGCAAGTAAAGCATTATTTGTTATAATTCTGCTAATAGAATTTCTTCTAAAACTAAATCCTTCTACAACAAAAGCATATTTGATTAAATCTAAAGCAGCAAGTTTAATAAAAACATCTTCATTAAAGAAAGCTTCATCAAAGAATAATAATAATTGTTCAACATCAACACCATCAGTGTTTATAGTTAATCTATTCTTACTATATTGTTTACTTTCAAGTTCTTGTTTATTAAATTTGGTACAATCAATATAATTAAATATATTATCACCTAAAACATAATGTTTTTTAATAAACATTACTTTTTGTAAAGGAGTAAGTTTTAAATAGTCATCTAATTCTTCAGAAGTAGGATTACTTATATCATTAACATCAAAATTAGATATTTCTTCTACATAGCCATATATTCTATTAATTTCTGTATCCCAGAAATCTTCAGAATCAGCAAATAAACTATTATCAATAATTATTTGACCATGATCATTGATAGTAAGTCTATCATGTATATATTCAAGATTAGTATATATAGAAGAAAGCATATACTTTTTGAAAGCAACAAATTCTTCTTTTTTAAAGTTTCTACCAAATCTTGATTCTATATAAGAAATAACAGCATTCATTTCATCTGATTCAAAATCAAACATTTGCTTATTTACTTCAATAGACTTATTTGTGCAATATTGAAATATAGAAGCAAGATAAGGATAAGAAGATTTTTTAATATCAACAATTTTTCTATATTCAGCCTTTCCTTCAACATTATTTTCACTAATAATAACATCACCAAAACCAGGATATAATTTCTGTAAAAAAGTAGTATATTCTACAAAAGATTTATTTTCATTATTATTTTTTTCTTCAACAAATTCTGTTTTTTCTTCATTTTCTTCAGTTTCTTCAGATTTTTTATATTTTTTTAAGAAATTATATTCAGAATCATGTTTACCAACAACCAAAGTTTTACCAACATAATCAGAATAACTATAATGTTGAATTACATTATCTACTACTAATCGAGTATCTCTAATAGTTTGCTTTGTACCAAAACTATCAGGATTAGCACAACGAGATAAAGTTTCAATATTCTTTGTAGTACGATTATATTTATTAAAAGCCAATGCTATACCTAAATCAAAAATATAATTATCAAAATTATTAGTTTTATCTTTAAGACGATTAACTAAGCCATTATAATCTATAATAACTTCAGTATCAAATAAATCTTCTGTTATTTCAGTATTCCAAATTTCTTTAAATTTATCTTGTATTTTTTTATCTTTACTAAAAGCTTCAATTATATCTTGATATGTAGAGTTTTCATTTATTCCAGAAACATTAAGTTTTTCAGCAAGTTCTTTAATATAATAATAAACAGGATTATCATAATTTTTATTAAATATAGAAGTTGCAGAATTATGATATTCATTTAATGCTGTAATTGCAGGTTGCATCAAAAATGCAATAGCTGTATCATAATCTGTGCCTACATCAAGAAGAGTTTTAAATGTACCAAAAGTATAATCTGTTTCATTAAATATAGCACCTTCTTTAATAGCATCAAGAATATGAGCAGTAGTCTGAGAAGAATATGAAGTTAAAAGTTTACCAACTACATTTCTATTATTTTTGGACCAACCTAAATCTCTATGTGTAACTATTGCTATATTTTTTTCTTTATCTATTTCAACTTCTTCAAAAGCACTTTTAATTAAATCTTCATTATATTTTGATAAATCATAAGCAATTTTAATTGCATGATTACCATTAAGTTTAGTATGAGTTTTATTATTAACAGAATTAAATGTATCTCTATTTACACTAAATGCTTTAAGTTTACGACCATCAATAGCATTTTGCATAAATCTTAATTGGTCAAAAGGATTGTATGTAGATGCAGAACTAAATCCAGTTCCAGCAATTTCATTTAATTCATCTTTAGCTTCACTTAAATCATCAAAATTAGAACGAGAATAATTTTCTTCACGAGAAGTAGGGTCAGACATAATTTCAAGCATAGAATCTACAATAATGTTATTTCTTGCTCTACGAGTTTGTTGAGAAATTATATCAAGTTTACTAAATTCTTCGTAAGAAATCATACCTGCACTTCGTGCAATTTCTATAACAGAATCAAAATATTCATTATCGGCATTTGTTAAAAATGCATTATAACCTTCTTCAGTTTTATCAAATAAACTTAAATTGTCATCACGATATTCTTGATTAAGTTCAATTCTTTGATTATAAATATCAATTAATTTATTTATTATATCAAGAATTTTAGTATTATCTTTATAATCATTTGATTTTAAAGTATTAAGTCTATCAATTATTCGTTTATCTTTATTGATATCAGAAATCTTTTTATTATTAATAAACTTTTTAATACTTTTATTTATAAATTTTCTATCAGAAGGTTCAAGTTCAGCAAATATGGCTTTTCTTTGTTTATTAAGTTCATCAAAAGCTTTTTTATGTTCTCTTGCATCTTCTATAGCCTCATAAGCAATATTTCTTGCATTTTTAGCAGTTTGTATATAATCTTTAGTAGCATCATTTACATTCCTCAGCATTTCATTAATATAAGCTACATATCTTTTCTTTGTATTATATTCATCAGTATTAGTATTTGAAGTAATTTTAAAAATATTTTCTCCAACAACTCTGAGTTCATGATAAATACCATATATAGTATCAATATCAAAGTCAGCACCTGTTTGAGTAATCCATTCATTAGCTACAATAATAGTAGAACCATAAATTCTTGGTAAAAAACCTTTAATTCTAAGAATAGTTACAGATTGCTTACCCTCAGTAGGAATACGATAACCAATTTGTTTATCAAGATTAGCTTTATTGAGTTTATCAATAACTTCTTGTTCAGCTTTCTTTCTATCACCATTATATTTTTCTGTAAGACTATCAACAAGTTCTTCAAGTTCACTATTCCAAATAGGAATTAAAGCATCAACATAAGCAACTTTTTGATATTTATTTTTATCCTCTTCTTTTAGTGCCTCGTATTCTTTTGCAGTAATTTCTTTACGGGGGTTTGCAATTTCAACATAAACTTCAGGATGATATTCTAATGTATTATCATAACCAACAGTAGTAACTTGAACAGCATGCCAGCCAGGAAGTGTCTGTCTTGCAATCTTACTATTAAATATAGCTTGAGCAATATTTTCAAGTTTTTGAGAAACAGGACCCATATCAGCAGGCATAATAGGATTTCCTGTAAAATCTAATTCAAGATATTCAAGGAAATTACTATCCATATCAAGTCTTTGAGCTTCTTCACGAGCTCTTGCATAAAAATCAGTAAAATTAAGATTAAATTTTGTAGTAGGGTCATCGTCACCAATATTACATAATCTTCCAGTTTCTTTATCAACAGTCCAGCCAAATTGGAAAATTAAAGTTCTAAAATCATGTTCAATATTTGCAGCAAGAGCATCTTGCATATTTTTTACAGCTTTTTGTACCTTTTCAGAAGCTGTACTTTCATTATCTTGTAATTTCTTTAATATTTGAATACCTGCTTTATTTTGTTTATCAACCATGTGGTCAACAATATCTTGTTGTTTATGCAGGTTTTTATAATAATAAGTTTCTACATTAGAATCATCTTTTATATTTTCTTCAAATTGTTCTTTAAGAATAATTTTTTCATTTTTAGAATCCCAAAACTCAAGAACATTTTTATTTGCAGCTTTAGAAGTTTCAACAGTATTAACTTGATGAATATTATTCTTAATCATTAAATCAGCAAGTACTCTTAAATCACTATCTTTAGGAAGTAAATTGGGTATTAAAACAAATTCAGCATTTTTAATTTGACGAGGATAATATTCTTTAGTAACAGGGTCAAATTGAATATCATAATATACATTCTTTTCAACTTGAATAAATCTACTAAGTTGTTCTAAATCAATATCATTAATATCAAATTCATCTTCAGGACGAATAAGTTTTTCAATTAAATCTCTATATTCATCTATAGTACCGTTTGCATATCTTCTACGCGCAAGTTCATAAATTGTAATATATGATTGGGCATCATTAATTTTTGTGGATTGTCCTTTTATTTGTTGTCCATCTACAATAAAATCACCATAACCTTTAGCTATAGCTTCTGCAGTTTCTTTAGCAATAGATTTTGCTGTTTTATCATCCAAACCTTGAGCTATAAATTTTTTATAGTTTTCTTTATAAACTTCATCATAAAGCTCTGTAGCCCTTTCAAATCCTCTTTTAGTATTTCTAATAGTTACAGCTCTAAATCCTGTATCTAAAGTTAATTGTTTTTCATTAACTGTTATAGGAGTTCTTTCTCCAGCAGCATTTGCTAATGTAACAAGAATATCGTTATTATTATTGTCTTTAAGAGTTTTAATAGCTCCTCCAATTTCATGTCCAAAATCATAAGCAGAAAAACTTGAACCAGCCATTTGAACCTCTTTAGCCCTTTTTAAGAAAGTTTGGGCATCTTTATAATATTTAGAATCACCTTCAAAGATAGCATCAAAATCCATATAAGCTAAAGTTATATTATATATAGCTTCTACAACTTTATTATATGAAATGTCATTTATATTATTTAAAACACTATTAAAAGAAAGTAATTGTGTTTTAATATAATTGTCATAAGCATTAATCCACTTTTCAACAATATCATCAATTTTATTATTTATTCCGACAATAGTATTATTCTTTTCTAAATTAAGTTGTAAAGTTTTATTAAAAATAGATTGTATAAAACTATTATTAGGAATATTTAAATAATAACCTTTGTCATCTTTTTTAATAAGACCGTTTTTACCATAAAGATTTAATAATTCTGAAATATCAACAGAATAATTAACACCATTAATCGTAAATAATTTAATAGGAGTAAATACTTTTCCAGTAAGATGACCATTTTCATCTATAACAGAATTATCAGTATAATGCTTCCATTCAAATAATCCATCTGTAGAATTAATAATTCTATATTGTTTAGTAGCTTTATCAAATTTAAATAAAGTATCTAATGCTCTAACAATATCATTTATTTCTCCAATAACTTGATTTTTAAATCCAAGGAATATTGCACTATCTCTATTTAAATTCTTTTTAAGTTTATTGTCTTTAATCAATAATTCTGTTAATCTATCAGCATTATCATTTAAAAATAAATTTATAGTATCCTCAATATTATTAAATTCATATCTTGTATTGGAAGTTACTTTGCCAAATTCGTCAAATTCTGTATATTTTTGAGAATGTTTTGCTAAAGAACTTATTTTATCTATTTTAGCATTATTTACTGTTTGATTTTTTTTATCATATTTTCCTTTAAGATAAATAACAAATTTAATATCAGTACCAGATTTTTTATAAATTATAGGAATAATAACATTATCACCATCAAACTTTTTAGTGTATCCTATAACATCAAAATCTCCTTGTATACCCCCTTTATAAAGAATTGAGGTTATAAGGTCTTCAGATGCTTTATTATTATCTCTTACATCATTTGTACTAACAAAATATTCTTCAGTTAAATTATCATATATGTTAATTTTTCTTTTAAATCCAGTTAAAGAATCTGTATCTTCACCAACATAAACCCCATTGTATTGTCCAAGATTTTGAAGAATATTAGAAATTTCATTAGATAATATACTACCATCATAAGAATATAATCCATTCATTCCAGAATAATCATAGCGCTCCATAGTAACCATAAAATTATTAGAAGCATCAGAAGGAATTCTTAGCATAATATTTGCTATTCTGTTTCGAAGATTATTATCTTCAATACTATTATCTATATTAATAGGAGTATTATAAGCAATTATCATTGATAAGAAATAATCTCTTTGAGTCATATTCCTATAATCAACACCGGAAAGACTATTTCTATCTCTTACACCATCAAATAAAGCAGCTTTGAGTAAATCTTTTGCTTTAGGATTTACAGAAATTTTACCATTAGTTCTAATAAATAAACCTTCTCTTAATATATTGCCTTTAGAATCTGTAATACCAAATAATAAATTATTATAATAAAAACTATTAGATTGAGTTAAAAATTTTTTAAGAAGTTCAACACCTTTTAATTCACCACCAGGTTCATTAACTGTATAATTTAATTGTTTTATAAAATTAGTTAAATAACTTTCATTTATTATATCAGAAGATACAGTACCTTTAGCATTTAAATGATTAAGTTCAGTATTAACTACAAAATAAGGAGTTAAAAGTTTACTTAATTGAATTAAAGGTTGTTCTAAACTTTTATAATTTATATAACTTGAATCATATTCAGGTCTTATAGGTTTTTCGCCTCTATTAGGATTATTTATATCATTATATGCTTCTAATTTTTTATTATAATCAGCCATTAAAACACCAAATTCTTTATTGGCTTTATTTTCAGCAGTAATAACAGGCTTAATACTATTTATAAAAAATGATAAACCTTTGGCAGCATTATAAATAAATAAATCTTGTTGATTTTTATCATTATTATATAAAATATTTTCTAAAGTAGTTAAATCTAAATTAGGGAAATATTTTCTAAGAACGGTAATAAGAAGTTCTTTTTGGTTAATAGGATTTTCTTTAGATATATTGTTTAATGCAGTAATATCTTTTTCATCATATACATCTTTATAAGTAAGTTTAGCAACATTCAATAAATCAAAATACATTTTACTAATAGGATTTGCAGTAAGATTACTTTGACTTATTGTGGGGTCACTTGCTCTATTAACATCAATTAAAGTTTTAGCAATTACAGGACGAGCAAAATTGGTAAATATTTTTCTTGCAAATTGTTCATCATTCTCCATATCTTTAACTAATTGTGAAAGACCATAAAGAGCAGGAACAGTATTTGCTAATTTCTTTACACTTTCAATAAAATCATTAATAGAATAGAAAGATGCACCATTTGTTATTTGTGTAACAACAAATTTATCGCTCATTGGCAAAGCAACACCTAATTCATTTTCAGTATTGTATCCTTTACCAGCTTCATAATCTTTATATGGTATATCTGATTTAAGAATATTACTAAGATATAAACGAACTCCACCTTCAAAATGTTTAATATAATTGCTATAAACATAATTGTCCCAATTTGTAGCCATCATGTCTATATCTTCTTCAGTAATATCTTCAAAATTTTCTAATTCATCAGAATCATCAGATTGTTTTTCTTCTTCTGTTTGCTCTTCAAAAATATGTTTTATGTTAAGTAAACTTTTATGGGCATAAACATTTTTGAAATATTCATCAGCAGCAGTTATTGTATTACCAAATCTATCAACTATATTTTCTGTATTAGAAGTAACTATATTAAATAAAGTAGCATAATTCATTAAAGCTATATTATTACTACCAAATAAAGCTTTATAAACAAGTTGTCTTTTATCAGAATAATTTTTATGTAAAATAGAAATTAATTCATCATATTTTATATTTAATTTATCAAATTCTTCTTTATTTTGTTCAGAAGCAGCTTCTTCAATTTTTACTTCTAATTCATCAATACTATTATTTAAATCATCTATATTTTTTTCTAAATTAAAATATTCATTTGCAGACGAATGATTTGGGTTACTTTCAAAATAAGACTTACCCCTATTATCAAATTCTTTAACTATTTGAGCAGTAACATTTTCTCTAACAGTTTTACCTAAATCTTTAGAAGAAGGTCGTTCAGATTTATCTAAATTTTTAATTCTATAAAACTCTTTACCAATCAAATAAGCACCGTATATGGTAGCAGTCTTTTTAGCAGTAATACTTGTAAATAATTGTCTATCTTCATTTTGATTTACTTTTGTACTATTTTGTACAGAAGCAAAATGACTACGAAGATAATGTCTTAAATATTTACCAATAGTGCCCTCTGATTTATCAAATAAAGATTTGCCATCGTTAAAATCTTTAGGATAAGTATCTTTAGCCCAAATTTCAAAACTCCCATCATTAATTCTTGAAGCAATCATTTGCTTAATAGAAACAATCGGAGTTAATTTTTGTAATTGATTTGTAACTTTACCTTTAGCATCTTCAACTAAAGTAAAACCTTCTGCGTAACAACTCATAATATAATTAATTTTAAGTTCTTCACTGTAAAATTTAATTGTTTCTTTAAAATTGAAAACTTTTAAAAGTTGTCAGAAATGAGCCATTTTTAGCCCATTTCTGACACTTTTATACTACAAATGTAGTGTTTATTGGCAAACATAAGTTATGCGCCCTGCGGTCAATTCTGCCTTTATTGCTGCCCTTTCATTAACCGGAAATCTATTTAAAAATTCTTCCATATTAGGGACAAAGACTAATCCGTTTGGATTATTAGTACCATCTTTATTAACATCATCAATAGCAATTTCAATAGGAGCATAATTTCTTATTTTAGAGCTATTTCTATCATAAATATCTCTTTTCTTTTTAGTAAATTTAAATTCATCTTCATCGTCATCATCTTCTTTACCTTCATCTTCTTCTTTATTTTCAGGTAAAGAAGCTTGACCTTTTTTAGTAGCATCAAGTCCTTCTTTTTTAGTAATTTCTCCTGTTTCGGGTTCTTTTTCTTCAGCAAGAACTGTTTCAATTTTTTTAACTTTTTTTCCAACTTTAGAAAGAGCAGTTATAGAAATAGAAATATCGTCACCAAGAATTTTATTAATATTATCTAATATAGTATTTTCATTTATAGTATCAATATTATTACCAAATAAGTTCATAATAGTTCTTAATAATTTTTGGAATAAACTTTCCTTAGTATTACTAATAACATATTTACCTTTATATTCAATATCATTTAATCTATTTATCAAACCGGGTTGACTCATTATTTCAGCAATAAATTCATTAGCTCTTTCTTTTGCTGAAACATTTTTCCAATATCTATTAAATTGATTAGCAAATTTTCTTAACCAATCATTAGTATCAAGAGTTCTGGTATGTTTATAAAGTTGATTCCAAATGTCATCAATTACAGCAGCTCGTTGTTCTCCAACTTCTCCATCAAAGAAATTATTAATATCTACAACTTTATGTATTTGTTCATGAACAAGAAGTCTTAAAATATTAATTCTATCTTTATTATTAGCAAGTTCTATGCCACTTTTAAATAAAACTATTTTACCTTTATAAGGACTTTTTGAATCTTTAGGATAATAGCCACCATCATCAGAAGTTTTCATTGTAGTATCTATTTCTACTGTATCAGGAATAAATTGATACTTTTTACAAATAGTTTCACTAAGTTTCCTATAAGAATCAATTTCGGTTTGACTTACTCCTGTGCTTTTAAGTACATCATCAACGCTTATTTGCCCTTTACCTTTAGGAAACTTTTCCTTAACATATTTGGACAAACCTTTCTTAATAAGTTCATTATCCATTTCCTTTAAAGGGGTTTGAACTGAATCAATATCTACATATACAGAAGTAGGAGCAGTTTGATATTCATTTATAGTTTTATTAGTTCTACCAGAATGAGTAGTTAACATAGCATTATTTGCTATAAGAAAATGAGCATAATTATCATAAGATGCTTCAAAATTACCAATTTTTATAACAAGTTTACCATTCTTTTTAGATATATAATCGTTTATTTTAGCATTTCTTTTAAGAATACTTGGGTTAACTCCTTGTACAGAAGAACCTTTATAATATTTGGCAACAGATGCATCAGAATTATATTGTAAACCTTTAAATATTTCTATAATACCAGTAGCAGTATGCATTTTATGACCATTTAGTAAAACATTTAAAAACTTAGTTAATTCCTTTTTAGCAGCATCATCTTTATTATTATAAACATTTCTTCGTTTATTATTTATTATAATACTTAATGCAGGTTTTGCATAAATATGTTTATCTTTATTAGCAACCCTTTTACCATCTTTTGTTTCATAATGGTCACCATTCCATACAATATCTCCACTATATTTGAAGAAAGTAGCAAAAGTATGTTTAGTTCCATTTTCATCCACATATTTTAATGCAAACGCATCAGATGAAGGAAGCTTTTCAACTTCAAAACCTTTAAATAATCTTTGTCTACCAATAAGGCTTTCAAAAGTATTATAAAGATTTTCATATTCTGTTTCTGCATCTTTACCAACAGCATTAAAATATTTATCAATAGCTTCTCCAAAATATGAATGAAGAGCATTTGCTAATTCTATATTTGTTTGAGCAACAACATTTGCTCCTGTAAACATAGCAATAAAAGGATTGCCATTATCATACATTAAAATGCCAGAAGTACCATTGCCCATCCAAGCAGGAGTATTATAAGATTTACCATATTCGTCATATAAAGTATTACCATATACGAAAACATAAGGATGGTCTTTAACATCTTTTATAGGAATTAATCCTTGTGTTCCTCGTTCTTTACCATTTTCTGAATAATTTATTCTTGCAGCATTATCGCTATTATATTTTATAGAAAGATTTGTAATTCCATTTTTACCAGCTTCATCAAGTTTAGCTTGTAATAAATAAGTAGATTTATAATTTTCAAAAACTTTTTCTACAAAATTATTATAGCTATCAAGCATAGCACTTTCACCAAGATTATTGGCAGAATTTTCTTTAGAAGTATATGATTTAAGTTCATAAAAAATAACATTTGCTACATCATTAAAAAAGTTTTGTGTTATATCAAGTTTTCTATTAATATCAAGTTTATCAAATTGTTCTGCAGTATAATATCCTGTAGTAATAAACATTTCTTTTTGTGCAGCAGGAACATATTTTCTTTCTCTAATAGGAATACCATAAGAACTAGATTTTAATAAATCTAAAAACAAATCACTATTTAAAAGTTTTATTTTAGTATTAGTATTTATATTATATTCTTTACTATTTTTTACAGTATCAAATTCTTTAGGATTATTTAAGATAAAATAATTTCTAAATAATTCATATAATTCCTTTTGTTCATTATTGGCATTTTTATCAGCACCTTTAATAATTTGTTTAAATAAGTTATCTATTGCAGGAGTCATTTCATATTCTGTCCCCCGTAAAGAAACACTATACCTAAATCCAGCACCTTTATCTCGTTTATATGCAGTATTTTGTTTTCCTTCAGAAACATCACTAACTAAGTCTAAATAACCAATTTCTTGTTTACCTCCGGCATCATCTTCATAATATAAACTTACTGAAATAGGTTCATTTGTTTTAGAATTTCTACGATATTCTATTTTAAGCTCTTTATTTTTACTTCTAAATTCTTTAAATTTTTGTATTATACTTTTTTGTTGAGTTTGATTTGTAGCATCGGTAGTTTTATAAACATCAAAATGTAATTTATCACTTACAGTTTCATAAGTTGTTAATCTTTGATAAATATCATCAATAATAGCTTCTGCATTTTTAGTAATAAAACTTTTACCTTCAAGTACAAATTCAGAACCTTTATAGTTTTTAGCAAATATTTTTAAATTAGTTATAGCTTGAACAACAGTTTCATAATTTATATCTCCTTCATCTGCAAGTTGCATCAAATATTGAGCAACATCATAAAGATTAATGTAAGATTTACCATCTTTACTATAAATATTTTGTTGAAGTTCACTATAAGTATTAAGTAAATCAATAAATTTATTATAAAGCTCTTCTTCTGTAAAAGCTCTTATCTTTGAAGGGTCATAAATACCATTAACTGCGTCAAAACCTTGACTCCAATCAACATTTGTACTAATTTCATTAATTCGATTTAAAAAATTAGTAATTTGTTTAATAGCTTGAGGTCTTTTAGCAAATGAACTTTTTGCAGTAGGAGTAGATAGAAATACTTTTAGTCCATATTCAGCAACCAAATTAGCAAGGGTTTGGTCGGTATTAAAACTATTAACTAATTCTGCTGCAATAAGATTTAAAAAATTATTATAATCTAAAGTAAAATCAACCGAACTACCATTTATAAGATTATAAAATTCTTTAGGTTTAGTAGAAATAACTTTATAAGCAGCTTCTACAGCAGATGCTCTTGCTTTTTCTATATCAGAGGTATTAATTGTTGCAAGTCTTTGTAACATAGCAACAGCTTCAACCTCGGCAGCTTTATCTATTGCAGGGTCTTGTGGGTCAATTTCTTCTTCTTGAACTCCATTAATTCCTGCAGCAATTTCATCAGGATTTTTAGGTTCTTCTTTTGGAGTTTCAACAGGAATCGCAGGCTTAACTTCTGGAGGAACTTCTTCTCCACTTCTTTCCTCAGCATTAACTTTTTCTGCTTCTTTAGAATCTTTTTTCTTAAGTTTATTTATATCATTTATAAAATCTCTTGTAAGATTTTCTCTACTACCATAACCAAGTTTAAGAATTTTAGCTGCTTCTTTTAAATCTTCATCTTCTAATTCTTCACTTAAAAATTCAGATAAAGCAGCATCATAATTATTCGAATTTTCTATATATTGTTTAGCTTTATTATAAGCGTCATTAAATCTTGTATTTGCTGTATCATAAAGAACAGATTCAAAATTTTCATATATTTGTGAATAATCTTCCTTTGAATAAGGTGCTGTTCTTTGTGCAACATCTTTATATAATTCAGTAGCAGCAATTTCTTTTATTAAATTTTGAGTACTTTCAATATAATTTTTAAGTAAATTAGAATTCATTGAATTATGGTCTTTAAATACGTCAAGTGCTTGAGTAAATTGACCAGTAGCAATTAATTGTGAAAATCTTTCATTAGAACCAAAAGAAGTATTAGAACTTATATATTTTACTATTGCTTCTTTTATATTGTTAATTTCTTTTAAATTAGCATCTAAACCACTTTTACTAAGAACAACACCTTTACTATTAGGTTTTTTAGAATCATATAATTGTTGTAAACCAGATGCACGAGAATCAAGTTGTTCAAGTTCCCAAAGAATTTGATTATAAACTTGTTGGTTTATATCATTTTCAACATCTACACCTTCAGCATGAACTTCTGCAAGATTATTTAATTTACTTCTTTGTCTATCGATACTATCTTGCATATCATTAATTTGTCTGTTTCTACGAATTATTTGTCTAACAGCAAGTTGTGCAGCATAAGGATTAACAACATCAGCGGATTCCATTAATTGACCATAAGTTTCAGAATAGTCTTTTGCAATAGAATCCATATCATTTAAAAGTCTACTTTCTAAATCAATATTTACATCACCACCTTCTTGTTTAATATATTCATTTATAGAAGATTGACTAACCCATTCTTTAAATAAATCATAATTACCATTTTCAATTGCTGCAAAAGTTAATTCTTCTGCAAGGCCACCAAGAAGTATATTAGTAAGTCTTTCTTTTTCTTCAGGATTTTCTATATCTTTATATTCAATATTTTTACCATTTCTTGTTGCTTTAAAAGGATTTTTACCTTCTTCATTAACCAATTTTATTTTAGTTACAAAATCATCTATTTTAGATTTTCTTCCTTCAATTTCAGCAATTCTACGAGCATTTTCTCCTCGCAATAATGTTTTAATATCTTCTTCAGATAAGTCTTTATTTGCTTTAGTATAAAGCCAAGTACTTAATTTATTTAATCCTTTACCTGCAGCTTGAAAAGCTATACCACCAAGCATTCCCCAAAAACCTTGTTCCCATATTTCACCATCTTGAAGATAAGATAATATATCTTTATCTGTATAATTAGGGTTTAAATATTTATTAGCAATTTCTTCACTGGATTTTGCAGTAATACCTTGATACATTTCTTCAAACCATTCACCAATTTCTAAAGCCTCAACTTTATTCCAAAGTTTATCACCTTTAAATCCACTTCGTAAAGCAGCTTTTCTTTCTTCACTAAATATTCTTTTACCTAAACTTTTAGCAACTTGTTTTTCACCCTCATCAACAGCTTCATTTGTTGCAACAGTTAAAGCAGCTTTTGCATTAGCCTTTCTAACAGCCATATTAGAAGCTCTATTAGGAAGATGTTTCCAAGCACCAGATATTGCCTTAAATTGAGCAATATCCATAAGTAGCATAGCAAAATCATTACGATATGTTCTACTTGCACTTTCACCAGCAATATAATCGGCTATTTCTTTATCAGTTTTATCTGCAAAATCAGGATTATTTTTAATAAACTGTTCTCGTTCAGAGTCAGTAAAATTATCAAGTGTATCTAAAGTTGTTTTATGAACATTATTATAAGTATCGCGAGCTTCTCTATAATTTTCTCCAATTCGAGAAATTAAAGCTCTTGTACCAATATCTGTTGCAGCAGAAAGTTTTGCATATTTACTATATTTATTTGCACCAAGAACACCACGAATACCAGCATCCCAAAAATGTTCAGACTTATTTATACCTCGTAAAACATCACCTACTGTTTTAGCTTTACCAACCTTTCCTGCTGTTTTTGCATATTTTAAAGCTTTACCAATAAAACTTATACCACCAGTAATACCTTTTGCAGGAATTAACAAACTAAGAGTAGAAGCTACACTAACAGCATTGTCTGCCCACCAACCAAAATCAGTAAGAGCCCAAGTAGCATTGGGGTCTTTTCTATATATTTCCATTCTCTCATTAGCAGCATTTTGAGCATTTTCAAAAAATTCACTCCACGGATTAGTATAATCAAGTTGCTCATAAGCTGGTCTAAGAAAATTACGAGTAGTAAGAGCGTCATAAATATCTCCAAACCCTCTCAAAGTACCCAATATAGCTTCACTCCAAATCATTCTACCTAAAGAACGACCTGCTTGTTCAAGAACACTTTGATTTTCGGCTCGTTCTCTATCAAGTTCTTCTTGAGTATTTCCTGGATTTAATATAGCACCATATTCTTTATATTTATCAAAAGTTTCTTTATCTACAACAAATGTAGATTTATTAGCTAAAGAACCAACATCTCCTAAAGAAGTAGGACGAGTAGGTCCTTTTAATTCTATACCATTAATAGTATTAGGAAGTGAAGCTTTTGCCTCACTTCCCATACCATTAATTATAGTTTGTAATCTTTTAAGTTCTTCAGGACTCATATGTTAATTCATGTAAGTGTTAATCATTGCATTTAAAATATTTTCTCCAAAAATATTATTAGGTATTTCTTTCTTTTTAGCTTTAATTAAAGATTGAATTAATTCGTTTTGAGCAGGAGTATTTGTAGGAGAATTTAGCATCATAGAAAGGTCTTGTAATTGATTAAATACTATTAATAAATTTTTAGCAGAATCTTCTGAAACACCTTGAGCAACAATAGTTCCATCATCTAAAACAAGATTTCTATAATTATCTCCTTGATAAATACCTAAAATTGGAGTTAAAGAATAATGAATATATTTACCACTTTCATTTTTATAATATCCAATATCTGTATTTATATTATTTGTATTATTTCTAAATAAAGTAGAAGAAGCTTTATAATCATCGGAATTAATAAGAGCTTGTATTTCAGGGTCTTTAATTAATCCTTCAGAAGTAAATATAAGAGGTGTTTTATCCCCCGTAAAAGGATTAACATCTTTTCCTGTTGCACTATATCTATAAATAAGTTGAGGAGTAATAGTTCCTTCAGCAGGATTATAAAACATTGATTTTTGAACTTTATTTGCATTACCATTAATTTGGTCAGCTAATATTTTTTTCTTCTCAGAATCTAAAGGAACAAAAACACCATCTTTAACAAGTCCTGCACGAGTGTTTATTATATTTGCTGGATTTAATATATCATCAACAATATGTTTATCAATGGCTTCATCTAATTTAGTAAAATAATCTAATTCTTCTTTAGTTTCAGCTCCATAAATACCTTCTTTAGCACCAAATTGTCTAGGATTAATACCAGGAATATTAGTACCACCAATAATTCTAGTTTCTGGATTTTTAGCCAAATCTTTATTTTTATCTAAATTCTCTTTAAAAGACATATATTTAGCTAAAGGTTGATGATTAAATTTATTAGGTTGATAATAAGGTAATACCAAATAAGATTTGTTTGTTTCATAAATATCAGAAGAATCATCATCAAATGTAACAAATTTATCACTATTTCCAATATTTTTATTCCACCAACTTGTTTCTTCATGAATTTCATCAATAGCCTCCATAAACTGCCCATATAAACGAACATCTTTTCTATTAATATATACTATATAATTTTTACCATCATTTCTTAATTTAAATCCTTGATTGGTAGCTATTTGTTTACTACCACCAAGTCTTTCTATTAATCTATTATATTCTTTTTGGTCCATTCTAAAACCAAAATTTTGTTTATCTCCAAAAGAATCATTAATTATATTATTATATTTATCTACATATTTTGCTAAATAAGAATTTGTTTGTAAAAATTCATCAGCAACATCTGTAGCTCCCTGAATATAATCAGACATTATCGTTGCAGCACCACTTTTATCATTTTGAGCTAATAAATTATCATAATATCGATAAGCATCTTTATTTTTAGCAACTTCTTTTTCTGCAAAATCTTTTATTGAAGTAAGAGTTTTTTCATCATTAATTCCTACAGATTTAAGATAATTAATCATAGATTCTGTATCACGAATATTAATCATTGCAGGGTCTACAACACCATCTTTATCAAATTGAGAAATATAATCTTTAACTACAGCATTTGTATATCCAATAGATTGTAAAGCTTGTGCTCTCGAAGTATCATTCCATTCAATATCATAGCCTTCACTACCAATTATTTGTGCATTATTTGGGTCTCTAAGTTTAGTACTACCTTTAGGATTTTTTGCAGTATTTAATGCTTTAAAAGCAGCATCATGATATTTGGTTTCAGATACATAACGATTATATGATTTTGCCCTAAGAAAAGGATTAATCATATCAGTAACATAATCATTAAAAGATTTAGGTTTATTTGTCTTAGGATCAATTAAACCAACAGTATCTTGACCATTTTTATATTTCCAATTGAGAACTTTATATGCTTGTTGAAGACCAGCTGCATATTCAGGATTGGCATTCATTGCAGCTTGAACTCCAGCTAATAATTTTTCAGGAGTTAATTTTTCCCATTGTCCAGTAACAGTATTTAATACACCATAACTATTTGTAGGATTTGAAGTGGGTTTACCATCAGCACCTAAAAATGTAGCAACAGTATTACCGCCAGCCTCTGGACTTGCATATTGAGCAGCAAGTTTAAGAACATCATTAAAGTCAATATCCTTTACAGGGGTTATTCCAGGTTTCCATTCACTTCCACCAATAACTTTACCTGTTTCATCAATTTTATCTTGATAATAATAAGGATTCTTAGCTTTAGCCCAATCAGCAGTATCTTGATTAATATCACCTTCTAACACACGAGCATCAAGTGTTTCATTAAATTTTTTATATTCTTGTTGAGCTTTAAGTCTGCCAAGTAAACCAGGATTAGAAGCAATATCTCCTTGTTTTTTAATTATATCATCTAAAGCATAATATGCATTACCTTCAATAGCGTTATCTTCAATAGTAGTAGAAATATCATCAAATAATTGTTGACGAAATCCATCTTCAGCTTCATTTAAATCCATATTAGCTATTGCTGCACGAAGTTCAGATTGCTTTTGTAAAGCTTCTCTATTACCAGCAGTAATTGTAGCTAAAGTATTACCAACCAAGTTAGTATCTATTTGCCTAATTGGTATTTGTTGTAATTGATAATTAACAAATTCAGGCATAGTCTAAGCAAATCTATTATTGTTTAAAAAATCATATATTGTATTAAATGCTTTTCGTTTATTAGCACCTGTAGTAAAATCAATATCTCCATAAAGAAGTTTTGCGGCAGTAGGATTAGCAATAGCTTGAGTATAAAGTTCACCAGCTTTAACTCTAAGAGCATTAGCTCTATCTATAAATCCATTAGGGCCTGCCCAAGCTCCAGCAGTAGTATTTAACCCAGTAGTCCAATTATTAGAAGTAGCAACTCTTTGATAATTTCTATTATTAACATCTAATTCATTAGTTTGATTAATAGCATTAATTACATTAGTAGCATTGGTATGTGCAACTTGCATTTGATTAAGTCTATCACGATTTATAAGTTCAGTTTCAGCATTTTCTTTACGACCATATAAATCCATAGCAGAATCTAACAATCTATTATGGCTTGCAAGCATTTTCTGATAAGCAGTACGAGAAGAACCTGAAGTTCTACGAGCAGCATCAGCAATTTGAGCTTGCATTTCCCTCATTCTTGCAATTTGAGGATTAATATTAATTTTAGTTTTAAGTTTAACAGGATTAAGTAAAGTATATTGGCGTTTAGGAGCTTCAAGATTATTAATTGCACTTTGTTGTATTCCAGCACCAATTAAAGAACCTAAAGTATTTATTCCTGCACCAATAGCTCCCATTTGAGTTCCTGTAAGACTTTTATTTCTTTTATTTTTCATTTGTTTTTCGTATTTAGCATTAGGTCTTGCTCCTAATGAGTTAATATTTGTTTGACCACCAAGTTGAGCTCTATTTCTTTTACTTTCTTTATCTGTTTTATCAACACTTGCAACATGATTAATCATCCAAGCGGCAGTTTCATCATCCATTTGTTCTAATGGTCGAAGTTTAGGAAATAACTCTCTTAATTTTTTTATATCTTCAGCTTTAGCATCTTTATCATCTCTTGAATCATAAATATTATATTTATATAACATAAATCTTAAAGCTTCAAGGTCACTATGTTTTTCATTTCTCCAAGAATCATGTCCTGAATTAGTATTTTTATTTTGATCAAGAGCTTCACCTTGGCCATCTCCTGTAAAATTATAATCATGAAGCATTTCATGAGTTAATTCATACCAATAAGGAAATTGTTCTTTTTGTTGATTTAAAAAAGGATTGCCAGCAGCATTTATTATTATATGATTATAAGGAGCATATTGACGATAATTAAAACCCATTCCAGGATAACTATTCATATCAAATACACCAAAAGTAGTCATAGGTTTATCTAAAAGAGTATTTCTAAATTGTCTTGCTGCATTACTAAAACCTAATTTAGTATAATTTGGATTATAAATTTTTCTATATGGATGTCTTTTTTGTCCCCATGAAATTTGATTATCTATAATTCTTTGAAATCCAGGAGAATTAGCATAACTATTAAAATAATCTGCAACTTCTTGTGCACCAATTGATTCTCTAATACCATCTTTAATAAGATATTTTTTAGCATCTTCTTCAGTTTTAGACCAACCAGGATAAACTAATAAATCTGCATTAGTGCCTTTATATTTATTTATAGTGGCTTCACCTATTCTTTCCTCAGCATCAAAAAAAGATTTTGTTGTTTCAGAAACATTATTTTCTGCATTATCTAATTCAGCCCTTAATTTACGAAGTTTTGGAATATTTCTCCAATGATAAGTATTACTAAATCTTACATTATTTGGCAAATTATCTTGATAATCATAAAACGCTTTTTGTATATCATCCTTTGTTTTTATAGCAGTTTTGCGATTTTGTACAGCAAGATTATAAGCATTTAATAAAGTATTATATTTATCTTCATCATCTCCACCAAGTTGAAATGTTTTTCTTCCACCAAATTTAAAACCTTCTAAATTAATAAGTTGATCTGCAACTTTTTGTCTATTTAAATAACTATCTTGTTTACCAGCAGGTCTTACATAACCCCAAGTAAATCCATGCATAACTTTATTTAAATCATCAGAATTATAAGCGGCCATAGCATCAGTAAAACTATTATATCCACTACCTTTACCACCATGAGTCCAAGATTTTTTATCTTTAGTTTCACCTATTGTACCATGTAAATATTTAAGTTGATTGTCTATTTCTTTATAAACATCTTTTTCTTTAGTTTTAGTATATCTATCAGAACCCCATTGAAGTAAACCATAATAACCACCAGGACCTTCAGCAAAGGGATCACCACCAGACTCTTCTATAATATTTGCAAGAATTGCAGCTCTTTGATTATTATTATAACCATAATTAACTAAACTATCGTTAATATAATTAATATATTCTTGGTTATAAGCTCTATCATTAGTAGTTTTTATACCTGACCAATCAATTCCTTTTAAAGGGGTTTGTCTTTTATTATTATTGTGTCTATTAACAGATTGTTTAATTTTCTTTAATATACCAAATTGAGCATTTTGTCTACTACCATCATCATTTATTCCATGCATATCTTTATATTGTTCCTGCATAGCAAAAACTTTATCAGGTGCCATACCCCCGTAAAGAAGTTGTACAGGACTTACTCCTCCTAACATTGGCTCAGCACTAAAAACTCTAAGAGTATTACCTTTTTGTTGTAATATTTCACCATGATTTACACTAAGACCATTTTTATTATTTGGTCCAATATCAACATCATCTGTTTTATTAGGATTGTCTCCTTTAACAAGACTAAATCCGTTTCCTAATGGTAAAAGAACACCGTCTTTAACATTAGACCTACGAACTCTTTTAACCATAATTAAATATATCTACTAAGACCTTTAATATTTGCAGAAATATTACCACCACATCGTTTCATACGACGACTACCACCACATTTAAAATTAGAATTGATAGTACTTATATTATTTGTTTTTAAAGTACCAATTTCTTCATTTTGATTATAATTCATAGCTTCTGCTAAATTATTATTATAAGCAATAGAATTAGTATTATTGTTTGCTAATGTTTCTCTTCGTCTATTGGCATCAGCAACAGCTCTTTGATTAGAAGCATTGATTGCAGAACCTCCTATTGCTCCAGCAGCAGAAATGCCTGCAACTATAAGACCTAAAACTGCATCATCTATTCCAAATAGAGCTTTAGTTCTTTTATTTTTCTTAACTCTCTTTTTCATAACTTATATTGTTGGATTATTTATAATTTTACAATCTAAGGTTTCAAATTCACATCGTTGTCCATCAGTATCTCCAAACCAAATACGAATTATAAAATAGTTACCATAAAGCCTTGACATATATTTGGCTAATTGGGATTTAGCATTTTTAATATCTCTAAAATAATTTAAATTCCAATTATCATATTGCCACCAAGGTTTTTTATAATTCATAACTGATTTATTTTTAGCATCTTCAGTATCAACTTCAATATTTATAATACCTGTATCAATATTATCATTAAACACTTGAAGTTTATATCCACTATAAGGAATCTTTGATTCTTCACGAGGAAAATCATTATAATTAGTATCAGCACCTTCTTTCATTTTTACTTTATATAATTTCCAAACAATAAACTCAAGCGTTTTAATTAATTCATATTTATCATTAATCATTATAGAAATATCAGAATAATAATAATCTAATTTAGCATCTAAATTTCTAATATTTTCAAATTTATTATAAACTAAATTTTTAATAACTTCTTTATTTTGAATATCAGTTTCTTTTCTATTTATTAAATATAAATTAGAATAATGATTATTTAAATCAACATTTTTATCAATAATTAAATAAACCATTTGTTTTGTATGGAAAGCTCTATCAAAACAATAATCATGAAAACTAATCCATTTATTTATTTTATAATTAAAACTTAATGTTTTTTCAGCAATACTTGAAGCATCATATACATAATGAATATTTATCAACAATCTATTACTTTCAGAATCATTAGCAAACCTAACTTTAAAAGGTTTATATTTGTCTATGAATTGAGTTATAGAACTATTGATATCTTCTATATTTTTTGCACCAAATTTATAAAACTTATGGGCATCATTGTCATAAAACATATAACCAAATTCATCTACAATCCAGGCTTTAGGGTCTTGCAAACCACAACTTCCAAGTTCAGATGCAAGAACTTCTTTATAATCAATATCAAAAACATCAGGCATAGAAAGTTGCATTGTTCCACCATCACCACTTCTAAGAGTATTATCCCTATCGAATATAAATAAACTATGTTCAGTATGAACAAGGAAAGTAGTACCTAAAGCTATAATGTTTGTGATATTGCCTTTATTTTCAGTAATATCTTTATAAGCTTCAGGACTAAAAGTTCTCCATGAATTTTCAAAACTTTCATCAGCAATAGGATTACTTCTTACAACTCGCTTATCAAAAGAATTAACAAAATCAATAGTATGATTTACATAAATTTTAGGATTATTAGTGTCTTGAGAACCTATTGGAAGTTTATATAAATCAATGCTATTTATTGGCTCTACAATAGTAGAAGCAGCAGTATCAAATACGGCTTGAGCTTTTTCATCAGATAAAGCTTCAGTTCTTGTAATTATTATTTGAGGAAGTTTATTAAATTCCTTAGATTCATATAGAATATCATTAATGAAAGGAAAACTATATTGAGTAATAAAAGGATAATGATTAACATTATTTATTTTCTTGGTTTCATCTTCATTTATTGTAGGATTACCAATATAAGCATAATAATTTTCATTAACTATAATATTATATCCTGTGTTTAAAATTACTTTATTTTCATTATAAATAAGTGATTGATTAAAAGTAACAAAACCATTTAATCCAGCAGATATATCTATTTCATTATCAATACCTTCAAATTTATAAACATTAGTAAATTTAATTAATTGTTTATTTTCAGCATTGTATAAGTTAGCATCATTAGATAATAATCTACAGATAATACCTTGTTCTGCAAAAGACGAAATTTCAGAAATATTATCATCATCTTTTAATGTAATTTCTAAATAACTTCCTCTATAATCATTACTTTTTATAAAAGAATGAGCAGGAACATATTTTATACTTTCTATATCAAATTTCTTTTTAATAAAATCTGTTTGTGATTGAAGATTTTTAATATCTTTAGTATTTTTATCTTCATATATTAATCTTTCGTTAATAATTTTTCCTTCATAATCACCTTCAGTATATGTTTTAGTAGGACTATATGGATTTTTAATTAATAATTCTAATTTGCCAGATTTTAATTCTAAATTATCAAACATATCAATTTCATTAGAATAAAATCTAAAGACATTTTTATTAGTTTGTTTACTATAATTAGTGAAAGTATCAGTATTGGTATAAGTTTTATAAAAATCATAATAGAATAAAACACCATAAAAATCATTAATATCTTTATACTTTTCATAGGATAAGAAAAATCCTTTTATATCAGAATCTGCATCAATACTTAATTCTGTTAAATCTATATGTAAATAATATTTTATAAAAGTATTTAATATTCCACCATCATAAATATCTGAAGGAACATGAAATAAAGTATTATCTTCAAGAACTCTATTATCATAACCTGAGTTTTTATCAAATCCAGAATTATCTTTATTTATTAAATATATTCCTTCAGAATATTCACCATATTTATTAACAAAATGTATATAAAATTTATAATAACCATTGGGTATTAAACATCTATCTTTAAGTCTATCTTTATAACTATTTAATATATTATTAGAATCAAATTTATAAATATTACTATTATAAGTTATTGAATCATCATATTCAATATATTCAAATCTTTCAACACTATTAGTAATATTTATAATACCTTCTCCGGCATGTGCATCTTCTTCACTCCAAGACAAAATATATTTACCTTTTATTGTATTTGCATTATTATTAAATTCAATAATTATTTCTCCACCGTCACCTATTGTTACCGTACCTGTATCAACTAATTCAATTTCTTTATTACCATATATTGCATATACTACAGCCCCAATTCTTAAATCACCAAGATTTGTATGAATTGCAAAAGAAGGATTTCCTTGATATTCAGTAGTTAAATCGTTTTTATTTATAATCCTATTGATTTCTACAATATCATCTGGATTACTATTATCCCAAGTACCAATGTTTATTCTTATATAACTTAATTTATTTTTAATAGTTTCTACTTGTTCAAAAAATTCAGATTCTTTTTTAATACATTTAAGATTAATTTTATCAGCAATTTCTTTTAATTTATTATAATCAAATTCAAATTCTTTATAATTACTTACATAAAGTCTATTTTTATAATTTATTACATTCTTTACATTATAATAATTATATTTTTCAAAAGTCAAATCATTAACACTATATTCTTCAAAATTACTAAAATCAATTAAATTTATTTTATTTTCCGCACTTATATCTAAAGATTTAAAAGCTCTTTGATTATCTTTTGTAGTACAAATAAAACCTAATTGATAATTAGCAAAATTACCATCTATATTATCTAATTCTAACTCAACTGTATTATTACAAGTATTTGAACCAGAACTCATATAATTAACAATACTTGCATAATCCGTTGGATTAGCTTTCATAAATCCATAATTAAATAAAGTATGTTTTTCACATTCCCCAATAAATATAGGATAGCCAATAGAATACCATTTTGTATAATCAACATTATTTATTTTATATCTAATAAAAAAGTAATACCATCCTTTATATGCAAGACCTTGTTTATATTCATAATCTTTAATAGAAGGAATACTTGTTATAGGATTTAGACTAATTTGATTATCGTCCAAATTTAAATCAGTATTAGTATCATCATCCCATGTACCAACATTTATTGTCTTTAAAGGGATATTATCGCCAGTTTTAGTATCATACTCGGCAATAGCTAAAATTAATTGACTTTTAATATTATAAGTAAAAGTACCTTTAATTTCACCACCATGCCATTTTAATTTATTATATATTAATTTGTATTCAAGATTATCAAAACTTCCATGTTGAGTTTCATTAAGTTCTCCTTGTTCTCTACATCTATAAACTTCAATCTCAATACCATCAGAACCCGAAGTTAATTTGCTTTTCCAATCTTTAGGAGCAAGAAATAAAATAAACTCTTTGTTACAAGGAATATAACCAGCAATATATTTATCAGTAAGGATACGATTTAAAGTATCGTTTTCTGTAATACAAAATTCACTTTGTAAACAACTTAAATCTCCACTAAGTTGAACATTGTTTGCTGAAACTAATGCTCTATTAGGAACATCTTTTGGATGTTTATTAAGATTTAATTCAAAATTAATATTTGGCATACTTAAAAAATATTGTGAGTTTTGAGCCAAAATTAAGCCCCACAATCAAACTTTAATGTACCTATGAAGAATTTATCATACAATATATTAAAATTGATTGTAGGGCAAATGCGCCACCATTGTAAGCATTTTAATCTAACTTTTTCCTCTCGGATTGAAAGTATTGATATAGAAAGCTGAACGCCAAAGGTCATCAAGATTTTCATCAATACCATCGTTAATAACACTTCTTTTAGCTTCTTCTTTAGATTGCATCCAAATATAATAAGGATTTGTACCATATTGACTTGCAGCAAGATTCATAACAGGATGAACATAACCACGAGTTAACATTTTGTACATACAATAATAAGTAATTGCTTCAATCAGTTTTCCATTATTGGGGATAGCTGGAGAAGAACAACTATAAACAGTACACTTAATTTCTTTAGGAGCTTTATATTTTACAATAACATAATCTGTATCGAAATTAAGTTCAAAAGTAGTAGAATCTATACGAACATAACCATGTTTACAACCCGAACCACCAAGCTTTTTAAGTTCAACAACATTATAACGAGGAGGATAAGGAATTGGAACATTTTTGTGAAATGCAATATTTCCTATAGTTTCGTCAACATTGTTAACTCTTTCAGTAACAGTTCTATGTGTAATAGCTTTCTCCCCTTTAAAGTAATAATTTCTATCCACTCCGTTTCCAATAGCATCTTCATTATTACTTTCTTCAGTTTCACCACTAATATCTTCAATTAATGAAATATCTTCTATACCATTACAACCACAACCATTACTATCAAGTTTTACAATTTCACAACCATTACAATCATAAAGTTTAACATTTTCACCAAGTTCACAGGCTGAACGAGCAATTCTATTTTTAACAGTAAGTTTTTTCTTTACATCTTCTGTAATAAAACAATCTAATTGCATAAGAGCATCATGAATCCAAGCACCAACACGAGGAATCCAATCGCTATTATTAGGATTGAAATCATTATCAATCTTAGCAATTATTCTATCTACAGTTGTATATTCAGAAGTCATTATTCGTCTTTATCATTAATGTCTCTTTGAAAATTAATATATCTTTCAGGATTTCTTTTAAGATATATTGTAATTTTAGTTCTTAAATCTACTTGAAGGTCATAAATATCTTCATTATTTTCACAAACTTCTAAAGCAAGTTGGTCTTGAGTATAATCTCTATATTTTTGATGAATATAACTTATAGGAGTAAAGTCATAACTTCTACCAAAATATTTTGAATGTACAAACTTAAGACTATAATAAGCTGGAGCCCTAAGCCAAACTCTATAATCAACACCATCATAAGGTATTCCAAGAAGTTCAGCTTTAGCCGCATCTTGTTTGTTATATAGTTTAACACCTTGCTTAAGCAATTCTTCTTTACGAAGTTTAGTTTTGTGAAAATCAATTTTCTTACCTTCACTTTTAATTTGTATTCTATCAATATACAAAGTACCAATACCACCATTGTAGCGATAGGCTTTCCCCTCTAAAAGAAACTTATGAACTTTTGAATAATACTTGAAAACAAAATATCTATAATCACTAAAATTAAGATTGCGTTTTTTATCAGCAAGCTCAAACTCTTTTTGAGTATTGTTAATATTAGTGATTATAGAACAATATTTAACAAGTAATATTAAAAGTTCTCGTCTATTACTATCATCTTTTATACGAAATTCTTTAGACAGTTTCTCACCAAGTTTAATATAATCAACATTATCGGAAATAGTAAACTTAAATTGTTCAAGTATATCTTCTTTACGGGGGAGTAAAGTTTTCCATACTTCTTCTTTAGCATCATTAAGCCTTTTTAATTTCTTTTCAAGTATATTATATTCATAAATACTTTTATGATGAAAAGAGAGATAATTATCTCTTATGTTTATATCTGCGGCTGGAGCTTGCATTATTTAACCAAATTTTGTGTAGGAACTTCATTGGTTTCTCTAATAACCTCAGGATTCCAAGTTTCAAGAACAAGCTTCTTAATATTACCAATCATATCTTCAGCAATCATAAATTCATCATCATCAGAATAATTGTTAACACCTTCAACATGTTCTTCAGATATTTCAAAAGGATTCTCAAAAGGAGCTTCAACTATAACAGCTCCTAATTGAATTAACTCAGGACTATTTTGTAAATTAATATAAAGATATTGATTAATATAATCATACTCTAAAGAAGGACAAAATCCAGGAAGAACTTTGTAAAACTTTTGAGAAGCAGTCTTAACATAAGGAATTTCAACAGGATTTTTCATTCCAACAGTACGAACAGAAAGAAAAGGTAAATCTTGATTTAATCTTGTAGGACGAGGAACTCTTTGAGAACTCCTTTTCATTTTAGGAAGATTAAACCTTTGAGTATCAGGAATATCACCATCGGGTATATCAATAAGAGTAATTCTAAAAGCTTGTTGTAAACTTTTATCTGCATAACGATGTTGCTCAAAACTTTGTCGTATAAGTTGATTACGACTATGAATAACAGCAAGCCTAATAGCTCTACGAACAGGAACACTATCGGCTTGTTGTAAACTATGAGCAATTTCTGACACTAATTGATTAATTGAAGCCATATCAAAAATTGGTTTATATTTATAAACATAAGGTTTACTAACATTATATCTATTAATTTGTTAAAAGTAATAACAATATTTGGATTTTGCAAATAATTTTTCAAATTTCTTTATAATATGCTAAATCAATGCCAACGGCTGCATCATTATCTGAACTAAATGACCAATAGTATATGCTGGAGGTTCACCTGTAATATCAACTTTATAATAATTAAGTATAGCCTCCATTACATGAACTGCTTCATGAGCAATAGAATTGATTAAATCATAATCAGATTTAGCATGATTAAAACCAACAATACTGCATTTCTTTACGAGGGAGCTGATAGTAACTGCTTTAGCTCTACCACTACTCATCATTTTATATATTCTATAAATGGATTTATCACTAACTCCTAAATTACGAATATCATCCGCTATATACTCAAAAAGGTTATAATCTATATTATAATAGACTATAACCTTCCATTTATTATCAATGTTAAATATTTTCTTAATCATAAGAACTCTTCCCACGGAATTGGTATTCCGAGCCATTTCATATCTGCAATCCAACGATTAAATGTAAGACCTTCAGCACCATCAGGGTCATCTAAAGTATCTTTAATATATTTTACAAGATATTCTTCAGTAGGAATACTATGACCAAGATAGTCAGCTTTACACATTGTAGCAACATAAGCTGCATCATAAAGATGATTATGTTTAAGTTTTATACCATAAGTTTTTAAAAGTTCGTCAACTTTATTTTTAGTATAAGGTACTATTTCTTCTTCTTTACCAGATGCTGATTCTTTATACATATTAGAAACAGCAAATTCAAAAGCATATTTATTAAAATGAGGCCCGTTTTGACTTAGATAAACAGCTAAATCCTCAGGCATAGTTTCATAAGCTGTAAAATTTTCTCTATGCATAGCTATAACAATTAAAGGGGTAGTAACAATAATAGCTACCACCCCAACACTAACAAACTTTACATTTTGCGATAACGACGACGATTTAAAGTAATTCCAGCTTTAGGAGTTAAAGGCCAAGGTCTGCCTGTATTATTTCTTAAATTATCACCATTGATGTTATTAGTATTTGGTTTAGTCTTTTTCTTAACTCTTTTCTTCATAATATTATATTTTTTCAGGAATCTCTATATTAAGTGATTCATAAAATGCTTTATAGGATTCTTCAGTATAAGGTTCGTCTTTATAGTTATCAATTGAATCAGTAGAACCCAAATCAATATCTTCACCCATTATAAAATTGTCTACTTTTCTTACAATAAAGCATCCTTCATCAGCTCTATAAATTGTATCTGTTATTTGTTTCATAATTTTATATTTCTATTTCTTGTGAATTAATTGGTTTATAAATTGTCTGGAAATTATCATTAATAGTATTATGAGATATAATTTTATATGTTCCTGTATTATTAACACCTTGTGCTATTTTAATATTTCGAATAGGTCGTGATAAACTTGTTGTAGCAGTAGAAGTTATTTTAATAAATGCATTACCACTTTCAACAACTATATAAAATACATGACTTGCTTCTATTTCTATATTAGTACATTTATTTTCAAGAATATTATTATAAGCTTGATAATAAAATTTATTATTTGAACAATAACATCTAAGAATATTACTATCACAATCATATCCTAAAACATTATAATTAGAATAATATCCAAATATATTACTATTGCAAGATATTCCAAAAACATTATTATTACATCTACCTTTAAGAGTATTTGTATCACATTTTTGTGCAAAACAATTATTTGTACAATAAGGCCCTAAAATATTATTTCTACAATCTGAATTTAAAACATTTTCATTGCAATTAGGACCAAAAATATTATTAAAACAATTTGACATTAAAGTATTATTTTGACAATTATTATCAAAAACATTATTTGTAGCGCTATTACCAATTATTACAATATTATTAAGATATTGTTTGCCATATACTATAAGAGGTTTAATAATATTATTATTACCTAATTTATTTTCAGCAGAAAATGTTAAAAAATAAAAACTTGAATCACCAACAACATAAATATCATTAGACTCTATTGCCCAACATCCCACTAAATCATTACATTTTTCACACTCAGTAATCCTATATCTTTTAAATTTTATATTTTTAAAATCATATCCACATTCATTATCATATTCATCTTTCATCCAATAAATAACACCTTTACCATTACCATCTACCCAAGCAAATTTATCAATATTATTATCTAAACTATATTTAAGTTGCCAAGCTTCTAAGTTATGATGAACAAAATGAGTATCTCCTTCATGTAAACAAGCTCTTGCATTTTCATTAAGTTTATTTGTACTATCAGCAACAACAATTACATCAAATTGATATCCTGCACTTCGAGTATTTTCTTGAACAGTAATTGTAATATAATCAGTAATTCTATATTGCATACCAGGAATAAGTTTACTTGTATCTCTAAGAGTTTTAAGAGCACTCCAAGTAATTTCAGTCATAGGAACAGAACTTATATTAGGTTTATTTTTAATATAAGCAGGTTTTGAACTATCAGTTTCATTCCAATCAGACTGAACTTGACTACCACTCTTTCTAATATCATTACCATCTTTATCTAATATTTCACCACCAACTTTAAGTTCAAATAAATTATGACGATTACTTTCATTAATTCCATCACCTATTGCAAATAAAGTATCTGCTTTTAATTTACTATATTTACCAAAAGCAATTCCATATTGAGCACCATTTCCATTATCATGTCCTTCACCAAAAAGAAAACTATTTTTTTTAAAATTTTTATTTTTTTGGCCAATAGTTGCACCATAATAAGAACGATGTTTATTATTATCACCAATAACTAAGTTACCATAAGAATCAACATCATTATTATATCCATCTATTAAAGAATTATGATTACTTTCTCTACTAACATTGTTTTTACCAAAAATCCAAACATTATCTTCCCCTTTATGAATATTTCTTTCACCAAGAATAAAATTATATTTAGAATCTGATGTTACAATACTATTGTAAATAATAGATGCTTGTGCATTACTTGTAAGTAATGGGGCAACATAAAGTCTAACAGTTGCAGGCGTTTGAATAAATTCACCAAAAGCTTCTTTAGGTCGAAGTACAATATTATTAGTATTGATTTGAACAATTTCAACTATACCAGAATAAACTTTATCATTTGCTAATACTTCAATTTTAAGGCCAACATAAGAATTAGCATCACCAAGACCTTCATTAATTAATCGTTTAAGAAAAGTTTCAATATGTTGACCGTTGGCAATTTTAATATATTTAGCAGCAGAACCAATATTATCAGCTAAATCAGATTCAATATAATCTTGAGAATGAACTTGATTAAAATGCTTTTTTATATATTTATAAAAAAATGAATCTAATATATGTTTTATATTAGAACCCCTAACAATTTTTTGTAACTTATCCATATTAATCTTCAATTAATTCGTCGATTTCTTCATTTGTAATACCTTCAAGTATTTCTAAATTTTCAAGCTTTTCTTTAAGTTTATCTGTAAAATCATTAGAACTTAAATCTTTACCAGGAACTTTTTCTACAAATTTAATATCAGTTTGTTCTTTAGTATAATGAGTAGTATCTATATGTTCTTTGGTATAAAATTTATGATTAATATCCTCTTTGGTGTAATAATTCTCAGGATTAAATATTTCACTAAGGGGGATAGAAATTGGCTCAAGACCATGGTCTATATTGAATGTAATAACAAGATTGCCATCAACAATTTGTACATCTTCAACCATACCATCTTTAATGAAATCAGCACCATCGATTTCCATATCAGGAAGTTCAGTATCTTGATGTTTAAAAATTATTTTATGATTAACAGAATCCCATTCCGCAGAATCTGGATAAACATCGAGAATTGGTTTATGTAATATAAGTGCATCACCATCAGTAGCTTCCCAATCAGAATGAACATTCTTTTGAGCACCTTCTTCTATACCATCGAGTTTATCTTTAAGTTCATCAATAGATTCTACTTTATCTTTTAATTCATCGGTAAAATCATTAGAAGAAAGTTCTTTTCCTTCTTGTTTATCTACTTTATTTTCTTCAAGAGCCATAATACTTTCCATAATACCCGTTAAAATACGAGCTAAAGCTACTTTATATTGAGCGGGTAAATTATTAATGCTCTTGAGTATTTTATTAACTAATCTTTTAATCATCTTTATAATCTACTTTAAATTTTTGTAAAATAGGTTTAAGAACCCAATCCCAAATAACTGGAGCACAAATACAAGAATTAATAAGTGTAGTTATTTCAATATTGGATATTTCTTTATAAACTATTCCAAATATAACACCAATTATAATAGTACAAACAATTTTATACCATTTAATTTTACTTACATTTGGAAATATAGATTCAGTCATTTTAATAAATAAATAGACTAAAACATTTATAGAAAAAATAACACCAAAATCAAAGTTATTTGTTATTATTTCCATTATTTGTTCCATAAGCGCGAGTTAAATATTTATACATATCTTTAGCTTTAAAGAACCCAAATACTGCAAGAACAATTACAGCAACTAATTGAATCCATTGCTTAGCAATTATTGCAAAAATTATTCCAAGAATAATAGCAACAACATAAGCAAACAAAGCAAAAAAGTAACCAATAGTTTTAAAATTTTCCATAATTTTATATATGTTAATTTGTTAAACTTTAAAAGAAAAAAGCCTTGTGATAAAGTGAAATTCACCACAAGGCTATGTACCATATTACAAATAAATGTAATTAATTCCAGTATTAAGTATTAGGATTCCAAGCCCAATCTAACGAAAATTCACGAGTTTCAACAACAGCACTTATAGAAGAAGCTGTTTCATGAATTTCAATAATAACATTATATCTTAAATTAAATGTTCGAGAAGGTATGTTACCATTACGTGATATTCTTATTTGACCGTTATTTATTCCTTTATATACGGTTGCCCAATTTTCTTCAACACCCACTTGTCCTGAAGCAAATGTAACACTCTTTACAATAGCAGCTACATTAGAACTATCAATAACAGCACTAATATTTATGTATGGTTGCCAAGTATTAGGGTTTGCATTTAAAGTTTCTAAATATCCTAAATCACCACTTGTTTCTCCATAAGCATCAGATATTGTTTTAGTGACACTTAATGTTTTACCTGGTTGACTAACATTAATATTCTTTGTTACTTCAGTACCATCACTTCTTGTTTGTTTAATTGTGATATTTCCACTTCTTGTACCAATAGAAGTATTTTCACCAGCAGTAAATGTATACTTGATTCCATCAGTTGTAGGAATTTCAGCAACAGTAATCCAAAAAGGTTGATTTGTTATAGAAAGTCCAGCAAATCTACTACCATTCTTAGTAGAAGTTACATTAACTTCTTGACTTCCACCAGCTTTAACTATAGATATAGAAGATTTATCTGTTTCAAATACATAAGTGTCTTGAACAGGTTTACCTAATTGAGTAATAGTAATTGTTATTGTACGATTTGTACCATTTTGTGTTAAAGTAACTGTACCTATACGAGTTTCAGTACTTGTATTTTCAGTAGCACCAATTCTTAATAATGTATCAAAAATATCATAATTAATCCAACTTTCATTAGGAGTTACAGAATATTCTTGAGCAATACCATTTACAGTAGATACAACAGTATGGCTTACATCAGTTGCTTCGTCACTAAATGTATCTTCTGTAGAATCAATACTAAATTCAATAGCAGATGCATTTTGATTTATAATTAAACTAATTGTATTTCCACTTTCATTTTGTGTAAGACCAATAGTTGCAGTCCTCGATTGTTCAGTAAAGTTTTTAGCTATTGCAAAATTTACATTATTCGAACCTTTAATTGGAACAATCCAATTAGGAGCAGAACCTACAGTAAAATCAATATTAATTCCATTTTTTGTGCTTACTATTATTGTACTGGCACTACCTCCGTTACCATCAATAGTTATAGGATTAGTTTGTGCAGTAAATACAAATTTATCAACAGGTTTACCTGTTTGATTAATTGT
>JAGBKB010000062.1 GCA_017934175.1 Lachnospiraceae bacterium | reverse complement strand
CCCTATTCATGGGGAACACCTCCTATATTTATTTGTTTTTCCACTTATAAATATATATCAGGTGTTCCTTTTTTTGTACTACTTTTTTAACAAATTTTTATAGGATAATTTGTTAAAACCCACGATAATTATACTCTATTGTTGATGTAAAACCTATGCGATATCCCCCTTTTATTCGTTTTGCAGCCGACTATTCTATTAATACTATTTTCTATTAAATTTTTCTACAAAATCTGGATTATATATTTCTCTGCCATGCGGTTCTATAGTAAACTCATCGCCATCTTTTAATGATTTAAAAAGATTTATTATACTATTATATGTAATTTTGGCTTGTACATTTTTAGTAACCTTGTCTCTCATATATTCATAGTCTTCTATTGACAAACAGTTTTCAATCCAACATTCGGCAATTATGCACTCATTTTGTAACATAGTATCTTTCATTTTTATAAATGCATCATAACTCCTGCAATATTGAATAGCAATATATAGTTTACAAATGTAGCTTGTTGCTTTTTTATACTTTTTACGCCAATATGAGTTTTGAATAAATAAATTTAAGTTTTCAATAATAATATTGAATTTTAGTTTTCTTAATGGTCTATGTTTTTTATATAATACCCTTAAATCTAATTCAATTTGTTTCCACAAAAACCATAGTTCTTCTTTTTCTTTTTTTGTTACATAATTTTTCATATTTTTTACCTCCTATATTTTAATCTTGTATAATAATAATTAACAAAAAGCCCATCGCTACGATGGGCATAATAACAATTTTTATGACCCATCATTCAAGCTTTAGCACCTAACTTAATAGGTTGCTGGTGGGTCTTAGGGCTTGTCACTCTCCACACTCTTTATAGGTATTTATATTGAATTCTAATAACTATACTAAAAATTGATTATTTTAATATCAATTCTAAAATCTTTTATCACCAACCTTATAGACTTTATCGCCAATCCATTCAACACGATTACTGCCTATTTTATACATTTTGTTGCCAATGTACTCAATTCTATCATTTCCAACTTTATAAAGTTTGCTACCAATATACTCAACTCTATTCCCTCCTATTTTATAAAGTTTTGAACCAATATACTCTGCTCTACCTCCATAAAACTTGATTACAATTTCTTCATTAAACATAACATTACCTCCTTAAATAAATTTATAAAACCATATTCACTTACAAAACTTATTACTTAAATCTCTGTTGCCAATTTGAACATCCAAAGTTTTGTTGATAATTAAAATATTGATTTTTCTTACTACATTTAGCATTGGTGCTATTAATTTCTACTTTAACAGTATCTTTAGATACAACTTTTCCATCCCAAAAACTGCAAGTTCCACAGTATCTTTGATACTTATTGACAATGTTTCCCATCTTTATTTCTCCTTAACTTTTTTCATTTAAAAATATTTTTACATTTATATTGTTTTTTATCATTTTTTTTACTTGTTTATTATTTCGTAAAATACTCTTTAAACTTTTCTTTTGATAAAATATTTTTACTTATCTCCTCAAAATCTTTGCATACTCTTTCTGCTAAATCTTTATATTTAATATCTTCCAAATTATAATATTGATACACACCATCTATATCACCTTCATATTTCCCCTTATAATTACAATGATCACCTTCCATTGAACTGACATAGCCATGTATTATCTTCTTTCCATCTTTGTTCTCAATTTTACTATTAGGCACTATAAATCCTGTTTTCCCAAAGATATTTAAGGCTGTTTCCCAAGAATCTTTTTTTAATCTCTTTTTAATTCTAACCATAAATCTATACTGTTTACCCTCTATCTGTATTTCAATCCCTTGATGCTTTTTGTCAGTCTTTAATTTTTCCTTATCGCAAATTCTAATAGTCAGAGTTGGATATGTATTGTAAAAACCTGTAAACACTCTATAAGCATAACCTTTTTTTGATAATTCTTCATTATATTTGTTTAATTTTCCTTGCATGTACTCTTTCAACTTTTCCATCTTTATTTTCTTTAATGTATCTTTTAAGATACTGCCTTCAATCTTATTTTCATCAATAAAATATTTCTTTTCAGATACATATTTATTATTTGTTATTTCATTATCCATATATTCTATGTATTTACAATATTCTATCAATAAATATTTATATTTTTTAATTATTTTCTTATTACTTTTTTTTACAAACTTTTTTAATTTTTTAGACATATCTAAATAAGACATCCCTTCCCACCCATTTGATAGCATATCTTTTTGTGGTTGCATTAATGATATTAATAAATAACTCTTTTTATTAATCTTCTTCTTTTTATCTATTTTCGTTTTATATTCTTCTAACTGCCTTTTTGATGGAATAGATTTTACTTTATTTTCAATGATATAGTAATTATTATCATTATCAATTATAGTTAAATCAAGATGCTTATCTTCTCTTTTCACTTCTTCATAGTTATCTATTTTAAATTTATCAAAGAACACTTTAACAAAACTATGATCCTGTTCTATCAACCATTGCCATAGATTAGAATGAAATAACTCATGGTTATTATTGCTTAATGCTGGTATTATACTATTCTTTACATTCATCTACTTTTACCTCACTCATATATCATTTTAATATCATATTTTATAACTAAATCTTTAATTTTGTCACACCTTTATTATAACATAAAATATTGATATTTATGTAGCATACTCCAACAATTTATTTGTCAACTGCATTCCATCTAATATTTTAATAAAACTTTTCTCAATTATATTAGTTCTTCTTCCAAAAAACTCTATAAAATGAGAATCATAATAAGTGGTAGCATTTATAGCCCCTAATAGTGTTCCTTTATAATTTTGATTATCATCATATTTATATGCATAATTTAAAATATTTCTTTTCTCATCTTGCTTATCAGCCACAATTTCACTCATTTCATCTGTAATAGGAAACACATAATCAACAAACATCGAAAACTGTTCTTGTGTAAATGGCATCATCACATATTTATTTAATCTATTTTCTAACTCGCTAATAGTCTTGGCATAACCTTTAAGTACTTGTTTTGCCATTTTCAATTTGGATTCAAACCCTGATAAATGTTTTATATACACATTGTTATCTACTTTTCTAAATATTGAGTTAAATTGATTCTCGCACACTACTCTCATAGGACTAATAGTTGCTTGTAATGGGTATTTGCCATTATGCGAATTTCTAAAGACAACATAATTTCTATAATCTTCACCTAAATAATTTTTTGGCTCCATTTCAGCAATAATATATATCATCCCATTATATGTCATTCCTGCTTTCTTAAACTTAATATCATCTGAAATGTAATTGACAAAATCAAATGCATCTTCATTTTGCAATATTCTATACCTATTACTAACAACACCTAATATTTCCCCTGTGTCTTCTCTCACATTAGCCAAAACACCAGGTACTAACTCTGGTTGACCATCATACATATAATAACAATTTTCTGCATTTACTTTAAAATCAAGTCCTGCAAGTCTCAAAACATCATTAACATCAATAGCATCTTCAACATTATTTCCAATATTCTCAAAAATTGTAGGCATCCTTCTATCTCCTTTCAAATTATTTTTTCTTTAATTCAATAATATCTAAATATGTAATGATTTTCTTTTCAACCAACAAATCTGTCATTTTCTCTAAAAAATCATTATTCTCTACAAGTATTCTTTTTGCTTTACTATAATACTCTTCCATTTTAAATGCCATTATCTGCTCTCTATTCTTTTTTGCCCAACCATTCTCTTTTAAAAATTCGTTATAACACATAAAATTGTACCCTGCAAAGTCTTTAGCCGTTCTTTCAATTATATAAAATGCTCTATCAATGTCAGAAGAGCATCCTGTATCTATCTTACCATATTTTAACTCAATAGCGGCTTTGCCTCCAAGAAGCATTAGTATTTTATTATCCATAAAGTCTATATCATTATAATAATTCTTATCTTGAGAACTTGATGTAATTCCACCAATATCCCCTTCACATTTAAGCACTGTAACAATATTGACCGTTCCTGGTTCTAATATCTCCTTTATAACCGCATGTCCTGCCTCATGATATGCTTTGCTTCTAACATAATCATAAATGGCATTTTCTAAACATTCTGGTGCTTTATAAATAACTCTAAGACAAGCGTGTAAAATATCATCCATATCAATTTTTTCTTTTCCTTTATATGTTGCTCTAATGCCCGCTTCATTGATAACATTTTTAAGTGTAGCACAACTTTCATTATTGAGAATTTTTGCAATAAATTCAGAATTAACATCTTCATCACAAGGATAATTTTTTAGATAATGTGATACAATTTTTGTAGCATTGTCACCATCAGGAACTTCCATGTATATCTTCTTATCAAATCTACCATCTCTACATAATGAGTCCGGTAATAAAGTTTCATTATTTACGATTGCAATTACATATACTTTATCATTTTTAATTTCATCAATCAGTGACTGTATTGCTATATATGCTTCCCCATTTACTTTATCTCTATCACCATTCTCAAATCTATCTAAATCATCTATAAGAATAACAGACGGTGCAGCCTTTTTTGCTTCTTCAAAAGTATTTTTTATAAAATTAATAAAATCTCCATCCGACCTTGTTTTTCTTATTATAAAACTTTTTCGTCCTGTTTCTTCAATAATACATTCAGCAAGTAGGCTTTTCCCTATACCTGGGTCTCCAATCAGCATTAAGCCTTTAGGCTCCTCAACACCCATCTTTTGATACTTACTTGGATTCTTTAGTACATCAATTAGTCTATACAACTCTTCCTTTATGTTCTTATACCCTATAACCTTATCCATTGGTCTCATAGCATTCACCTCTTTCATTTCTTTTAATACTTATACTATCTATTTCTTCATTTAAAATTATAACAAAGTATATGCGACAAATTTATCGCATAAAAAAACCCGTCTTCCGGCGGGCTCTCTTCATTATTTACTATTTATATCTTTTATTCATATTTTTTAGTTGTTCTTTTATTCTTTTAACCAAACTTTTTGGAGATTTCACTGTTACATTTTCACCATATTGCAATGCCCAAAATCTTATAGCGTTTTCATTTACCTTTGCTTCAGCAACTAATATATTTTCATCTTTACTTTTTTTAAGTATTATATCACTTCCGAACCAATCAATGACATCTTTTAATATATTACGATTAAACTCAAATGTAACATTTTCACTTTCCCCTGACATCATATAAATATGCTCTATCATATGCTTTGGAATATTGAAGTTTTTAAATGCTTTGTTTTTATCAACTCTTTCATCAAGTATCTCGGCATTTATAATTCTATCTACTCTTAAATTTGATATTTCATCTTCATATTTATTATAAGAGCATATTAAATAATATCTACCATTTGAAGCAACCATTTGATGTGGACTTACTATATATTGTTTTATTTCGTTATTTTCATTTTTTCTATAAACTAACTTTTTATCCATATCATACGTAAGATAATTAAATTTAATTTTCTTGCCTTTTGTTATTGCTTCCGCTATAATTTCAATATTTAAAAATAAGTCTTCATTCTTTGTTTTATCACTGTCTGACATACTAACTTTGCTTAAACTTGATTTAAAATATTTGCTTGATAAACTTTCAAGTTTTTTAATGAGTTGTTTCTTTTGTCTGCTTGAAAGCAACTTTGAAAATATAATTCCATCTGTCAAAAATCTTAATTCTGAGTCATCAAAATCTCTTTCAATATAAAAGTTGGTTTTTACTTCAGTCTTATTTTTACCATTTACTTTACTTTTCTCATCATAGCCTATATTGTATCCTGCTTCTATAAGATTGCTAATATTCCTAACTATAGATTTTCGTTCAACATCCATATCAAACTCTGTTTTAAGCAAAGAAATAATATCATTCTGTGTAAGTCTATGACTTACATCAGAATATTTTTCTAAAATCTGAAGAATATCCAATACTAAAGTATTTTTTGATTGCTTGGTAAACATATCACTCCTATCTTTTAAGAAGTCTCTTTATTTCTTCATCACTTACATTTGGTAGCATATCACACAAATGATTAAATATTTTTTCGTATGATTTTTCAGGTGCTCTTTTATAAACTTTATTTATGAAAGATTTTCCATAAAACTTTTCAGGTGTTGAATACTTGGCAACTCCCCATCCATAAGGATTACCATATTTATCTCTCATATAGACAAAATCATCTATTATGACATAACATTTTTCTTGTAATTTTGTAATTAAAGTTTCAAATCCAACCTTGCCACCTTTTTTATAATTGCCTATCTCTTTTAATTCTTTTGATAAAATCGGTGCATTTGCATTTATTAGACTATATAAATCATTTTCTCTATATGATGCTAAACCATCTTCAAATCTTGCATCAAAGTCATAACCATTTCTTCTATAATTTGCAAAATCATAAAACCAATCTTTACTTATGAATACTGCTTTCTTATCAAAAAATTTTCCATAAGCACATTTTAATTCCTTTATGATTGGTCCTTTCCATTCCCATACCTTCCACCCATTAGCACCATTCCACCATATATCAGGGGATACATTTTCTTCAATAGAAAACCCTTCTATTGAATTTAAAAAAAATGGTATAAAACCATATTTATTAATTGCATCTATTAAATTCTTTTTAGTTTTTATATAGATTTTAAATCTATTACTCATTGTTTGTTTTATTCTTTTTTTAAGCGGTCATCCGTAAGTGAAGAAAAAAATAGAATTGCATCATCATAGTCCATACTCTCACTATTTAAATTATTATCTAACTTTCCACATACTGCTATCTCTGGATGAAATTGTACCCCCCAGATAAAACTCTTATCTTTTCTCTCTACTGCTTCTATAATGTCATGTTTTCCTGTTTTAGTTGTTGCTGTTATAACAAGATTTGTATCGTTTACATCTAAAGTACTTTGATGATGCCAAGAAGGAACTCCTTTTAATATTTTCTTTTTCATTATCTTATATAAAAATGAGTCTTCTGTAAGTACTTCTATGTCATGATATACAAAATCTTTTTTATATTTGTCACGGTGTATATAATCAAATTCTTTGCTACTATCATTTAAATAACTTGGTATATCTTGTATCAACTTACACCCTGATACTACCGACAACATTTGCATTCCACGACATATAGTAAAAGTTCGTATGTTTTTCTCTATACAATATGATAGCAGCATATAATCAGATACATCTCTTTCGCCCGAAAATTCCATTTCTCCCTCTATCACTTTATGCTTTTCACCATAAAGAGATGGGGAAATGTCAAAACCACCAGGAAAAACTATATATTCAACATCTTTCATCAACTCTTCTACATTTGAATTATGCCATAAGTTCTTTTTAATAATTGAAGTTGTTTCTTCTGTAAGGGCTCCATATTCATCTTCTGCATTTATCAAATTATTATTTTCATCATACATTAAATCATATGATTTTGCCATTTCCAAAATTTTTACTTTAGCCCCAGTCGCCTCTATTGCTATCAATGTACTCACAAAACTGGTTGAATCTTGCTTGTTGTTCCAAGCAACATACACTATCTTTTGCTCTTTTAGATTGCAACCTATCAACAATAATAATAATAACAATGGTAATATTTTTTTTACATTAAAAAATTTTTTATTCATAACATCTTTTTTCTTTTATTGTTTTATTTTTGTAACACTTGTGACTTTTGTTCCATCATCACTCTTCATTATACGAACACCTGCTGCACTTCTTCCCATTACTCTTATATCTTTCATAGCAGTTCTAACTATTAAACCTTTTTCATTTATAATCATTAAATCTTCGGTGCCATCCACAAGTTCTGCGCCGACTAACTTTCCTGCTTTTTCATTTGGCTTATAGCATATCATTCCTTTGCCACCTCTACCCTTTGTAGCAAATTCATTTGCATCAGTTCTCTTACCTACACCATTTTCTGTAACAAGTAAAAGTTCTTTTCCTTCATTTGACACAAGCATTGCTATAAGTTCATCACCCTCTTGTACTTTTATTCCCTTTATACCTGCAGTGTTACGCCCCATATCTCTTATCTTTTCTTCATTAAATCTCATGCAAAGACCATTTTTTGTAATAAGGAAAATGTCATCATTTCCATTTGTTATTTTCGCAGTTATAAGTTTGTCGCCATCTTTTATATTAAGTGCTTTAAGACCATTTTGACGAACTGAATTATATTCTGAAAGTTTTGTCTTTTTTATCAAACCTTTTTGAGTTGCAAATACTAAATACTTATCAGAATCCCAATCTTTAGTATCAATTCCTGCAGTTACTTTTTCGCCTTCTTTAAGTTTCAACATATTAACTATTGCAGTTCCTCTTGCAGTTCTGCTTCCTTCAGGCACTTCATAACCTTTCATTTGATACATACGACCTAGATTTGTTATAAACATAAGTGTAGAGTGTTTTGTCGTCATAAATACATCTTGGACAAAGTCATTGTCTATTGTAGCCATACCTTTTACACCTACTCCACCACGACCTTGTTTTCTAAATGTATCTGGGTCCATACTCTTAATATATCCAAGATGAGACATAGTGATAACTAAATCTCCTTCAACTATAAGTTGTTCTGCATCAAATGTTTCATCCTCTTTATCTTCAACTATCTTTGTTGTTCTCTCATCATGCTCTTTCTTTTCCATTTCAGTTAATTCTTCTTTTATAACTGAAAGTAATTTTTTATTGTCAGCAAGAATACTTTTATAATATGCAATCTTTTCTTTCAAATCTTTTAATTCATCTTGAAGCTTATTTAATTCTAGTGAAGTAAGTGCACGAAGTCTCATTTCAACTATTGCATTTGCCTGCTTCTCAGTAAAACCAAATTTATCTATAAGATTCTTTTCTGCCTCAGTTCCATCTTTAGATTCTCTTATAGTTTTTATAACATCATCAATTATACTTATAGCTTTAAGAAGTCCTTCAACTATATGTGCTCTATCTTCTGCTTTTCTTAAATCAAATTTTGTTCTTCTAGTTACAACTATTTCTTGATGCTTCAAAAACTCATCAAGCATTTGTAAAATATTTAAAGTTTTTGGTTCACCATTTACAATACAAAGCATAATCACAGAAAAACTCGATTGTAAATCTGTAAGTTTATAAAGTTGATTTAATATTATATTTGCAGGTGCATCTTTTCTTAAAGTAATCTCTATCTTGTCAGTTGTCTTTTTACCATAGACATCAAGGACATGAGTTATACCTTCAATTTTTTTATCTTTTACAAGTTCTGCAATTTTTGCTATAAGTTCTGACCTATGAACAAGATAAGGTAAATCATGAACAATTATTTTTTGTTTTCCTTTGTCATCTGCAACTATTTCGCAATTTGCTCTTATCTTTACTTTTCCTCTACCTGTAGATAAATAATCTTGTATTCCTTTTCTTCCAAGTATAAGAGCACCTGTTGGAAAATCAGGTCCTTTTATTATCTCTGCTATATCTTTTATAGTTGTCTCTTTATCATTTATTTTGTCATCAATTATTTTTATAACAGCATTTACAACTTCTGTAAAATTATGTGGTGGTATATTTGTAGCCATACCTACCGCAATTCCTGTTGTGCCATTTACAAGAAGATTTGGAAATCTTGCAGGAAGAACTACTGGCTCTTCATACTCATTTGAAAAATTAGGAACAAAATCTACTTCATCTTTATTTATACCATCAAGCATAAATGATGCCATCTTTGACATCTTTGCTTCAGTATAACGCATCGCTGCAGGAGAGTCACCATCTTCAGAACCAAAGTTTCCTTGTTTATCAATTAAAACTTTTCTATAGTTCCAAGGTTGACCCATACCAACAAGTGCACCATAAATTGATGAATCACCATGTGGGTGATATTTACCCATAGTCTCACCAACGATAGTTGCACATTTTTTAGTTTTCTTATCTGGAGTAACTCCGAGAGCATGCAAGGCATATAAAATACGCCTCTGAACTGGTTTAAGTCCATCCCTTACATCTGGAAGAGCACGAGAAACAATTACCGACATAGAATAGTCAAGGTAACTATTCTCCATTGTCTTCTTTAAATCAACTTCTTTAATTTTATCAAATACATTTGGTTCCATAATATATTTTATTTATAATACTTTTATTTTATACATCTAAGTTCTGCACATACTTCGCATTCTCTTCTATAAATTGTCTTCTTGGTGCTACTTCATCACCCATAAGTGTAGTAAATGTTAAATCAAGTTCTGATGCTGCATCATCATTCATATTGACACGAAGAAGTACCCTTGTCTCTGGGTCCATAGTAGTTTCTGCAAGTTGTTCTGTATCCATTTCACCAAGACCTTTAAATCTTGATACATCTGCATCTTCTCCCAACTCTTTTACTCTCTCATCCTTTTCTGCATCTGAATAAGCATAAAAAGATTTTTTACCTTTTGAAACTTTAAAAAGTGGAGGCTGTGCAAGATATACATGACCTTGTTTTATAAGTTCAGGTAAAAATCTATATATAAATGTGAGCATAAGTGTAGCAATGTGTGCTCCATCGACATCGGCATCAGTCATAATTATTATTTTATCATAACGAAGTTTACTTATATCAAACTCATCTTTTATACCTGTGCCAAATGCAGTAATCATACCAGTTATCTCTGCATTTTCATACATCTTTTGTTCATTTGCTTTTTCTACATTTAAAATCTTTCCGCGAAGTGGCATAACTGCTTGATAGCGACTATCTCTTCCATCTTTTGCAGGGCCAAGTGCTGAATCTCCCTCGACTATAAATATCTCACACTTTGTAGAATCTCTTTCACTACAATCAACAAGTTTTCCAGGAAGTCCTCCACCTTCAAGTGCAGTTTTTCTTCTTGTTAAATCTCTTGCCTTTCTTGCAGCCTCTCTCGCTTTTCTTGCAAGAGTTGCTTTTTCACAAATAACTTTTCCTATATTTGGATTTTGGTCTAAAAAATATTTTAAACTATCTGTTAAAACTGATTGAACTGCAAACTGTGCCTCACTTGTTCCAAGTTTTTGTTTTGTCTGTCCCTCAAATTGAGGGTCTTCTACTTTCACAGATATTATAGCAGTAAGTCCTTCTCTTATATCTTCACCAGTTAGGTTTTCATCACTCTCTTTAAGATATTTTTGTTCTCGCGCATAATCATTTATAACTTTTGTAAGAGCATTTTTAAAACCTGTAAGGTGTGTTCCACCTTCTGGTGTGTTTATATTATTTACAAATGTATATATTGCTTCTTGGTATTCACTACTATGTTGAAGGGCAACTTCTACAATAATATTTTCTTTGTTTCCTTCACAATAAAAAACTTTATCGTATAAAAGATTTTTTCCTTTATTCATAAACTGAACAAACTCTTTTATACCACCTTCATAGTGAAATGATTTTTCCTTTTCTTTGCCTTCTCTTTTATCAGTAAGAGTTATTTTTAATCCTTTAGTTAAAAATGCAGTTTCTCTAAGTCGTGTTTTTAATGTGTCATAATTATAAATAGTAGTTTCAAATATATCAGAATCTGGAACAAAATGAACTTCTGTGCCGTGTTTCTCTTTTTCACATTCACCTATAACTTCAACTTTAGTTATTGGTTTACCTATGTTATAACTCTGCGAATAAATTTTTCCATCTTTAAATACTTTTACAGTTAACTCTTTTGATAATGCATTTACAACTGATGCACCAACACCGTGAAGTCCTCCTGAAACTTTATATCCGCCACCACCAAATTTTCCTCCTGCATGAAGAATTGTAAAAACTATTTCAAGAGCAGATTTTCCCGTTCCTTTTTTTTCATCTACTGGTATTCCTCTACCATTATCACAAACTGTGATAGAATTATCTTTTTCTATGGTAACATTTATTTCATCACAAAAACCAGCGAGTGCTTCATCAACAGAATTGTCTACAATTTCGTAAACTATGTGATGAAGTCCTCGTTCATTAGTTGAACCAATATACATACCAGGTCTTTTTCTAACTGCCTCTAAACCTTCTAAAACCTGTATCTGGTCGGCTCCATAATTTTGATTTTCTAAACCTTCAACATTCTCCATAAATACCTTTTAATACAAAAATTTACTTTATAATTTGTAGATATCTCACATCGAAAAAAGGTCGCTAAAACAAGATTTTTTATGCAAGCGCTGGCTCTGATTCGCCAAGAGTTTTGCAAACTCGCTTCGCTCAAACAGTGCTAAAACTCTAAGGCTCATCTATCGCCATCGTTGCAAAAAATTTGTTTTCGCTCCAACTTTTTTCTTTTGTGAGATATCTACAAATTATCATTTAATTTTTTCTATTACCATATTGTTTTTGACTTGGAAAATCTTATCAGGATTTAGCAAATCAAAAATATTTTTCTTTATTCCTGTACAAGTTATAATTGTCTGGACATCTTTTAAGTTACTTACCAAAAGTTTTTGTCTACTTTCATCAAGTTCTGAAAACACATCATCAAGAAGTAAAACTGGTGTTTCATTTGTTTTTTCTTTTATAATTCTTAATTCTGATAATTTCAAACTTATTGCTGCAGTTTTTTTCTGACCTTGTGAGCCAAACCTTCTTATGTCTTTTTCACCTATCTTAAAACTTATATCATCTCTATGTGGGCCTATGCCTGTATATTGATTTTTAATATCTATTTCTCTTGTTTCTTTTAGTTTTTTTAAATAGTTTGTTTTTAATTCACTATTAATATCAACATTTTCATTTGGCACTATACTATTAATAATATCATTTTCATAATCTATAATTAAATATTCTTTTTCATCACTTATTTTATAATGAATATCTTTTATAAGTTCGGCTAATTTTTTTATATTTTCTTTTCTTTTTAAAATTAACTGTATACCGTATTCAACAATTTTTTCATCATACACATCAAGTATATCTATTAAATCTTTTTTATTTACATTTGAATTATTTATATCTTTTAATAAAATATTTCTCTCATTTAAAGTTTTATTATAATTATTAAGTGATACTGTATATATTTTATCTATCTGACATATTTCTATATCTATAAACTTTCTTCTTACTTGTGGTCCATCTTTTATAATATTTAAATCTTCAGGAGCAAACATTATAACATTAAATAATCCTAAAAACTCTGATAATTTTTCTATCTTTACTTTATTTACTGCTATACCTTTTTTTTTATCTTTATTTAGTTGAATATCTATTGTTATATCTTTATTACTTTCTTTATATAAAAATAATTTAATATGTGATTCTGTTTCTTTAAAATTTATAATTTCATTTTCTTTACTATTTTTATGAGATTTAGAAGTTGAACACATATAAATTGATTCAAGTAAATTTGTTTTTCCTTCTGCATTATTTCCATAAATTATATTTATATTTTTATCAAAATTAATTTCTATTTCATTATAATTTCTATAATTTTTTAATTTTAATTTTTTTATATACATATATTTTTTAGATAAATAATTATTTTTAATTTATAAAACCTAAAAATTTAAAATTTTTGAAAAATAAATTTTTATAAATTTTAATTTTTTAGAGGCTTAATAAAATTTTTTATAATTATTAATCAATTTTTACTGGTGTTAATAAATATAAATATGTTTCTTGTTTATCTTTAATTATAACTGGTTGTTTAGAGCCTGAAAAATATAAATTTACATTTTCATCACTTATTGCATTTAATATCTTTATTAATCTTTTTGCAGCAAATGCAATTCTTATATCTTTTCCGCTCTTTTTTATATTTATTTTTTCATAAGACTCACCAGAAAGAGAACTTAAACTTATTTCTATAATATCATCTTTTATATTTAATATAACTGGTTTTTTATTATTTTCACTTTCTTCTACAAATGTTGTAGACCTATCAAGTGCAGCAATTAAATCTTCTCTATTTATAGTTATTGAAGTTGTTTTATCTACATTAAATATTCTATCAGTATCTATATAATTATTTGGAATAATTATTGAAGTTATAATTGTATTATTAAACTCAAATGCTATATTTTTATCATTAAAATATATATTTATATCTTTATTAACTTCACCTTTTATAAGTTTATTTATTTCTTCAAGTGTAGAACCTGGAACAATTTTTTCATATTTATTTTGGTTTTCTGCTATTTTTTCGTTTATTATAGATATAACATATCCATCCATAGATTTAGCAGTAAAATTTTCTTTATCTATATTAAAATAAATACCTTTTAATACAATATTTCCTGATTCTACATTTCTATCATATAAAAAAATTGTTTTTTCTATTATTTTTTTTAATTTTAATTCATTTAAAACAATTCTATTTTCTTTTATAACTTGTGGGGTATTTGGATAAGTTGATTCATCTCTTGCAGGAAAACTATTTTTTATATTTTCTCCACATATTATAAAACAATCTCTATCTTTATTTACTTCTAATTCTATATCTATATCATTTGGCATCTTACTAATTGTTTCTATTAATTTTTGTCCTTCTATAGCAGCAATACCATTTTCTATTATATTTCCTTTTGCTTCTGTTTTTATAGTTATTTCTTTTCCATCTTGACTTGTTAAATATATTTTATTTTTACTTGCATCAATTAAAATACAATCTAATATCTTTTGTAAATTATTCTTTTTAAGTGCTTTACTAACAATATTTAAAGAATATAAAAAATCTTCTCTTTTAAATGTTATTTTCATATCTGCTCCTTTTATTTATTTATATTTTAAATTTATTATTATTATATGTGTTAAAAAGTTGATAATTTAAAAATTTCTTATAAATTAAGCATTTTTTTGTTTAAAAACTTGTTAAAAATATTAAATTAATAACAGTTTTTCTTTAATATTTTTTATATGTTCAGATAAATCTTTTTCTAATTTCATATTTATTTCTATTTTTTTACATGAATTAATAACAGTAGCATGGTCTCTATTAAAAAATTCACCTATTTTTGCTTGAGTTATTTCTTTTATCATATCTCTACATAAGAAAATTGCTATATCTCTTGCATATACAAACTCTCTATTTCTTTTTGGGCCACAAACATCAAGAATATTTAAACCAAAATAATTACATACTTCATTTGTTATTTTTTCAGGGGTTATTTTATTTTCTTCCTTATTTTTTATATAAGAAAGTCTATTTTTTGCCATTTCTAAATCTACTGTTTTGTTAATAATTTTTGAATATAAAATAATATTATTAAGTGAAGATTCAAGTTCTCTAATATTTGATTTTACATTTTGAGCAATAAATTTTATAACTTCATTATCTACTGGATATTCTGGATGTCTTAATTTTTCTTTATTTCTTAATATTGCTATTCTTGTTTCATAATCAGGTAAATAAACTTCACAAGTTGAACCCCAAGTAAGTCTTGATTTTATTCGTTCTTGTATTTTTTCACCCATTTCTTTTATAGGTTTATCAGATGTTAAAACAATTTGTTTTTTATTATCGTATAAATCATTAAATGTGTTAAAAAACTCTTCTTGTGTTTGTTCTTTGCCAGCAAGGTCATGAATGTCATCTATTAACAAAATATCAACATTTCTATACTTATTTTTAAAATCTGTTGTAGTTCTCTTTGGTATACTATCAACATATTCCTGGACATAACGTTCACAAGTTGTGTATAACACATTTAAATTAGGATTTTTTTTAAGTGCATAATTTGCTATAGCATGTAATAAGTGAGTTTTTCCAAGTCCTGTTTTTCCATATATAAGTAAAGGATTATAATTTTCACCAGGGTGCTCTGCAACAGCAATACAAGTTGCATAAGCAATAGAATTTGAAGAACCTTGTATAAAGTTCTCAAAAGTATTTTGTGGATTGCTTATACCAGAGTTTTTTAATAGTTTTTCAAAATCTTCAGTTTCGCTTTTTTGCTTTTTTGAAGGATTGTTTTTTGTCTTAAATATAATATCAAGATTTTCAGTAGATATGCCTGTCTCATGGGATACGGCAATTCTTAAGATAGACAAAATCCTATTTTGTAAAAAACTAATATATCCTTCTTCTGGGACTTCTATATAAAGGGTGTCTTTTTCAAGTTTTACAGGAGTGAGCACATCTTTTATAAATGCATCATAAATGTGGTCACTTATTTCAAAGTCTTCCTTCATTTGAATTAACAATTTGGACCAGTTTTCTTTTAAATTTTCGAAATTCTTAACCATAGCAAGGGCTATTATACTAAAAAAATAGATATTTTGCAAGTTAAAAGAATTAAAAATATTGTTAAAATAACAAGTTTTTAACAGGAAAAAAAGTAAAAAATAAAATGAATATATTATAGAAAGAACACAAAAAGAATATAAAGTTATTAACATTTTATTAACATCAAAAAATGTGATAAATATTGACAAAAAAAGTAAAAAATATTATAATTTATTTTTATGTTAATTTTATTTATTTTATGATTTTTACATAAAAACAATCGTTAATATTATTTAGGAGGTAGATGATATGGCAAAGATGACACTTCAACCAAAAAAGAGACAGAGATTGAAAGTTCATGGCTTTAGATCAAGAATGAGCACAGCAAATGGGAGAAAAGTTCTTTCAGCAAGACGTGCAAAGGGTAGAAAACAATTAACAGTATAAAGTTAAATCTTGGTCGCGAGAGTGACCATTTTTATTTTATTTATTAGTTGATGAAAGACTCAATTAAAAAAAATGAAGAATTTAGAAAAATATACGAAGAAAAAGTATCTTATGCTACAAAAAATTTAGTAATGTATATTTCGAAAAACAGTGATGTGGAAAGAAACCGACTTGGGATTTCTGTATCACATAAAGTTGGAAACTCTGTTGTAAGGCATACTCTTATAAGAAGAATAAGAGAAATATTTAAAAAAAATATTGATAGTGTTAAAAAAGGTTATGATATAGTTGTTGTTTTAAGAGTAGGCAGTGCAAATCAAGAGTTTTTTAAATTAAACGATGAGTTTTTATATTTATGTAAAAAACATAAAATAAAAAAAGACAATGAAAATATTGCTTAATTAAGGAAAATAGAAAAAATTGATTAAAAAATTTTTTATATATCTTATAAAGAAATATCAAAAATATATTTCTCCGACATTATCACTTTTTGGTAAATGTCCTTATACTCCATCTTGCTCTAACTATGCCATGGAAGCAATAGAAAAATATGGCGCGATAAAGGGAGGAGCACTTGGACTATGGAGAATTCTTAGATGTAATCCTTTTTCAAAGGGTGGTTTCGACCCAGTTCCTTGATTAGTAACCTTTTCATAAGAGATGATTTAAAATCTTTATTACTAAAAGGGAGGAAAAAATATGTATTTAACTGCTTATCAAAGTGGGTTTCCATTATTTGGAAGTCTTTTTACTTTGATTGTAAAACTTTTTGGATATCTTATGAATGGAATATATATTGTTCTTGATAAAATAGGAATTCCAAATGTTGGACTTGCTATAATCATATTTACATTGATAACAAGAATAATTTTATATCCATCAACTGTAAAGCAACAAAAATCATCAAAGATAATGAATATTATACAGCCAGAAATTAAAGCAATACAAGCAAAATACGAAGGACAAAATGACCAACAATCTATGATGATGCAACAGCAGGAAATAAAAGCCGTATATGAAAAATATGGAACATCTATGACAGGAAGTTGTGTTCAATTACTTATACAAATGCCTATAATTCTTGCACTTTATAGAGTTATTATGAACATACCAGCATATGTTCCACAAGTAAAAGAAAAGTTTTTAAACATTTTTAATTTAATAAATAGTTCTGACTTAGCAAATAAAATAACAGAGTTTATAAATGGAAATGAGGCATATAAAAAATTAGGAGCAGAATTTGGCTCTATTGATACTTTTACAGGAGAAGCACTTACAAATAAAGTAATAGACTTTTTAAATAAAATAAATCCTATGCAAATGAAAGAGTTTGCTTCAAAGTTTGCTAATTCAGATGCAATTATGAATAGTTATGCTGAAGTAGAAAAAGTTAATGCCTTTTTAGGTTTAAATCTTTCTACAGAACCAAGTGCATATGGATTTACATTGAAGGGAATTATAATACCTGCTCTTGCTGCATTATCACAATATTTATCAGTGCTTGTTATGCAAGGTCAAAATAAAAAGAAGACAGTAAATGGTGTTGAAGAAGAACCTGACCAGATGCAACAAACAATGAAGTCAATGAATATAATGATGCCACTTATGTCTGCATTTTTCTG
>JAGBKB010000061.1 GCA_017934175.1 Lachnospiraceae bacterium | reverse complement strand
TACATCATTATAATCAAATACAGTGTTTGTGCCTTTAGGGTCTTTAATGCCTACCACATTATCTACTGTGTCATATGTGAATATGGCTGTATTATTAAGTTCACTTGTGGTTTTAGTTAGTCTATGTAATTTATCATATGTATATTGTTTAACTTTGTTTCTTGGGTCTATTTCTTTTATTAAATTGTTATCTGTGTCATACTCAAATTTATGTATATTTCCAAGAGCAGATGTAAATTTAGTTAGGTTATTATTTCTATTGTAATCATATCTTTTGATATTTCCATTTGGATCAGTTTCACTTACTAATCTATTATCTCTATCAAATACATAATTTGTAGACTTTCCTCTTGGATTGGTTACTTTAATTCTATTATAATTAGCATCATAATCATACTTAATAAGTCCACCATTTGGCTGTTTAAGTTCTTTTATGTTACCTACTTTGTCATATGTATAAGTAGTCTTGTTATTATTTGCATCAGTATATTCAATAAGATTGTCGGTTAAATCATACTTAAAGTTTTGAGCGGTTTCTCTTCTATCAATCTTTTTAGTAACATTTCCTCTATTATCATATATGTATAATTCATCTTTGCCATTAGCATCTATCTTCTTTGTCAAGTTATGTAAGATGTCATATTCATAATTCACTTGTCTGCCAAGTGTATCTGTTGTTTTTAATATGTCATCTCCTAATGAATATATAAGGTTTATCCTATAATTCATTGGGTCTATGGTGCTTGTGAGTCTCTTTACTCTATCATAGTTATACTTATAGATTGTGCCATCTTTTTGTATCTTCTTAACTATTTGCTTATTGAGATTAGTTTCATATCTTTCAGTATTGTTGAGAGCATCAGTCATAGATGTCATGACATTGTGCTTATCATATGTGTAAGTTGTAATTTCGTTGCTTTCAGTTGTTTTCTTAAGTATATTACCTATACCATCATATTCATAACTAACGAAGTGGTTCTCGCCATCTATCTCTTTAGTCAATCTGCTTTCTTTGTCATACTCAAATTTGTTGGTTATATTTTCAGCAGTTTTAATTTCTACTACATTGTTATTCCTATCATATTTAATATTTACATCATCGTTTCTGCTATCAGTTTGCTTAATTACACGATTTAATTCATCATATGTATATGCTATAGTATTATCTTCTTCATCCTTAACCTCTACTGTATTACCTACATTATCATAAGTGAAAGTGGCAACATTACCAAGTGGATTCTTCTCTTCTACTATATTATAATTCTTATCATAAGTATATTCATATTCAACATCATTAAGTTTACTTTTAATCAGTTTATTATGCTTATCATAAGTGTATATCAGTTCTTGATTATCTGGTCGTATTACTTTTGTCAGATTACCATTGTTGTCATAGTTGTATTGTGTTATCGCACCATCTTTGTCAATCTTCTTTACTTGTTCGCCAAATGAATTATACTCGTACTGTGTATTTCTATTTAGTGCATCTACAACTTTTATTAAATTTCCTACTCTATCATATTCTCGAGTTTCTATAGGTTCACAAATATTCGCACCTATAATTGCTCCATTAGAATCTAAAGTAGCATTTGAATTGTCATTAACCCTAATAATGTTATAAACATCATCGTATTCATATTGAGTGGTTAGTCCCATTTCATCAGTTGACTCTATTACATTGTTACTTGCATCATAAGTAAAAGTTTTTATGTCACCATTTTTATTTGTTATCGCAGTTATGTTCTCATTATTATCATATGTGTAAGCTATGGTATGGTTCTCTGCATCTATCTCTTCAACTAATTTATTTAATGCATTGTATGTTCTATTGGTTTCACTAAATATACTTCCATCAGCATTGAAAAGAATATTTTTAATTATATTATCGTTAGAGTCATATTCAAGTTGTTCTTTTTCATTTAGTGCATTTATCATTTTTATAACCCTACCAGCTCTATCATAAGAAAATCTTGTAATATTACCATTCTTATTTTTATAAGTTAATTTCTTATTTTCTCTATCATATGTATATTCTTCTTCATTATTCTCGGCATCTTTAATTTTAGTTACATTACTATTCGCATCATAAGTATACTCTATAGCATAATCATTCTCATCAGTTAATTTTGTGATGTTTCCTATTGCATCATATTCTAATTTATTTGTATAGCCAAGTGGGTTCTTCTCTTCAGTTAAATTATTTACTTCATCATATGTATATTCTATAACCCTATTATCAGTCTCTTTCTTAGTAATATTGCCATTGGCATCATATGTGAAATTAGTATCAATGCCTTCTTCATTTGTAATTTTTGTAAGTTGGTTTAGTGCATCATACTCATAGTTTATTTCGCTATTATCAGCCTTTATTTCTTTCAGCAGGTTTCCATTGTTATCATAGTTATATCGTGTAGTTTTACCATTGCCGTCAATTTTCTCTATGATTTTATTAAGGACATTGTTATATCTATAGTTTATTTCATTACCATTTCTATCTACTTCTTTGATTATATTGCCCACTCCATCAAGGGTATATCTCTTACTATGGTTTAGGGCATCTATCTCTTCAATAATTTGTCCTTTATCATTATACAACATTTTCTTTTCATTTGGTAGATTTTTCTCTAAAATTTTGTTGTAATTTCTATCATATTCATAGGTTAAAGTGTTATTTTCATTATCTGTCCCAGTTAAAATATTACCTACATTGTCGTATGTGAATGTGGTTTCGTTATTTTCTCTATCTTTTATCTTTGTTACTGTGCCTCTACTGCTATATGTATAATTTGTTTCATTACCTCTCTTATCTGTTTCTTTTAGTTTTCTTCCTGTCCTATCGTATTGTATAGAAGATGTATAACCTTCTGCATCTGTTTCACTTGTTTTTCTTCTCATAGTGTCATATGTCCATCTTGTTACATTTCCTCTTGCATCTATCGTAGTTTCAGGTAGTGGATTATTGCCACTGTATGTGTAATGAGTTATATTGCCATTCCTATCTTTCTTACTTGTCATACGAGATAAACTATCATAGGTCATCTCTTCTGTATTGCCACATGGGTCGGTAATTTTAGTTAGGTTATTTCTTGCATCATAAGTGTAAGTTGTGGTGTTACCATTATAGTCAGTCTCACTTAAGATATTTCCATTGTCATCATATATCCAACTTCTGCTTATAGTAAAATCTCCATCTGTTCTTTCTTCTTTTATCAAATTGCCATTTGTATTATATGTATAGTTTGCTGTTACTCCATTCTCATCTACTACTGATTTAATCTGACCATTATTATTAAATTCTTTTTCATAGTTTACAGAACTTCCAAACAATTGACTTTTAGTTCTCTTCTTTGTATCAAGTAAATATATATGTTCTATACCTTCATTGTCAACCATTACTGTTCTATCACTATAGTAATTAATAGTTGCTTCATTACCATTGGCATCCACTTGTTTTATCACTCTACCACTACTATCATATGTATTTAAAACTTGTCTTATACCATCAGCATCTGACCATGCAGTCATTTTATGGTCAGAATCATATTCATAGCTTGTGATGCGGTTTTCAGCATCTGTTACTTTGATTAAATTCTTGTTTGCATCATACTCATAACTTATATATGTGCCATCTGGCAAAGTTATTTTGCTTATCAAATCATTACTATTAAAAGTGAAACTAAATATCATACCACTTGGTGTTACTATACTTGTTGGTCTATATCTACTATCATAATTATAAGTATATTTAAGACCCCTATTATCTTCTATTGTTTTTATGGCTCCACCACTATTATAAGTGTATATTCTACCATCTTTATATTTTATCTGCCAATAGTTAGATCCACTTACAAAATTATCAAATGTCTCTTCTACATTACCAATTTCATCATCCTCATCATATTCATCTTCAATGTCTTCAACATCAGTTCCATCTAAACTTCTAATTGGAATTAAAACACTATCTCCCTTTTGACCTTTGTAATTTCCATTACTCGACTTTATATATACATCTCCACCACCATCAGAAGCAAAATGCATAGCAGTTCCATCACCACTAACCATAAGCCTATCATTTATTATACTATTAAATCCATAACCAAAATCAGACTTTATCCCTCTACTAATTGAATTATAGCTTCTGCTTATCTTAAATTCATCATTCCCAAGTTCAGGCACACTTGCATCTGTGTGCTCTAAATAAAAATCTCCTGTTGACATATTTACTGGCTCAAGACCATAAGCACATAATAAATCAGAACGACCATTTAAGATTAGTTGCTCTCTTATTTTTTGTAATTCTGCTGCTGATAATTCAGTTGATAATTCATCTAATCTAATAGGATTTCTTATAAATAATATACTATTCTCATATCCCAATAACTCTTTGAAATGATTATCATTTTTAATCGTAGTAGGGCTTACTCCATAATGTCCTGCTATCCTATCAAGCGTGTCTCCCATTTTCACTTTGTATAAAAGAAAAAAATCAATATCATAAACATTTTCGTTATCACTATCACTTTCAAATGTCTTAGTTTTAGACCCACCACGATGTTTTGCATGATGCTTAATTATTGACGGTCCAGTATAATCATCATCATCAGGAGTTACATCTTCATCCCACTCTTCATATTCTCTACAACCACTTGCTATTACTTTTACTTTGTATATAGTGTTTAGTTGCATACAATTTAACATTATAGGACTACTTTGAACATTGCAATCCTTCGTCTTCACAGCCGTACAAGATGTATTTACTAATTTGTAATCTGGATACACTACTGCCGCTTCTGGATTTATTATTTCGTTTAAAATATAATTATTATTTTCACTTTTTACTTGAATTGTTACTTTGTGATTTCCTGGACTATGATGAATGTGGCTATCATTATCACTCTCACAATCATGTTCACACACTGGTCCATGGTTCATTGATTGAGTTAAACCATATATCACTACCCCCTCAACCGTTTGCCCTCCTGTACTTGTCTTCTTTGTTGCTGCTCCTATATGAAACTCACTATCAGCAATATCCATCAAAAATAAATCAGAATTTACACTTGAAGCATTATATGTCACTTGAATCCTTGGAGATAAATTCCCCGTCATAAATGTTTCATACTTATTATTCAAAGATTCATTGTCTAACATTAAAACTAAACCTTTTACTTGGTTTCTTATATAACTATAGTCTGTATTCCCTTCTTCATCTACAGTTGGTGTTGGATTTGGATTAGTTATCCACTCTCTGAAAAATTGTGTTATATTAAATGTCATCTCTTCACCAATATCAGTTGAATAAGCTACATTGTTAATAAATGATATATTATTAGGTTTTGTATTCCATGTTATACTATCTTTATCCCAGTTTTCATTTACTTTCCCTACCTTAAATCCTACTTCACCATTAGTAAAGCAACCTACTGTATTTAAAGCTAACTCAACTTGCAAACTATTTGTAATTCCTGGTCCTATAAATACCTCAGGATCTACCCATACCATTTGACGACAAATTGAACCTTCAAAATTTCCAAATTTCTTATATTCAAGATTATCATAATGCCTATTTGACCTATTACTCTGTATTGAGTGCATTTCCATGCCTGCATACCCATCGTCTTCCTCAATTGTACTTGCTATTGGGTCTATACGAACTGGATATGTAGCACCTTCTAAAAACTCTCTATCTGCTACATATGTAACGATATTTTCTTCTTCGTTATACCTTATTTCAATTTTATCACTTATCTTACCTTCAGCATCAATTATTGCTGGAGCTGTTAAATTAAATACTACTTTTTCATCTGCATTACTTATTTCTATACTATCTTCTTCTTTATTGGCACTTAAACCATTAAACTCTAACTTATAACTAAATAAGTTAATTTCAGACTTATCAAGTAAAATAATGTCTTCTTTAACATTGCCATCAATAATAGTATATTGAACATCAATATTATCAAAGACATTACTATATCTTATTGCATTATCTAAAACTTTACTTTTACTATAATTTCCTGTAACAGGAACTATTTTTATTTCATATTCTCCATTCTTTATTGAATAACCATTGTTTCCATTGCTTGATACTTCAATCTCTGACTTACCTTCAGCATTCGTATAAATTTCATCGTTTACTATATCATCCTCATTATCACTTGCTCCAAATAAACCGCCAAACAACCTAAAATCTGGAGACTTTACTTCTTGTTCCTTTTTTATTAATATATCGTTATTCTCCTTTAGTTTACCATCCTTATCTATATAATGCTTTCCTGATCCTATAATTTTTACAAACTTATTTAGGGTCTGTCCTTTTTCATCTGTACCTACATTCTCTTCCACTAAATATGTTCTTCCATACTTGTCATATCCAGTTAATACTGCTCCTGATTCTACTAACTTATCTTCATATGTTTTATATTCACTATAATATTTTTCCGGCATTCTCACTTCATCTGATATTTCTGACTTGGTTGCTATACTAATCTCTGATTCAGTTGCTATATGCTCTAATTCAATGGCATATTTCTTTATTTCAGATTTTGTTGATACATCAGCATTTTCTATATAAATAACATCTGATGGTGTTGATACAGCCTCTTCACTTTCATCTTTCTCTCCATCTTCTATCTCAGATTTAGTTGCGATATCAACATTGGTGTTATCGCTACTTTGAGTTGTTGTATCATCTTCTTTTTCTTCTTCATTAGAATTGCTATCATTCTCTTCAACATCAGAACTTGTAGCAACATGTCCTTCTTCATTAACAATATCGCTACCAGTTAGTTTATTAATATTTATGTCATTTACACTTGTTTCTGTTGTTGTAACTTCTTCACTTTTAACACTCTCTTTAAGTTCGGGCTCGCAATGCGTCGCCCCTACAATATTTGTATTCTCTGTAGTTTCATCTTCTTCAGGCTCAGTTTCATACTCGCTTGTTGTCGTATCCTCTTCATTATGATTAGGGCTCGCATAGCTCGCCCCTACGGAATCGCTTGCACCTACAAAATCATTCTCGCTTGCAGAATCACTTGCACCTAAAAGGTCACTTGTTACTATGTTATTTGTTGTTTCAACATTCTCATTATTTTCATCAGCAGCAATAAAAGACTCATGCTCTTTTTTATAAGCATCTTCCCTTTCTTTATATTCCATATCTTCTATGGCATCAAGCATGTAAATAATAGATAACTTAAAGTCATTTGCACTTACATATGTACAAATATTTCCTATAAGCATCGTACTTACAAGAATTAAACTTATAATCTTTTTTATTACTTGCTTTACCATAGAATCTATCTCCTATCTATAACTTCTTCTTTGAACTTGCCCCGAATCACACCACCTACCAAGTGCATCTACACAATATCCATCTCTCGTAATACCATTAGTTACAAGCACTCCTTTATTTTCTGCACTTGTATCAAAATAATAACAACAGTATCCGCCATCAGGTGATGGAAGCCAATGCCAACCCACAAGCATTTTTCCTTCGTTTGCTTTATTTACCGCACCATCATCAAAATAATATACTCTATCTTCAGTGAAATAGTATCCTATCATTATATTTCCATTTTCATCAAACCTATACCAGTCAGCATTTTGATTCATTGGATTATTTGATATATCTATATATGCCCATGTGTTTTTATAATCATTTCCATTTTCATCACTAAATTGCCATTTATTTCCTGACATAAACCAATTACCACGAACTGCAACAGCATTTGTTGTATTTGGTACATTTGCATTTAAATTAGTTTGACCAGTCAATGGATTTAATGTATTAGTTGTTCCAGCTGGTAAGGCTGCTCCTCTTCCACCACCTCCTCCGCCTCCTCCGCCACCACCACCTCCTCCACCGCCTCCACCACCAGGAGAGCCACCACTTGACCTCGGAACATAAACTATATCACCCCATAATGCATATAAAGTTTTTGGTCCTATAATATACTCGTTTGGATCAAATTTATTTTGAAATGCAGTATCATTATACCAGCCAAGAAAGTTTTTATTATCTTTATGTGGATTTGTTGGAAGGCTCAGTTTGTTTCCTTCTTCTACACTAACACTCGTGACGGCAGTTCCGCCATTTGTATTAAAACTTATAAGATGCGATACTTTATTGATGCTTGAGTTCCTAATAAGGCTTATGTAACTATTTATAATTCTATTTTGCTGGTCTACCAAATAATTTCCTTCTTCATTAAGAAGTATAAAACTTATGACATTTCTACTATTTTCATCAGCAAGAAGTTTTGAGCCATCTATTCTTAATTGACACTTGCCATTTGTAAGTGTATAAAGTCCGTGATTATTGTTGCTTATTAGTTTCTCACCATTAAGATATACTTGCACAGATTTAGCTCTATGGTCAGTTATATTTAAATTCAAAACTGCATATGTATCATATGGTAATACCCCACCAGCTCGAAGTTTATCAGCATCATTTATTGTATCTGCTCTAAAATTACCTGTAATTGTAATTGCACTGCTTTTAATATATGGGTGAACTGCTACATTGCTTGTATTATCATTTAGTAAATCTGCTTCACTTTTATAAATGTCATCAAGTACTGTAAGCCTTTCTGCAACATTCCCATATGGAGCTTCGGTTAAATATTGCTCATAGTACCCTTCAGCATATTCACTTAAGTATGTACTTTGCTCTATACTATCCCTTAAATTCCAATATTTCTCTCCGGTCTTTATAAGGAAGTATGGGAAATTTACCCATTGTTTCGCATAATTTTCTTTATTAGCACCTGTAAGATTATCAGCATTTAACACCCAAGTAGGTTTGAAACTTAACTGTTCACCACTTGGACTTTTATAATAGTATTCTGATACTATGTTATAAGTTCTATTCATTATTCTATTATTTACATAAAATGCAGCCGCTCTATCAACATCTGTTGTATTAGGGTCATAGTAATAATACTCTCCTAAAACTCCTTCATAGCAACTTAGATAATAAAGAACCCCATACTCAAACAAATCATATCTTCCAAGATCAGTGCTATTAAATGTTAAATCAACTTTTATATGGTCAAGAAGACTTATGCCCTGTGGATTAAGATACCCATTGCCACTCTCTCTTGCTATTAAATCTTCAACAAACCCTTCAGGTAATAACACATAATTGTCATTACTATTATCAAAATCAAAGAACTGCACATTTGATGCAAGGTTAAGAAGTATTGGACTGTTATTATTTGTGTCCATCATATCTCTTATTACTCTAACTACAGTGTTATTATTATAATATGTTCCATTGTCATCAAATATTCTTACTGTTCCTGCGTTTTCACCTGTATATATCTCATATCTATCATATGTAGAATTTATAACTACACTTGGGCTCGCTGTGCTTGTATGATTACCTGAACCAAAAAGCCCAGTTCCTAAAAGATTTACTTCTTTTATCTCTTTAAGCTCACTTATAGTTGCAATTACATCAACTTCATTCTCTTCAGTATAGGAATTTATCTCTGCATTTTCTATCTCGCTTGGAGTTGAGATATTTTCTGATTCCGCTACATTAGTTGTTGCTTCTTCGGCAGTAGTTTCACTTGAACTATCAACCTTTTCCAATACGATATCAGCCACCAAACTCTCCAATATATTAGATTTGGTGGTTTCGTCATTTTCAGGTTCTTCATTCTCAATACTTGTACTTTCATCTTCCATTTCATCGAATATGCGAAGCAGCTCTCTCTCGTACACATTTATGTCAAAATCCTCGCTCGTTTCTTCAATGAACTTTTTAACTTTCGTTGTCTCAATGGTTTCTTCGGACTCTTCATCATTTGACGAGATTTCATTTCCCATTGCCTCGCTTGATATAGATTCTGTAGTTTCAGTCAAAAAGGTGCCATTATCTATATCTTCTGCCAGATTAGATAACGACACACTAAACACTATTACTACCACTAACAAGACTGATATTAGTTTTCTAAACTTTTTCATTAGCTATTGCCTCCATTCATTATATTATATTCGTTTATCAATAATAATAATCTCCTAAAACTCCTTCATAACAACTTAAATAGTATAAAATAAAGTACTCATATAAATCATATGTTCCTAAATCAGCACCATTAAATACTAAATTTACTTTCACATGATTTAATCTTTTTATTCCATTAGGACTCAAATATTCACTATCACATTGCTTTATAATCAAATCATCTACAAAACCTTCAGGTAACAATACATAACTATCATTACTCTCGTCAAAATTAAATACTTCTACTTCTGATGAAATTTTCAACAACATTGGGCTGTTACCTTCTCATCATCAATATATCGTATCGTTTTAACATTTGCACTATTATTATAATAAACTTTTTTATCATCAGATATTTTTGTTGTGCCTGTGTTCTTTCCTACAAGTATTTCATATTTATCATGCTTTACATTGATAGTTACTTTGGGATTTAGGCTTCTATCAAGTTCACTCTTTTCAATTCTTTTGCTAATAAATTCTTCGGCTTTAGTTTTTATCTGATTTATTACTTCTCTTTCCCTGCTTGACATTTCACTTTTAGTTGTTTCTACTTTGTCATTTTCTTCAATGGATTTTAGTGCTTTTTCTATCTGCTCTCTTTCATACTCATTTATATCAAGTCCCTCCCTTGTTTCTTCAAAAAATTCTTTTATTCGTGTTGTTTCACTATTTTCAATTAAAAAAATGCCATCATCTATATCTTCTGCAAGATTAGAAAATGACATTCCTATTATTATCATTACCGCAAAAATTGTAAATATAAATCTTTTTACTTCAACCATCTTTTTATCTCCAATTAAATTTTAATTTGCTTTGTTTTCTACTATAATAATATTTCCTTCTTAATTCTATATACCTCATAAGTTCTGTTATGAAATAATTACTGGACAATTTGTCTTAGAAGTCTATTTTTTTGCCTTAAAATTAGTATTTTTTCTTGCTTTCACATAGGTTCTTATAATTTTTGAGATTTTATAATCTCTTTTTTTGTTATGGGCAAACTTAATAAAGGTATGATGCTCACCATACTTACATATTTATATTTATTTGAACGAAAGTCTAAAACCATCAATTATTAAGAATTTATTAAAATTTTATATTGATTTTTTGACTAAATTAATGTAAAATTAAAGTCTAATTGATAATTTTAGAAAAAGGTAGCACCATAACAGAACTTATGATGCTATTTTATTTTGAGGCTGTCCATTGTCATCTTGTCTGATAACTCTGATAGTGTCTTAGTTAAATAAATCCTTGTGGTTTCAATACTTTTATGCCCCAAAATATCAGCAAGAACACTTAGAGCATCTTCACCATAAATATCAATAAACTTTAATGCAAAATAATGCCTCAAATTATGTGGATGTAGTTTCTTAATTCCTATACCAATCCTTAGTCCTAATCTTTTCATTTTTCTTCCAATCTCTGTCCTATCTAAAGTAAATATGGCACCTTTTATTATTCCCTTTCTCTCGCAGTAATCGGACAATTCAATTTTTAAATCTTTAGGAAGTGGTACTTGCCTACAAGTTCCCTTATTATCTACATCAATATAACCATTTTGTAGTGATTCAAAAGTAATAGATTTAGTTTCAGATGCCCTCATTCCTGTCTGAACTAAAGACCTTAAAACACAATGCAATTCTTCATCTTCATTCTTTGCTTCATTTAGCAACTTGCTTAATTCTAAATCTTCAAGTTTCTCTGCATCATTAATAAATAGTTTCCTTTGTCTATCTAACTGGCTTGCTTTTAAATCAGCCTTTTTGTGAAACTCTAAAAACTGATTCATTCCTACAATTTTGATGTTAATTGAAGATACCAAATATTTCTTTCCTTCTTCATACTCATCATGTCTTAAATGCTCCACAAAATTTCTAACATCCTTACCATCAATTGTTTTAATGGCATTTTCATCAAAAATTCCAATAAAATCGCAAAAAGCACGAACAGATATGCAATATGCATCCACCGTGCTCTCTGCAACTTGTTTGTCTCCCCACAGATAGTCTCTAAATTTGTTTGCGACTATACTTCCATAGTCTCTTTCGTGATACTTAATCATAAAAATGTCCTCCTATAATTTTTTTGAAACTTGTATCAAGTTTCTTCTACTATAATTTTAAGACAAAAAAAGAACACTCATAATAGAGTGTTCAAACGATTTTAAGAAAGATATAGTGTTGAGCATACTTAACTTCAATTTTAATCGCCTTTTATCCATAGTGGGACATTATGCCATAATTTAAGTATTTATCAAGTATATTATAATTATTCATTACAGGCTTATTTATACACTATTTATGAATAAAAATACAATTCTTGATACGATTTGTTATGAATTGGCTTTTATGATACGATTTGTTACGAATTGATTTGAAAGTTCCCATGTGGGAACCTTTTCATAAAATCCTAAAATTTACAATTTGATAATTTTACTTTTAATTTCACAAACAACAAAATTTAATATCACAAAAGCCCTTAAATATAAGCATTTTTATGGGTATAGTTTAGTCCTCCCCTCCCCAGTACCAAATGACAAATTTTAGAAAATACTGGATGTGGCTATAGGGGTTAGATTGCGGGTATGTTACAGTGGTATGTTACAATATTGACTTTATACCCAATAAAAATTGGACTCTTTTCAAGTCCAATTTTATAAATATATAACAATTTGTTTTATGAAATGTACTCTGCCACTGCTTTCTTTATAAATGATGCAACCCCTTTTCCTGCCATATCTTCTAATTTACTCTTTATTGCTGCATTTCCAGTTAACTTAGTCACTATAGAACTAAATAAATCATCATCAACTTTTTTACCAGTCGCCTTATTAACTGCTGTTTTAAGACTTCCTACTAACTTTTGAACAGCAGTTGATGCTGGGTCTTCTTCTTTCTTAAGTCCAAGTTTTCCAAGAGCATTAACTACATTTTGATTTTTCATAGCAATAGCAATCACATCTTTTAAATCTATCCCAACACTTTTAGCAACTTTAGATATTTTCTCTGCTACTTTTGCTTTACCAACTGCTTTTTTTGCCTTTTTAACAGTGTCTTGAACATTTTTACTACTTGCTACCTTCTTAATTACTGACTTTACTGTCTCATCTTCTGACAAGTCTTTAGCCTTTTTTAGTAAATCTGATAATCCCATACTACCCTCCTATTTTATTTATTTTAAAGATACCATTAAATTAGTAATATGCTCTATAACATATAGCATTTAATTCTATACACATACTATATTTTAGTAGAATTTTTAAAAAAAATCAATTATAATATTTATATGATAAATGTAGAAATGAGACAATATGGAAAAGAGCGCTCTGCCATACGAGAATTATTTGAAAAAGGCAAAGTTTTAAAAGAGAAATATGGCGAGTCAAATGTTTTCGATTTTTCACTTGGCAACCCTTCTATTCCATGCCCTGAAATAGTAAATAATACACTTATTAATTTACTTAAAAATGCCAAAAATTTAGATAATAATATATCAAGTTTTGATGCAAATTATATAAATAAATATAGAAAATTGAGTTCTACTGATTTACATGGCTATTCATCTGCTCAAGGTGATAAATTAGTCCGTGATGCCATTTCAGCATATTTAAATAAAACATATGATGCTGATACCACAAGTGATTTCATATATCTTACATCTGGAGCGGCTGCTGGCCTAACTATATCTTTGAAGGCTTTAACTAACGGTAATGTAAATGAAGAAGTAATAGTGTTTGCACCATTTTTCCCTGAATACACTGTATTTATTAAAAATGCAAACGCTAAACCAATAATTGTTGAGCCAGATTATGAAACTTTTTATCCAGATTTAAATGATTTTAAAAATAAAATAACAAAAAATACAAGTGTAGTAATTATCAACTCCCCTAATAATCCAACAGGGGCCTTATATAACGAACAAACTATAATTGACATTTGCAATATACTTAAAGAAAAAGAAAGAGAATATAATCATCCTATATATATAATTTCAGATGAACCATATCGTGAACTAATATATGTAGATAAAAAATATCCATTCATAACAAATTATTATAACAATTCAATCATTACTTATTCATTTTCAAAATCATTATCTCTACCTGGTGAGAGAATTGGATATATTCTTGTTAATAAAAATGCTACTGATGCCATAGATATATATTCTGCAGTTTGTGGGAGTGGTAGGTCACTCGGATATGTATGTGCTCCAACTCTTTTTCAGTATTCAATTCCTTATGTTTTAGGCTTTACTTCAGATACAAGTGTATATAAAAATAATGCTAAAATATTTTATGATGAATTAACAAAAATTGGATATAAAGTCATTAAACCTGATGGTGCATTTTATTTATTTGTAAAATCTTTATGCGATGATGATAAAGAGTTTTCTAATAAAGCACTTGAATATAACTTATTGATAGTACCAAGTGAGAGTTTTGGCATAAAAGGATATATAAGAATTGCATACTGTGTAAGTGAAAAGCAGATTAAAGCATCCATTCCAAAATTCAATGAATTATATCAATATTATAAAAATTGCAAATAATAAACTAAATATACGCATATCAAAAAGGAGTAAGTATGAAAGATTTAACAATGACTCGTGAAAATATTAACAAAATTGATAAAGAAATAGCAAAGTTATTTGAAGAAAGAATGAATCTTTGTAAAGATATTGCTGAATATAAAAAAGAAAACTCTTTACCAATATATGATGCAAACCGAGAAGATTCACTTATAAATAATAACTTAAACCTTATAAATGATGAAAATATAAAACCTTATTATGTAAGTTTTTTGAAAAGTCTACTTAATGTATCCAAAGAATATCAAAGAAGTATTTTAACTGGTCTCAAAATATCATATAGTGGTATTGAAGGTGCATACGGATATATTGCAGCAAGTAGAATGTATCCTAACTGCGAGTTAATATCAAATAGCAATTTTACTCAAGCATTTAAGTCAGTTGAAAAAGGAATATGTGATAGAGCAGTCCTTCCTATTGAAAACTCTTTTGCTGGTGATGTAGGTGAAGTTATGGACTTAATATTTTCAGGCTCTTTATATATCAATAGAATGTATGATTTAGAAGTAGAGCATAATCTTATGGCAAATGAAAATGTATCTATAGAAGATATAAAAATAGTTGTATCACATCCGCAAGCACTTGCACAATGTTCAAAGTTTATAGAAGAAAACAATTTTAAAACAATTGAAGAAGTGAACACTGCCTTTGCCGCTAAACGATTAAGTGATTCTAAAGATAAGAATATGGCAGTTATAGCAAGTAAAGAAACTGCAGATGCTTATGGTCTCAAGATATTAAAAGAAAGTATCAACAACTCTGGATTAAATACAACAAGATTTGCATCATTTTCAAGAGTTATGTCAAGTTACAAAAATATTGGTGCATCTAAAAAGAACTTTGTTATAGTATTTACTGTAAAAAATGTGGCAGGAGCACTTGCTAAATGCCTTGATATAATTGGTGCGCATGGATTTAATATGAGAAACTTAAGAAGTAGACCTATGAAAGACCTTATGTGGACATATTATTTCTTTTGCGAAATTGAAGGCGACCTTGAATCTGATGATGCCAAAAATATGTTTGTTGCTTTAAACACCTTCTGTGATAGACTTAAAATAGTTGGTAACTATATTATATAATTATAAAGTTTTGAATAATGATATTAAACAATTAAATATTAACACAAAGGATAATAGTTACACAATAACTATAGGCAAAAATCTACTAAAAAATGTAGATAAATATTTTAGTTTAGATAGAAAAATACTAATTGTAACTGATGACAATATACCATTGAACTATATAAATGATGTAAAAGATAAAATTAAAAATTGTCACATAATCACTATTCCAAATGGCGAAGAAAATAAAAATATAACAAACTATCAAAATATTATATCAGAACTTATAAAAAATAATTTTACCAGGAAAGATGCAATTATTGCAATAGGGGGTGGCGTAATAGGTGATATGTCTGCTTTCGCAGCAAGCACTTATATGAGAGGAATTGATTTTTATAATATTCCTACTACTCTCCTATCACAAGTAGATTCTTCTATAGGCGGAAAAACTGCAATAGATTTTTTAAGTATTAAAAATATCATTGGTACGTTTTACCAGCCAAAAGGAGTGCTCATAGATATTGATACTTTACAATCTCTTCCTAAACGGCAATTATATAATGGGCTTGTTGAATCTATAAAAATGGCTGCTACATTTGATAAAGAGTTTTTTAATTTTATTAAAGATAGCAATGATATATTTGAAGAAATTGAAACTGTAATATATAAATCTCTTTTAATAAAAAAATATGTTGTCGAACAAGATGAAAAAGAACAAAGTATAAGAAAAGTTCTTAATTTTGGGCACACTATCGGTCACGCTATTGAAGAAAGTTTAAATCTTAAATATTTTCACGGCGAATGTGTAGGAGTTGGTATGTTATTCTTCTCTTCAGATGAAGTAAAAAGTAAAATAAAAGAAACTTTAACTAAATATAATTTACCAACACATTTAGACTATGATAAAAACAAAGTTATAGAACTTATAAAGCACGATAAAAAATCTCAAAGTGAAACTATATCAATAATATATGTAAATGAAATTGGAACTTATGAAATAAGGCAGATGACTTTATCTGAAATTGGTAATTTATTATAATATGGAATACGGACTAATTGGCAATCCTTTAAAACATAGTTTTTCTAAAGGAATTCATTCATTCATTTCAAATTACACATATGAATTATGCGAATTAAGTGAAAATGAATTAGATTTATTTATGAAAAATAAAGATTTTAAAGGCATCAATGTCACTATCCCCTATAAGCAAAAAGTTATTCCTTACCTTGATTATATAGATGAAGATGCAAAGAATATCAATGCAGTAAACACAATAGTAAATATTGATAATAAACTATATGGCTATAATACTGATATACTTGGTGTTCTCGGAACATTTGCGCATAACAATATTAATGTAAATAATAAGAATGTATTAATTCTTGGAACGGGAGCCACTTCCAACACAGTTAGTTATGCAGTAAAAAAATGCAAAGCAAAAAATGTATATAAAACTTATCGTAAAGGCTCTAAAATATTAGGCGACATACTCTATGAAGATATAGATAATATATCAAATGACATAAATATAATAATTAACACTACATCAGTTGGAATGTATCCACATACAGATGATAAGTTACTTATAAATACCAATTTATTTAAGAACCTTGAAAATGTTATTGATGTAGTATATAACCCAATTAGAACAAGATTACTTTTAGATGCTGAAAAGAATAATATAAAAACCTCTTCAGGCTTATATATGTTGATTGCGCAGGCATATTTTGCAAGTATATTATTTAAGAATAAAACTTATAATAATAATGTATCATTAAACTTTAATGATAAAAATGTAATAGAACAATGTAACATTGTCTATAATAAGTGTAGAAATAATAAACTTAATATTGTTTTAACTGGTATGCCAACTTGTGGCAAGACAACTATAGCAAAAATTATAAGCGAAAAATATAACTATGAGTTTATTGATACAGATGAATTAATAGAACAAAAAATTAACACTAAAATAGTTGATTTTATCAATAATTATGGCGAAGAAAAGTTTAGAGATATAGAATCAGAAATCATAGATAAAATATCAACAAAAAACCATTCTGTCATAGCAACTGGTGGCGGAGCAATACTTAAAAATGATAATGTATTAAACCTAAAGTTGAATGGTAAAATATTTTTTATTAACCGTTCACTTAAAAATCTAAAACCAACTACGGATAGGCCATTGACATCTGATTACAACTCATTACAAAATAAGTTTAATGAAAGGCTTCCTATCTATAAGCAAACTTGTGACTATGAAATTGATGGCGATATTGATATAGATGAAAGGATAACACAAATATTCAATAATTTATAACAATGAAAGTTCAAATTAAAAAAAGTAAATTAAGCGGTACTATTGATGCAAGACCAAGCAAAAGTTATGCACATAGATATTTAATTGCTTCTTCCCTTGCTACTAATGTAAGCACCATCTCAAATGTTGATTTTAGTAATGATATACTTGCAACTCTTAACTGTATAAATTCATATGGTAAAAAGCACTATATAAACTACGAAAATCATAATGTACAATTTTTAAAAGATTTTGTAAATAATTTTGAACCAATATTTGATTGTAAAGAATCAGGGACCACTATAAGATTATTTATTCCTATCGCATTACAAAAATATGAAAAAACAACTTTCATAGGAACTGATAGGCTTATAGAGAGGGGCATTGATATATACGAAAAAATATTTAAGTATGTAAGATTTGATAAAAGTAAATACGAAATTAAAACGAAGGGGATTATAAACTCTGGTAAATATGAATTACCAGGTAATATTAGTTCACAGTATATTTCAGGTCTTTTATATTCTCTTCCACTACTTAATGGGGATAGTAAAATTATTATCAATACTGAAATTGAGAGTAAAAATTATATCTTGATGACTTTAGATGTCCTTAAAAAATATAGTATTGATATTGATACAAATATTGATACAAATATTGATAATGAAAAGTTACTTAATTCTAACAATAATAATATTAATTATTTTTTCCATATAAAAGGCAATCAAAAATATATGGCAGATAATCATACTATAGAAGGCGATTATTCCAATGCAGCATTTATAGATGCTTTTAATTATTTTGACAACAATATAGTAATTAATGGATTAAATAATTCTTCACTACAATCTGACAAAGTTTATAAAGAATACTTTAATGCTCTTAATAATAAATATTGTGAAATTGATATTGCTAATTGCATAGATTTGGGTCCTATACTTATTACATTCGCTGCACTTAAAAATGGTGCAAGGTTTATAAACACAAAAAGGCTTAAAATAAAAGAGAGCGATAGAGGGACAGTAATTGCAAAAGAATTAACTAAACTTGGTGCTGATATAGAAATATTTGATAATGAGATTATAGTAAATAAAAAAGAGTTGCATAAACCTGATACAACCCTTTATTCACATAATGACCATAGAATTGCTATGTCTTTAAGTTTATTATCTACAATGTATGATATAGAAATTGACGATAGTGAATGCGTCAGTAAAAGTTACCCTAATTATTTTGATGATTTAAAAAAACTTGGTGCTATTTTAAATTAATAATTTCTATATAATTATATTATTCCGAAATATCTGCAAGTAAAACTTCTTTAGATTTTCTATCATATATAAATCTATATTTTTTCTTTTCAATAAGTCCATGTCTTGGATAAATCCTACCATGAACAATAATATTCATTCTATTACTATTTAGTGTCCTTTGTTCTACAACATTAAAAGTAATTGATTTAGGCAATTCTGCAGATTGTTTAGCAGTATTTACCAATATATTTTTTAAACTTTCAAATTCATTCTTTAAGCCTTCATTTATATTTCTAACTTCTTTTTCTTTTGCACCTTCTATAACAGGTAAATAATATATAATATTACATCTTAAATCACCTTTAGTTACTGTTTCTCTCTGCTGTATAATATTTTTAATATATAGTTCATAAGTTTTATTTTTATCTACTCCCCTGATTTCTGGACTGTTACTTGACTTTTGCCTTGATGCCACAACTGTCTCTGCTTCAAAATTAGGTGACTCATAATATACATGAGTTTCCATTTCTACTGGCACACCATCTGTTTCTTTTAATAATACTCTTCCATCTTCATCTACAAATGCTCCATCAGGAGTAGGTGCATTTTTTAGCATAGCACCATCGGCCCCTACATAATACTCACCATCAATCCATGAATCTACTACAAGTTTACCATCTACATCAAAATAATATTTTTGCTCATTTCCGCTTTCATCAGTTGCTGTAACCCAATCATCTATAACTGGGTCGCCATTTTTATCAAATGCATAAACAAATCCTCCTTGATTAACCCATTTATCGCGAAGATTGATACGCTCTTGGCTTGTTTCTTCAATTATATTTGTTTCATATAAGTATGCATTATCCATACCTTCATATGCATACTCAACAGTTTCACTATTTAACAGTTCTTTTTTTATTTGCTCATCAAGAATTCTTTGTCTAATATATGGTATGATTATAGAAAATAATGAATACATCATCATTAAAAATAATAATAAAAATACTATGCCATACTTTATTTTAGGTGCCTTTAAAAAACTATTTTTATTACCAGACTTTTTATCTATCTTTCTATAATATTCAATTACATCTTGTGCCTTACTTCCAGTTAATTCTTCTTTTAAGGTCTTTATGTTTCCATTGACTTTTACTGGTATACCACAGTAAGGACAATAAATAGAATCCTTTGCAATAGTTTGTTTGCAAGTATCACAAGTTATTGTTTTAGCATTGGCTTTTTTTGTATTTTTTTCATTTTTAGTATTAGCACATAAAAATAACTCACAACTACATGAGTTATTTTCAAGTTCCAAACCACAATATTTACAATATATTTCTTTCATATTACTTATCATAACAAATAATTGTGTCTAAAATATGTTTATATTAGTAATTCTACCATTTTATCATATTTTATATTCAAAATATCAAATATTTTAATCATTTCTTCTTTCATACTTATATCACATTTCCAAGCAAGTCCACAGCCAGCAGAGATTTCTTTAGGAAGTGGTATAAGCCTACCATTTACACTATTTTTGATGCAATATTCTTCTACTGACATTGCATCAACTGTTTTATTAAACGAAATTACTAAACTTAATTTTTTACTTATCATATTTATTTAATAAATCCTATTATTTAGAATTGCTATAATATTTTTTTGCGATTAATGTAGTTATCGTAATAAATACTATAAAAATTATGATAGAAATATAAAAATCTTTAGAGCCTATAGTAGAAAGATTTGTGCCAATATTGGTATATATAAAAATTCCTGGCAAAATTCCAAGCATTGATGAACTTATAAAAACCATATAGTTAAATCCAACAGCACCAGACATATAATTGAGTAGTGTATATGGCACAAATGGTAAGAGTCTTACTATCACCATAAAGATAAAACCATCTCTCCCACTTGATTTAATTTTTAATTTACTATATATATCACGATATTTTTCATTTGCAATCTCATTTATTAAATCATATACAAAATATCTACCAATAAAATAAGTTAAAGTGCTATTTATAAATGCGCCTATAAAAGTGTATATACCTGCATTTAATCTTCCAAAAACATATCCTGATGCCATCGCAAGAATTGTAACTGGAATAAAAAATGTAGGTAATATTGAAAATAAAACTATATATATTATTGGGGCAATTTGTCCTGAGCCCTTAATAACTTTTTCTAACTCATAAAGATTATTTATACCTGATTTTCTAATTAGTAATGAACCAATAACTATAAGTAATATAAGGCATGATACTTTTATAATATTAAAAAATCTTTTATTTAATTTCATACTTTACTATTCTATCACATTTTAAAGTTATAAACAATAAAAAAATGAGTGAATAATATTTATAAAGTTAGACATATATAATATTATTCACTCAATAATAATTATTAATTATGGTCTTATAACTAAACTTGCTGACTCCATAGTTGACACTATATCATACATATTAGTTACATCACCAACTTTTAATTTATCTTTAAGTCCATAAAAGTCAAGACATGTACCGCAAGTCTTAATATCAACTCCTAACTCTTTAAGATTATTTAAATCTTCAAGCGATAGAGAACCTTCACAAGTGAGATGGGCACCACCATTAAAGAATAATATAGTTTTTGGTCTAACTTCTGCTTGTGATACTGAATATAAGAATGCCTTCATAAGATTCTTACCAAGTTTTTCATCTCCACATCCCATCTTCTCTGAACCAATAGCAATAACTATGTTTCCAGTATTGTCAGTGGCACCACATGCAGCACAAGATTCTAATGCTTTTCCTTCACTTTCAGGTTTAATTTCTTTTACTTCAATAGTTAATTTAAACTCTTTTTCACTAATTTTTTCTGTACTTACAACATATCCACTATCAGTCGCAAATCTTGTAATATTTTTTACAGCCATGTTATTATCTACCATAACTTCAACTGTGTCTGGACTTGTAAGTGCTTTAATTGCTTTTTTTGTTTCAATGAGTGGTATAGGGCAATTTTTACCCATTCCATTTACTTTTACCATATTTAATTCCTCCTAAAATATAATTATTTTAACATTTCTATAAATGCTTGTATCCTTGTAAGTAATTGTCCTTCATCTCCAGGTGTATAATCACATTCTACTGACATGTATGGCATATTTAATTCTTTCATAAGGTCAGAAACAAGTTTTGACTCTACATCATAAGTTGTACATGCATGAAGAGTAACATTTATTACACCATCTACTTGAAATTCTTTTACTAATTCCCTAAGATTTTTCATTCTTGTATTATCAGGTGCCATGACTGCGCAGCCAATACTTAAATACCTTTTTGCAATAGCATAAATAATATCAGGTGAGTTTTCATCTACAAGTCTAAGACATGCTTTAAGTCCTGCACAATTTTCGAAACAAACAACATTGCCATTACTTTTTTCTATAGCACCTACTGTTTTATCAAGCACACCTCCTATAGGACAGCCAGTCACTAATATTCTTTTTTTCCCTTCATTCTGTTTATAATTGTTTTCTGCCTCTATTTGTTCTCTAAGTCCTTTTAACTTATCAATTCTCACTTGCTCATCAAATAAGAATCCTACTCCATCCATAGTTTTATATAAATCAATCCCCAAAGCAGGTGCAGGATTTTGCTTTTGAACTTCCATCAACTTTCTTCTTTCTATACGTTCAACATTACGAAGTTTTGCTGCTTCTCTTAATTTTTCTTCAGTTATTCTTACACCGTATTCTTTTTCAATAAAATCCTTAAATCTTCTTAACTCATTTGCCCAATTCTCAATTTCAAATTCATCTTCACTTTGTGGTAAGTGAAGTATAAAAGTCTTCTTCCCTTTGCCCATGAGTTCATACATTTTCTTTTTACCATCACAAGTTGTTTCACCTACAATTAAATCTGAAAAGTAAGTATATGGACACTTATCTGATACATAAAATCCATAACTTGATTTTATAAGTGGGCATAGATTTTTAGGTAAATCTACTTCTGCATCTGGGATAGTTTCAGCACTCATGCCACATAAACTTACTGATACAAATCCTGCAGCATCTAAAATCTCTTGTGGAGTAAAAGTACAAAATATACCAGCAACCTTTTTACCGCTTTCCTTTAATTCTTTTACTTTTAAGAAACCATTTTTTCTGGCATCAGTAAACTCTTCAAATCTTTTTGGCAATGATAAAATTTCAGACATAAATACTCCTTTCACAATTATATTATTACTTAAAAATATCTTTTATTCTAATTAGTGCTTGCTCAATATTTTTTCTACTTGTAGCAATATTCATTCTCATAAATCCATTCCCAAGTGAGCCAAACTTTAGCCCGTTATCAAGATGAACTTTTGCTTCATTTATAAGTTTCTTTTGCAATTCATCATCATTTAAACCATATCCCCTAAAATCAAGCCACATAAGATAAGTTCCTTCAGTTTCAATAACATTGATTTTAGGAATATTTTTCTTAATATAATCTTTTACAAATAATATATTATTATAAATATATTCTTTTAATTCGCATACCCAAGAATAACCCTCTTCAGTATATGCAGCCATAAGTGCTACTTGGGCAGGTTGGGAAATTCTATGATAACCAGTTTTTCCAATTTCTGATTCAATTTTTTCTTTTAAAGCAGTGTCTTTAACTATCGTATTTGCAACTTGCAAACCTGCCAAATTAAATGTTTTGCTTGCCGATGTATTTATTATTGTTAATTTTTTTGCTTTTTCATATAATTCCTTATTATCTTTTAACGCATCTAAAAATATAATATGTTTATTTTCTCCCCAGACAAAGTCCATATGTATTTCATCACTAACTATTATAACATTATTATCAACACATATTTTTGCTAATTTTATTAGTTCTTCTTTGTCCCACACTCTTCCACATGGATTAAAGGGGCTACAAAACATAAGTATCTTGACATTATTTTCTTTAATCTTTTTCTCTACATCATCATAATCTATATAATATTTATTATTTTCTAATTTAAAATTTGATTCTATTATATTTCTTTCATTAAGATATGTTACTTCTCTAAATGCGACATACTCTGGATTGAATATGAGTACACTTTCATTCTTTTTTGAAAATGCCTTTACTGCCATAGCAAGTGCAAATATTACCCCAGGAGTTCTAACTATCTCATCCCTTTTTACTTCAAAATTATATCTTTTATGAAACCAATTAATTACTGAATCAAAATATTTATTATCAAAATCTGTATAACCAAACACACCATAATCAATCAAATCTTTTAGTGCATCTTTAACACAAGGTGCTGTCTCAAAATCCATATCTGCAATCCACATCTTTATTGTGTCAATACTTTCACCTAAAGAAAGTGGATAATCAATTTTTCTTGCACCTCTATTACTTCTATCAATTATTTTATCAAAATTAATCATATCAAAGAATCTACATTGTCCATCTTAAAATATATTTTTTTAATAATTCAAATAATTGCATAACTATAACAAGTACAATCACTAAAAATATAAAGCCACACCATACTTTGTCATACAATCCATATTCAGAGTTTATACGTACAAAATAACCCATACCACTTTGTGCACCATACATCTCTGCAAAGACAAGCATAACAAAGGTACTTCTTAAAGAATTAATAAACCCAGCCACTATTGATGGACTTGCGGCAGGAAGAATAACTCTAAAAAACTTTTTAAAACCATTTAATTGCAGTGTTTTTGACTTATCAAGATATCTTTTATCAATAGTCATTATACCAGTAATTGTTGCAAAAAGAGTTGCCCATAAAGTATTGTATACTATAAGAATTATTGATGCTATAGTAATATTTGGTGATAAAAACAATACAAATGGTGATAACAAAATTGAAGGTATTACTGAAAACGCATAAATAATAGGGTGTAATGAATCTCTAACCCACTCATTAAGTCCCATAATTGTTCCTATTCCTATGCCAACTATCAACGAAACAAATATTGATGGAATTACAAGTTTAAAAGAAGCAATAAGATTTTCTAACATCTGGTCTTTACTATCATTAAATGCTTTCATTATCTTACTAATTTTTGGAAAAAAGTATGGATTAGCAATATTATTTTCAGTTGTATAATAATAAATAAATATCAATAACAAAAATATAAAAACTGTAATACTATATTTGATTACATTATTTCTAACTTTGTTCATTTGTTTTATCTTCCATAAATTATTTTTTTATCAAATCTGTTGACCAAGGTATAAGGACTTGCCTTATACCTTAACCAACATTTTTTGGAGTTGAGATTTCATAAGAAATCTCTTTTATGAAAAAATCTTATCTGTCATTTTCATTAAAGAATTTTTCCATCTTTTCGTAAAAAGTTGGATTCTCTGAACCATATTCAGATTTTGCTTCTTTAAGTGCTTCCTCATATATTGAGGTATTTATATGCTCATCAATATTGATGTTTTTTGCATTTGCATCTAAAAATCCAGTTTTGTCAAGGATACCCCAAGCCCTCTTTACTTGATTTCTAAGTGGGTCTGCTGATACAAGATAATGTTCATTATTCATATATGCAGCCACGAATTCTGGCTCGGCTTTAATCTTTGCAGCATGAAGTGTGATTGCTTCATCTTTATGAGTCTCATAATAACTTTGTGCTCTAAGAAGTGCTTTTATAATTCTCTTTATAACATCAGGATTTTCTTTAAGATAACTTGTTTGGCACTCCATACGGCAACAACTATAGTTTGGCATAACTTCACTATGCCATGATACTATCTCTATATCATCCATTTGTGATAATGGATAATTCTTTTCTGTTCCCATAAGAGCATACTTAACTTCTCCTCTTTGTACAGCAGCAAGTGCATCATCATATGTACCAAAGGTAACCCATTCTACTTGATGAAGTGGGTCATCATAACCTTTTTCCATAAGTGCACCTGGGAATGCAAAGTAACTTGGATTTATAGCAACTTTTTCTCCAACTAAACTTTCTACACCCTTCCACTCTGTTCCTTTTTTTGCTACTACTGGCATAGCACCATTTACCATATGTCCACCAAATATAGTAAAATCATTTCCTGCTGCTATTTGTTGAAGTGGATTACTTGTTCCGGCATTTGAAACTATATCAACTTGATTTGCTGATAAAAGTCCAAGTGCATTTAAAACTGCTGTGGCTGCAACTGGTTTAATAGTTATACCAACTTCATCGAAATAACCTTTTTCTTCTGCAATAGTTACAAGTACATTTCCACTTGAACCATAGTTCCAGCGAACTACTGTATTTTCCTTTTTTGTTTCAGTAGCAACTGTTGTTTCAACTGGTTTCTCTGCAACTGGTGTTGTCTTACTACCACATGCAGTTGTAAGCATTGCTAAACAAATACTTACGAATAATAACTTTTTCATATCTTTTTAGCATAATCAACTTATGTATTGTTGATTATATTCCTCCTTTATTTTTATTATTATATGCATTTTATGCTTATAATCTTACATCAATGTCTTTTCACTTATATCTTTATTGATAATTTGTATTAATTCATTCCTAAGCAGCATCATTTTTTCATCAGTATACAAGTTTTCTCTGCTTGTTTTTTCATTTAGGCTAATTTTTTTATCATATATTATTTTACTTGGTGATTGTCCGAGCACTATTATTCTATTTGCAAGATATATTGCTTCATCTACATCATGAGTTATAAATATTACTGTCTTTTTAACTTCATTTTTATTCCAAAGTTCTAAAATCAAATCTTGAAGTTTTGCCCTTGTAACTGCATCAAGAGCACCAAATGGCTCATCCATAAGAAATACTTTTGGATTTACACTTAAAACCTGTGCAATCGCAACTCTTTGTTGCATACCACCAGATAAATATTTTGGTAAAGTATTATAGACTTTATCATCAAGTCCTACTTGCTTAAGTGAATCAATAGCAATTTCTTTTAGTTCATTCACATTTCTATTTCTATATCTTTGCTTTAAAGCGAGCATAATATTTTCACCAGCAGTCATCCAAGGGAATAACCCATAGTCTTGGAATACTACTCCCCTATCAAGACTTGCTGATTTTATTATATTATCTTCAAATAACAACTCACCTTTACTTGGAATATTGAGTCCTGCAAAAAGTTTAAGTAAGGTGCTTTTCCCACATCCAGATTTTCCAAGGACACACACAAATTCACCATTACTTATATTTGTACTTATATTGTCAATCACTAACTTATCTGAATTAGGATATGAAAATGAAATGTTTTTTAATATAAAATCGTTCAAAGATGTATATAGTCTCCTTTCAAAGGACTATATGGCTCTGACACCATATAATCCTAATTCTACTGCTCTATTGTTATAGCCTGTGTCTGACAAACTTTTGCTGCATTTTCTACTTTAGTCTTCACTGCATCTGTCACATCAGCATACACTTCAGCCTTAGCAAGAATTACTGGTTCCCATCTAAATACTTCAGGGCATACATTTACACAACGACCACAACCAATACAAAAAGTTCTATCTATTACTGGTTTCATAATTCCTCCTACTTATTTGCTTCTTCTGAAATCGCAATAAACATAATGTATCTTACGAGAGTATATGCAACTAATATGGCTGCAATCCATGTTTGTGCAGTGAATATCATTTTACTTGTACCTGCAAGAGCAGGATTACTACTTGTTAAAAATTTTGCAGTTGTAAGTTTAACTGCAATAGCACTTATAACCATAGGGAATGTAAATGCTGCATAACTTGGATAAAAAGGCATAACTAAAAATCTTGGTATATTTATAATTACAACCAAATATATAAATAGTGATAAAACTAACATAAAGTATATTAAACTTGGTTCTGGAGGAGTAAATGTATTCATGTATCCTGCAAGACAAAGTGATACAGGTGCTGTATAGATACAGAAAAGTGGTATAGCAGGTGGCATAAAATCTTTAATTATCAAATATCTATATGTAACTAATACTAATAGTACAATAGTAGATGCAAATCCAAACCAGAATACTATTTTACCTAAATCTTGCATACCAAAATCAACACAGTTGATATTCATTGCTACTATTCCTACATATACGATATACCAACTTGTAAATACTTTTTTAATGCCGAATTTTAAAACAAATTCTTTTGTAAAGTAAATTATCAAAATCACATGTAAAATAAGTCCAATAAACCAAATTACTTTACCGACTTCAGCATTTGGCCACTTATAACCACCAAGTATCATAAGTGCCATACAATATGTTCCAATAATACTACCCATTATTGGATTTTTAATCTCTTCTTGAAAGGCTTTAAAATTAGTAACAAACTTTATGAATAACCATATAAGTATAAGTGCAGAGATAACTCCACACACATTTTTTATCATTGCTCCATTTGGATATGTAGATAAAAGATTTCCAAGTGCAGCAAGACCTAAGGCTACTCCACAAAATGGAAGTGGTGTTTTTTTAAGCAGCATATAATTCCTCCCTTGTCTTCAGTGTTACATTTGGATTAATTGTTTTTATGCCAAACTCACGAGCAACTATTTCTCCAACTTTCCAAGCACAAAGACCTGTAAAATATATACATTGTTTTTTGTGCTCACCTTCTGCCATATTAAACTCTCTTGTTAATACACGGCAGCATGTTGCTTTCTTACCATTATTTGCCTCAAACCAATCTCTAAGTTCTTTAGAGAATCCCATACATTTATTAACTTCTGGGTCTTTTGGTCCTCTCTTCTCATCTCTGCCAAATAGCAATCCAAGTGCTGCTATTCCACCATTTACAGCACCACACATGCAACCGCTTCTTCCTGCTCCTATAGACATTGCAGATGTCATACGAATCAATTCGTGTGGAACATCTAAATTAAAATTAAGCATAATAGATTCAAGAACTGCTTCGCAGCAAAAGAATCCATCCTTATATGCTTGTTCAGCATCCATCTGAACTTTGTGTAAATCAACTTCAGTAACTCTTGGTTTAAAATCCATGAACAATCCTCCTAAAAAACTAATTATTTTGTTTATAAATATTTTTAAAGGATGCAAAAATATCTTTTCGGATCCTTATTTTATAAAACTTTGTATAATTTTAATGTTTTCTATTTTAATTTCTTATATTCTATCTTTCGATTTATACTTTTAGTAAACTGATAAGCGATAAATTTGTCACTATACTTATTAGTTTTTTCAAAATCTGCTTCACTCTTAATTACTAATGATAACCCACAGCCATTTATGATAGATGATGGTGTGGGAACTACACGTGCATTAATACCTTGATCTCTCAATTCATTCAGTATCTCTATTGCAATATTTGAATTTTCACAATTTAATATATAACTCATTACTCTATTAATGTACCTTTATTACTCAACATTATAATTTACCAAACTCTAATCTACGATTATAATGTTATAACTTGGTCAACACCTACACCACTTAGTGCTTGATATACATTTGGGAAACATCCTATTCCTGCTGGAGAAACTAATTTCTTATCAATTTCTCTTAAAATACAGCATCTATCACATGCCATAAGAAGCATACCTGTTTTCTCTGCAATTTTTGCTAAGCGGTTAGCAATATCATTCCCTTCAACTAACATATAACAATTGTCAAAGAAGAACATCATTCCTACTACTTCTGCAACATGTGTCCCTTTTTCAAGTTGAGGGATAATCATATTTTCCAATATCTCTCTTGCATGTTCTGATTCCATTAAATAAGCTACTTTCATTTCTTTTTTTTTTGTATAGCTTAAAACTATACTCCTCCTTTTAATTTATTTTTAGGGTTCATAAAAGTTTCTGTAGACTTTTGAGATTCAAAAAATTATTTAGATACATATAAATCATTCTACAAAAGACAAGAAACATTTAAACTCACCCTTATAATTAACAACAATCTTCCATACCTTCACCAAATATATCTATGAGTTTTCCATCTTCATATTTATAAATAGCATAACCAACCTGACCTTTTTTTTCTCCAGTAATTAAAATCTCAATAGCACCTTCATTATCCATATTAAAAAATTTCATATATTGATTTTCTCTTGGAGCAGGTATTGGTTCAGTAGTTTTAAACTCCTCACCCATATCAAGTAATGCTATAGTTGATATATCGTCATTTAATTTTGAAATAACCACTATATCTTTTCTATTATCATTATTTATATCTTCTTCACAGGCCAGTATAACTATTCTTTCACTAAATAATCTTTTAAACTCTTTAAGTAAGTTATTCTCTTCACTCACAGGTTTTGCAAATGTTTCAACATCACGTAAATAATTTTTTGTTGTTACATTCAAATATTTTCTTAAATGACTAAGAGCAAAAATTCCTGCAATAATTAATATAAATATTATAATTATTTTTAATGTTTTTTTATTCATCATTTTTTTTAGTGATAAAACATTCCTATATATTAATTCCACATAACTCTCTTAAACTAAATAACTCGTAAAACTTACTATAACTATGCTAATATTTTTTCTTTTTTAAATAACGATATAAAGATATTAGTGAATAAAAAATTAGTAATATACTGCAACTATACTTAAGTGCTGTTGGAAACTCTATTATAAATTTATTTGCATATGAAATGCTGTGGGTAATATTATCATACCTAAGTACTGGTTTAAAATTTGGTAACAGCAAATTTGTAATATACCCTACAATTTCTGACAATAATATAACTGAAGTTGCATATAATATTACTGCTCTTTTACCTATTAGTTTTCGTATTGATAATAACTCTGCAATATTTGTAGCACATCCAGCCATAAGAAAAGTTATAGCAACTCCAGGCGCTGCTCCACTTGCTACAATGGCTGCTATAAATGGTATGTGACCAACTGCACAGACATACATAAGACAAGCAACTACAGTTATACCAAGAAGTGAAATTGCTCCTGGATTTCCAAGGTATCTCTGTATCATCGTTTGTGGCACAACTGAAAATAATATTCCTGCTATAAGCATACCAGAAACTGTAAATTTACTTATAACTACTGATAACTCAAAAAATGACCAATGCAAACCACTTTTAATTTTTGAAAAAAAACTTTTCTTCTCTTTTTCTAATTGAATTTGTTTATTTGCATTTTCATAAGCAGGTTTATAATATAATTCTGGTCCAGCAAATTTATTTGCTATAATTCCAATTAAAAATGGTGCTACAAATCCTGTTATAAGATAAATCGTTGCTATCTCCTTTCCAAGTAAGCCATATGAAAGTACTAATGCTATAGGATTTATCATCGGAGACGAAGTCATAAAGGTTAGTACTGGTCCCAAGTATGCTCCACTATAATACATACTTATACCAAGTGGGATAGTTCCACAACTACATATAGGTATAATCATTCCAATTACAGTTGTTGCTACAATCCCAGATATTTTGGTAGTTCCTATAGCAAATTTTTTCATCTGCTCAATTCCTACAAATTCATGAATTATTCCTGCTATTACAAACGATATCACTATATAGCATGAAGCCGAATTTAAAAAACTCCAAGCAGTAATAAAAACACTTTTCAAAAAATCTAAAACTTCATTCATATAAACCCTATCTATTCTACTTTTGCACTCTCATTTGCTTTTTCAAATGCTGCCCTTATTGTAGTTTTAGATATATCAGTAATTTTTTCTTTTTCGTTAATTACAAGTATTGTACTTGATAATGCACCATATTTTGGTATGTAATCAAAATCCTCTCCTGCAACATATATTTTAGTTTCAACATTTGGATAATCTTTTGCAAGTTCTTTTACAAACTCATTATAAATTTGACAACATGAGCAAGCAATAATAAATTCAATACATGGATGTTTCATATTATTTTCTCCTTTTCATAATACATGCTTCTCCAGCTGTGATATTTTCATTAAATGCAATTCTTACAAGTGATGTAAGTTCAGTAACACATTTTTTAAACTCTTCACTTTCTCTATCTCTTCTTCTTGGTAAATCTATTTTGTAGTCTGAAACTATATGTCCATGGTTATTTCCAAGAACTATAACTCTATCACTCATAAACACAGATTCAGACACATCATGAGTTACCATAACTGCAGTTATATGTGCTTCTTGAACCATCTGATCAAGTTCATTTTGAAGTAATTCTCTCATCTGAAAATCTATTGCACCAAGTGGTTCATCAAGAAGTAATACTCTTGGGAACCCTGCAAGTGCTCTTGCTACAGCAACTCTTTGTTGCATTCCTCCCGATAACTGAATTGGAAACTTTTTTTCATTTCCATTTAATCGTGCCATATTTATCAGATATTTAACTCGTTCTTCTTTTTCTTCTTTAGTTTTAGTGCTGAATTTTAATCCATAAGCTATATTTTCTTTAACTGTCATCCAAGGAAACAAAGCATAATTTTGAAATACATATCCTCTTTCACTTCCAGGCCCTTTAATTTCATTACCATCAAGTAATATTTTGCCAGATGTTGGTTCCAAAAAACCACCCATCATAGTTAAGAGTGTAGTCTTCCCACAACCTGATGGTCCAAGTAAGCATACAAACTCTCCTTCATTTATTGAAAAAGATATGTCTTTTAATACTATCTTGTCAGGTTCTTTTTTGTTGCCTTTATATACTTTTGTAATATTATCAATTTTAAGACACTCCATCTTTATATCTCCATCTTGTAAGACTTCTCTCTACCACTCTTAAAACTTGATCAATAGCAAAACCAATAATTGCCGCCATTATCATGAGAGCATACAATGTAGATGTATTAAGTCTATTTTGTGCTTCTACCATGATAAAACCTATGCCACTTGACGTGGCAATGAACTCCGCTCATATTACACTTTGCCAACCTCCACCTATTGCAAGTCTAACACCTGTCAAGAATGATGGAAATGCTCCTGGTAATATTATATCTCTTATAATATCTGATAATGATGCTCCCATACTTCTTGATGCATACACAAGATTTTGATCAATATTTGCCACACCATCAATTACATTGATAGTAAGTGGAAATACTGCACTCATAAATATCAAAAATATTGTGGGACCCTCACCAAGTCCAAACCATATTATTGAAAGTGGAACCCAAGTCATAATAGGTATTTGTCTTATTGAATTGATTATAGGCGATAATGCATTATATACTTTTTTTGAATAACCCATTCCAATTCCAATTATTGTTCCTACTACTATTGCATAACCAACACCTAATAACACTCTTTTAAGTGTTATCCAAAAGTTTGTCATTACTCTTTTATTTGTCCACCCAGTTAAAAATTCTACTGCAGTTTTTTCAAAACTTGGTAAAATCAATTCACTTTTTATATTTTTAGATGCAAAAAACCAAATGGCACATAAAATCATCAAAACTATATACCCAAGATATGTGTCATTAACAAGTTCTAATCTTCTTGCCTTAACATCCCAAATTTTGTTTTTTGGTCTCTCCATTTTTTTAATACCGCCTCTTTATTATTTAGTCTTAAATGTTTAGATAAAAAATCATATAATTCATCTTCATTTTTAATTTGCCTTACCTTTTCATTATACAGTGTTATGATTTTCTTTATCTTATCACTATTCATTACTTTTTTATTTATTACAATTGTTTGTGTTGCATTGTCATTTGTAAGCGTCACTCCATCATAATCAAGTTGCAAATAAGTACTTATATCTACATATGCAGCATCAATAACATTAGATTTTAGTGCATAACCAAGTGATAATGGGGTCATAGGCACAAACGACACATTATCTTCAAAATAACTGCTAAGTATCTCTCTCTGCCTTTCCCTTCTATTCATATATCCTACAACTTTAATACTGGCCTTATCTTTTTCACTTATAAGTATTTCACTATCATATATTACATTGCCAATTGATATGTAATTATTATTATCTACTTCATCTAAATAATTAATGGCATCTGGACAAAGAATTGCTAAGTCAATTTGATTTGTTGCAAATGCAAATTGTGCATTTGAACCACAACAATCTCCCAAGTCCATAAATTTATATTCTTTAAAGTCAAGACCACTATTCTTATCATTTTCTATATCTTTAAATATAAATCCTGATAAATCATTAGTATAAGCTATCCTAATTTCACTGCTTTTATTATCATTATTTATCTTATAACAAAATAAAATTAATAGCAAAAAAGCAATAACAAATAAACTATTTTTTATTTTCATCATCAAGTTTTATGAATAATCTAATTTTTATTTTATTAATTTCAAATCATCAAGTGTAACATATTCAGGAATATCACTTTCATTAATTCCATCTATAGCAAGTGCTACTTTATTGTATGTTTCCCAGTCTTGAGTCTCTGGAAATACTGGGTCTATATTTTTCTTTATAAAATCTTCAAAATCTATAGCACCACTATTATTAAAATATTGTAAATCAACATAATCTTCAACATTTACTGTATTTATATCATCTCTTATACCATAATGTTTCATAGTATTAAGTTGATTTCTCATATAATCGACATTTAAATCCCATCTTAAGGTTCTTCCTTCATTTACAAATTTTCTCCAGAAGTTTTCAAGTGCAACTTTCACTGGAACATTGTAATATGCTGAAAATCCAAGTGAGGCAAAATATGGATGTTCATAACAGAACTGCAAAGTTATAGTATGAGCAAGTAATAATCTTTCTGCAAGCCTTGGATGTTCTTTTGCAAAATTATAATTCATAGCCACTTTGCAACAGGTTCCATGTCCCAAACCATCTTTAGTTCTATCTGTATCTTGTCTTATAATAATATTTCCTACTGAATCTATATCTTTACCATTTGAATATTGTGCCATAGTTCCCCAAGGGTCGCAGCATATATATGCATCAAGGTGTCCTGCTTTCATAGCAGTATACTCTTCAGCATCTTTCATGGCTACACCTTCATACTTACTTGAATCTCTATCAAGTCCAAGTTTTGTTGTCCACTCTGCCCAGTTTAAATTAGTTGTCTCTGGATCAGTTCCAAATGACACTGATTTACCATATAAATTTTCTGGATTGCTCATATCAATTCCCTTGCGCACTACCAAATATTCTGCACCACCTATATGATTCTCTGCAGCGATAAAAAGTGGAACACCTTTTTGAACTGCTGATAAAGTTGTTGTCCAACCACAATATGCTATATCCATTTGACCTGCTTGCATCGCTGCTGGCACATTTGCATTTCCAGTAAGTTTTACATTCATTCCAAGTGCCTTATAGATGCCAGCAAACTCACCTATAGGTCCTGCTGTCATATGATCACAGTTATAGTATCCCATATTAATTTCATAATTTTTATCTTCTTCACTTAATTCTGGAAGATTATAGCCTGATACTAATTTTTTTACTATATTTTCAATAGTATCAGGGCCTTCGCTATAAGGTGTTTTTGCAAGTGGGTTTACATTAGCAGTATCCTGTTTGATTGCTGTTTGACTACCACTATCTCCACAAGAAAACAACATTAAAGACATACTTAATACTAAACAAATTGATAAAACTCTACTTTTCATAACTTTAACTCTCCTTTTTTTTGTGAATAATATAACAATAATAATATATATATAATAATTGATATGATTCTTATATAGTTACCAGGATTAACATTCAATATACTTGCCCATTTACACAAGTTATCATTATAGCAAATACTAGTTTTACTAATCATATCATTACTATCAAAAATATAAAAAACTATACCTATCACAATGCTGGTCAACAATGTCGCTATAAAATAAAATAATTTACATTTAAACTGTGTAATTATTAATAAAAAATCAGGTAGATTCATTATAGTTGCGATATAAATCACAGGAATTATTAATGAAACACTATATCCTATATACATATATTGACTCATTTTTAATATATCATTGGGAATACAAAAATAATTAAGCACTATATTATTAAACATAAAAATTGATAAATTTATATTAGTTCCAGCAACATCAATATATTGAACATTTATAAACACTGCATTTATAACACTCATAATTACCAAAGATATAAAATGAATAAATATAAAATTAGATATATAGTATAAATTAGATATACTTTTATACATTTCATCATTACATTTTGAAGGTCTATTTTTACTCTTTTCTACTATACTCAAAACTTTATATAATATAATCAAAATAAGTGCTAAGACCAATACATATACGCTAAACACCATTGACCCAAAATACAAGTATATAAATAAAAACCCTGAAATGTTGAAAAAGATGCTAATCAAATATATCACCAATACAAACTTTTCATCTTTAATTATTCTCTTATACAATAGAAAAGTAATAGATATACAACTACATATTGGTAAAAATAATGCAAGCAATGTTATTACTACTTTTAATACAGCAATGTTAAAGTTTAATTTCCATGCTAAAAAGTAAATTATAATGTATAATACTATCCCAATAATTACATAACAAGTATACGAATACATATTTAGATATATATTTATCATAATATCTTTTAGTAATTCCATTTAACTGATTCCACTCATACTCTTTTTTAACAATATCTATCTCTTTTAGGTTTAAAAGTTCTTTCTGCTTTTACAAATCTTAAGTATTTAAAACTTGTTTCATTTAAATATTTTTCAATTTTTTCTTTATCTTCTGGCTCTATCATTAATGAAACACCACAGCAGACCCCCTCGACCAAGTCAAGGGGCGCTGGTGATATTTTATTGTTAATTAAGGATTTATCCAAATCATCATGCATAGCCATTGCTTCTTCATATGTATCAAATGTTATGTAATAGTGAAACTCCGAATTATCCATAAATCTCTTATTTACTTAACATCTCTACAAATGCACCAATACGAGTTCTTAATTGCTCTGCATCTGTATCTGTATAATCTGTCTCAAGTTGTAAAACTGGAATATTTGCTTCTTTAAGAGCGCGACCAACTGAAAATTTCTCTGTATCATAGAGGCAACAGAACTTAAGATTGCAATCTATTACTCCATCTACATTATATTCTTTAACCATTCTCTTTATATCATCAATTCTTCCAGTATTTGGAGTAAAGCAAGCACAGTTTGTCTTCATATATCTATTTGCAAGTGCTTTAAATCCTTCTTCAAGAGAATTAATATTTTCATCAACAAGATTTTCAAAATATCTTGTTCCTGTACACATCTCTTCACATACAACAACAGCGCCTGTAGTCTCGATGATATTATGAAGTTTCCAGTTAGGAATAGCGAGTGGAGTTCCTGTAACAAGTATTCTCTTTGTTCCTGCATCAACTACTGATACGTTATCTTTTACTCTTTGCTCTAATTCATCAGCAAGTTTATTGCACATTGTTGCACATCTCTCTGGGTCATCAAAGAATGATATTTGTGTCATAAGAAGTGAATCTCTACCTGAAATTGGAAGAGTCTTATTCTTTCTTGTGTCATAAACTCTTTGCATTGCTTTTCTCTTCTCATTAACTATATGAATAGCATTCTTTAAGTTTTCTACAGTAAGTTTTACTCCAGTAAATTCTTCAACTTTCTTAGCAAATAGTGCTATCTCATGTGCCCATCTCTCTATATCTTCTGGTCTCTTCATTTGAGGAACATCCATTACATACATAGGTACATCTTCACCTAAAATCTCATATGCTTTCTTTTTGCCATCACAAGTAGTCTCACCAACATACATATCAGCAATTCTAAAGAATGGGCAAGTTTTTCCAAGTCTTGCACCTACAGATGCCTTTATAAGTGGGCAAGTATTTTTTGGAAGAACTGCCTCACCATCTGGAACCCAGAACTGTGAACCACCACAAAGTCCTGTGACAATACCATTACAAGCAATTATTACTTCATCTGGAACATATACACAAAAAGTTCCAAATACTTTTCTACCTTTCTTTTGTTCTTCAATCAATTCTGCTGGGCGAATTCCATGAACATCAGCAACTACCATATCCCAGAATTCCATTCCCTTTGGTCTATTTTTTTGTGACATAAATACATCACCTACTGCACCTGGAAGAACTGAACATAATACATCGTGTTGCTCAATATTCATACCAAGTAATTTCCACATTTCGTGTCTGTCTGCCATAATTATTATTCTCCTTTTATTTTATATTCCCATAAGTGCTGCACCAATTGCTCCAGCATATCTTCCATCTTCTTTTGCATACACTTTAGTTTTTAATTCTTTACCTAATGAGTCACTTATATATTTAAATTCTGAAAGTCCACCAGTCAAACATACTTTCATATCTTTTTTATATAATTTTTGAGCCTGCTGACATACTTTTTTAACAATTGAATCAACTATTGCAAATGCGATATTTTCTCTTTTCTCGCCTCTACCTATAAGTGATATTACTTCAGATTCTGCAAATACTGTGCAAAGCGAACTTATATGCGTATCTGCACCTTTTTCAGCCATATCACATAATTCATCCATTTTGAGATTTAAAGCATTACTCATAACTTCAAGAAATCTACCAGTACCTGCAGAGCACTTATCATTCATTAAGAAATCTACCACATTTCCATTTTCAACTTGAATGATTTTTGTGTCCTGCCCACCGATATCTATTATTAATAAATTATTTGATAGAACTCCTAAATCATTATCATCAATAGATTTTGCATTTGCTCCAAATAAATAATTCGCACCTTTCCCATGGCATGTAATTTCAGTAACTGCTTTATTTGCAAAAGAAACGGAAACCCTTCCATAGCCAGTTGCGACTATGGTTGAGTTTCCGATATCAAAATTTAAATCATTTAATTTTCTTAAAATGATTTCAGAGGTTTCTTTACTACTCCAACCTGTAGGAAGTAAAATTCTCGAAATGATATTTTTATTTTCATCGAGAACCACAGTCTTCGCTGAGGTTGAACCTATGTCAATACCAATATAAAATTTGCTCACAATTCAAAAATCCTATTAAATTGTGATACTTAAATCTGCTTTAAAAACTAACTTGCTATTTCTTTTAAAGCATTGATAGCGGCATCTAATTCTTCATATGTTGTAAAATATGAAAAACTAAAACGCACTGCTCCTTGATGTTTTGTACCAAGTGCAATGTGTAGACGAGGTGCACAATGTGCTCCTGGTCTTGTTGCAATGCCGAAATCATTTGATAAAGCATCTGAAACCTCTCCGGAATCGTAATCTTTTACATTTAAAGATACGATTGCAGCATGTCCAAGTGGGGTATCAACTCCCGCCCATGAAAAATCACCATAAACTTTTATGCCATCAATTTTTGTGACTTCATTGTAAAAATATTTTGTCAATTCTAATTCTTTCTTTTCTATATTGTCTACACCAGTCTCATTTAAAAAATCTATAGCAGCAGAAAGTCCTGCTATACCATGTGAATTGAGAGTGCCTGCTTCAAGTCTGGTTGGATATTCATGTGGTTGTTCTTCTTCATAAGTTTTTACTCCAGAACCTCCACGTTTCCAAGCATCAATTTCTATACCATCTTTTACTAAAAGTCCACCAGTACCTTGTGGTCCATAAAGACCTTTGTGGCCTGTAAAACAATATATATCTATGCCAAGTTCTTTAACATCTACATTTCTTGTACCTGCAGATTGTGAACCATCGACAATTAATATTGCATTTTTATTATGCACAATTTCCGATATTCTTTTTATGTCGTTTACATTTCCAGTTAGATTTGAAATGTGGTTAACTACCACTACTTTTGTCTTGTCATCAATTAATTTCTCAAAGTCAGAAATATTTAATAGTCCACTATTATCTGCTTTTACAAATTGTAAATCAATATTTTTTACTTTTTGCAAATGATATAGTGGTCTAAGTACAGAGTTGTGCTCTGTATCTGTAGATACTACCCTATCACCACTCTTTATAACTCCATTGATTGCTATATTTAATGCTTCTGTTGAGTTACAAGTAAAAATTACATTTGATGGAGTATCAAAATTAAATAACTTAGCAATCTTTACCCTTGCATCGTAAACAGTTCTTGATGCAGATAATGTTGCTCCGTGAGCGCCACGAGATGCATTTCCCTGTGTTCTCATTGCATTTACTACTGCATCAATAACTGAATCTGGTTTATATAAAGTTGTTGCTCCATTATCTAAATAAATCATTATTTACTTAAAATTAATTTAAAATCTCTGCCTTCCCTATCATGAGTTACTTTATAACCTTTTGACATTGCAAAGTTTGCCACATTATTTTCTGCAGTTCTATTGTCAACAAGAACAACTAACTCACTTGGGTTATTTTTATTTATTTCTTCTTCAGTCATAAGCACTGGCTTAGGACATGAAAAACCTCTTGCATCTACCATTTTGCCTCCTTTGAGATTTTAATCCCTACGATTAATTCTCTTCACCTTTTAAGTTAGTGAGAGAAATAACAAGAAGTGCTATTAAGCAACATATTGCTGCAAGTCTTCCGTTTGCACTTAATTTGAATGCTTTATAGGCTCCATCTACCATACCAGGGTCAGCCCCACCTGCTAAAGCAAAGTTATGTGCAAATGCAGCGCCAACAAGCATACCTATAACAGTAACAGCAGAATCGCCATTTCCTTCACCTGCAAGTATAAGTTGACGAAGTGGACATCCACCAAGAAGTGCTGAGCCCCATCCAACTATAACCATACCAAGGAAATTCCATATTTCATCAGTGTGTGCTATTGGTTGACTTTGAGTAGCAAAACCTTTGAAATTGCCAAGAACAATATTCCCAACAAGTACTGCGACAAATACACCAATAAATCCAAGAATTAAATTATAATTCTTAAACATTACTATATCACGGATACCGCCAACCATACACATTCTTGATTTTTGTGCAAGTGCACCAACTACTAAACCAATAACTAATGCCATAAATATTGGAGCATGCATAGATCCTGGACCAGAAGTTGATATTGCAAATGAAGTTGTATTCTTTGCACCTTCAACACCATTTTTTACATCTGCAACATATTGAGAAAGTGCTGGCCATGCCATAAAGAATAATACAAATAATATTACTAAAACAACTGGTAAAACCATTCCATCAAGATTTGCTACATCATAATTTCTTTTTAAGCCAAATCCTTTCTTAAGGAATACTACACCAATTAAAATACCAACTACAAATCCAGCAAGTCCTACAAATGCATTTAAATCTCCACCTCCCATTCTTATAACCATACGAAGTGGGCAACCAAGGAATATAAGCGCACCAACCATAACCATAAATCCAAGAATGAATCTTAATGCTGGGCTTGAACCTGCTTTTGCTCTCCATTCTCCACCAGCAAGTGACATTATAAATGCTCCTAATACTATACCAACTATTTCAGGTCTTAAATATTGAACTACTCCTGCTGAATGAAGTTTAGTAGTTCCTGCAATATCTCTTATAAAACAAGCAATACAAAATCCCATATTTTTAGGATTACCAAATGCAGTAAGTGCAACAGCCGCTACACCAATAATAATTCCAGTAATAATAATAAGTGGATTAATTTTTGTTTTCATAATCTCCTCCAATTTTTTGGCATTGCCAATTTTCATCATAGATAAGTTTCATTTTTTTCCTTATATCATTTCTTTAAGCATTTTTAAAATAAAAAAGACCCTCTCCACACGAAAAGAATCTCATTAAAATAGAAAACCAAATATTATTTTGTTTCTACATTTGACATAAGATAAATGGTCGGAATTTTTAGGAATCGAACCTAATAATTTTTCTCACCAGAGAAATAGAAAACTCCCTATCTAATGAAATTCATCTATTAAATTATGACTTAATTATACCAATTATAACCAAAAAATGCAACTAAATATTGTAATTTTTTAATTATTTTTTTATATAATACTATTTATTAACCTTATTATTGCTAGTTATTATATTATTTTTCAATACACCAAAGGCCAAATAAATAAAATAGAGTCTTAAACCTATCCAAAAAACTGGTGCCACTGTTTTAGTTGGGTCAAAGGTAAAAATCAGTAAAGAAATATATATAATATTATCCATAATCATTAATATAAAAGCTGCTAAAATATATTTATTATTTTTACTAGCAATTATGCATATTAATCCTTCAATCAATGAAAATATCAAAATGATAAATTGTGACAACACTAGAACAAGATTCAAAATATCTTTATTGGCACGATAATAGTCTATAGCTATTATAAGTTCTTTATTACTAATCACATAATAAATAGCAGCAAAAATATTCATTATAATTACAAATATCCCCCAAGCTTTATAAGGATTTTCTTTATTTTGATTTATACTTTCCATTTAGATCTTTAATCTCCTTTCTTGCTTTTGAATATTAATATTAAACAGAATTATACAATATCAAGCGGTTGATTTCAAGCAATTCTTTTTACATAATAAAGTAATTCCTCTTAACAAAAAATTTAATTTATAGTATAATATTTAATAAGGGTAACATAATAAACATTATTTAATACTATTTTAATCTAAATACTTAATATAATCCATAAAAGTTCCCAAAATATAAATTTTAAAGAAGGTTAATATGAAACTATATTCTACAAGAAATATAAATGAAATATCTACTCCAAAAGATGCCATAATAAAAGGTCTTACAAATGATGGTGGACTTTATTGTCCAAAAATTGAAGATATAATGGCTAATAGTTTTGACATCAAAGATTTACTTAAAAATGATTATAAAACCACAGCCAAACAGGTATTCAAAACTTTTTTTGATGACTTCACCGATATTGAGATAGATGATTGTATCAATTCCGCTTACAATAATGAGAATTTTGATGTTACTAAATCATCAATTGATAATTTCGCAAATATAAAAACTTCAAATCTTAATATCACTCCAATTAGCAAAATTGGCAACAACTATCTTATGGAATTATATCATGGTCCTACTTCTGCATTTAAAGATGTGGCACTAACTATATTACCTCATTTCTTAACAACAGCATATAAAAGCAAAAATGAAAACAAAAAGGTTTATATACTTACTGCAACATCTGGCGATACAGGCAAGGCTGCACTATCAGGTTTTAAAGATGTAGAAAATACTTCCATAACTGTTTTTTATCCAACTGATGGTGTTTCAAACATTCAAAAACTTCAAATGCAAACTTCAGAGGGGAATAATGTTTCTGTTATAGCAATCAAAGGTAACTTTGATGATTGCCAAAGACTTGTAAAAGAAATATATGTTGATGAGTCTATAAAAAAAATATGCATTGAGAACAATGTAGTTTTATCAAGTGCCAATTCTATAAATATAGGACGCCTTGTTCCACAAATAGTATATTATATTCAAACTTATATTGATTTAGTAAATTCAAATGAAATTAAACTCAATGAAAAAATTAATTTCATAGTTCCTACAGGAAACTTTGGAGACATACTTGCAGGTTATTTAGCCAAACTACTTGGAACTCCAATAGATAAACTTATATGTGCAAGTAATGATAACAAAGTTTTAACTGATTTTATAAATACTGGAAAATATAATAAAAATAGGGAACTAATTAAAACAATTTCACCATCTATGGACATATTAATTTCAAGTAATTTAGAAAGACTACTATTCCTTTTGTCAGACAATGATGATAAACTAATAAATCAATTAATGAGTTCATTAAGTAATAGCGGAGAATATACAATTAGTGAAAACCTATTAAATAAAGTTAAAGAGCATTTTGTTGCTTACTATGCTACAGAAGATGAATGTAGAAAGGGAATTAAACAAGCATTTGAAAATGACAAGAGACTAATAGACACTCACACTTCTGTCGCATATTGTTGCTTAAAAAAACACTTAATTGGATTTAATGAGTATGTATCACATGATGTATGTGGCAATGTAAAAATAAACAAAAATGATGCTCTTGATGAAAAATATGTCATACTATCAACTGCAAGTCCTTATAAGTTTACTCGTGATGTGCTCAAATGTATAACAAATGAAAATATTGATAATCTTGGTGATTTTGAATGTATAGATAAATTATATAAATTGACAAATGAGCCTATTCCAAAAAACTTATTGGCACTTAAAGATAAAAAAGTTAGATTCAGCACTGTATTTTCTTATGACGAATGTAAAGAATACGTAGTAAATAATATAAAAAACAACATTTAACATATTTTAAATATTTTATATTAAGCATATGCTTGAAAGGATTATATGATTAAATTTAAAGTACCTGCAACTTCAGCAAATATTGGTCCTGGTTTTGATTGTCTTGGGCTTGCTTTTTCATTTTGTAACGAATATCAAGTAGAAAAATCAAACAAAATGTTTATTGAAGGTTGTGACCCAGTTTTTAATAATAAAAACAATGAATTTAATAAGGCATTTAATGCCACAATGAAAGTATTAAATAAAAAAGGCTCATATCATTTATACGAGATTCCCAAAATACCATCATCAAGAGGTCTTGGCTCATCTGCAAGTGTCATAGTTGCTGGTTGTAAAACTGCCAATATTCTTTATGGGAATAATAAACTCACAAATGAAGATATATTTAATATCTCTACAAAAATTGAGGGTCATCCTGATAATGTAGCCGCTGCTATTTTTGGTGGGTTAACTGCATCAGTTAGATTAAATAATGGTAAATATTATTGTAAAAAATATAAAATTTCTAACAAACTATATTTTACAGCGCTAATTCCTGACTTTAAAACACAGACTCAAATTGCAAGAAAACTTCTGCCACAAAAATATGCAAAAAATGATGTTATCTCAACTATTTCTCATAGCATACTTATGGTTGAAGCACTTAAAAGTGGTGATTTTAATTTACTAAAAACTGTTTGTAAAGATTGTATACATGAACCATATAGAAAACAATTAATTAAAGATTATGACAACATAAAAAAAATAGTAGAAAAAAATGGCGATGCTGTCCTACTTATTTCTGGTTCTGGACCAACACTACTCGCCATTTCAAATAATGCTAGTTTTTCTAATAATTTAATCTTAAAAAACACTAAAGCAACTTGGACTATCAAGCCAGTTAAAATAAAAAAAGGCGGCATATAGCCGCCTTTTTTATTTCTCAACATTAAACTTGTTTACCTAATGCTTTTTGCTCTTTCATTTCTTTTATGTGGTCTCTATGTAATAAGTGGTGTGCTTTCTCACTTAATGGTTCTTTTAAATACTTCTTGTAACACTCAATAACTTCTGGATTCTCATGAGAGAATCTTAAATTATTTACTTTATCAAGTCCGTATAGTACATTTGACCTTGCAGCCAAATCACTGCCTTCAAGGTTAATGATTTGTCCGCCACCATTTATACATCCACCTGGGCAAGCCATAACTTCTACAAAGTCATATTTAACTTCACCCTTTAAAACTTTGTTTATAAGTTTTCTTGCATTTGAGAGACTATGAACAACTGCTACTTTTACTACTACTCCATTTCCAAAATCAAATGATGCTTCTTTATATCCATCAAGTCCTCTCACATCTTTAAATGCATCAGCATCTGGATTCTTTTTATTTACTAAGAAATAAGCAGAACGAAGAGCGGCTTCCATAACACCACCAGTAACTCCAAATATTACTCCTGCACCTGTTCCAACTCCAAGTGGACTATCAAATTCAGTTTCAGGTATATCTTTTGGATTTACCATAGTTGATACAAGAAGTCTGTCTAATTCTCTTGTAGTTAAAACTGCATCTATATCATGATTGTTATCAAGTGTCTCTTCATCTTTTTTAGCAAGACATGGCATAATAGATACGCTGAAAATCTTTTCCTCAGGAACTCCTAAAATCTCTGCATAATATGATTTTGCAAGAGCACCAAACATACCTTGAGGAGATTTTGCTGATGAAAGCCTTCCTACTAAGTCAGGGAACTCAGATTTAATAAATCTAAGCCATCCAGGGCAACAAGATGTAAACATTGGAAGTCCAGTTTTTCTAATATCATCAAGTCTTGTTAAAAACTCTGACCCTTCTTCCATTATTGTCATATCTGCACTAAATACTGTATCAAATACATGGTCAAAACCAATAGATTTAAGTATTCCTGCAAGTTTCTTTTCAGTTGCCTCTTCTCTCTTTAATCCTATTCCTTCTCCATATGCTGCACGAACTGCAGGCGCTACTTGCACAATGGTTATCTTATCTTTATTATCAAGAGCATCTAATACTACCTTTACATCATCTCTTTCATGAAGTGCTCCTACAGGACAATTTACTATACATTGTCCACAGTATGAGCAATTAACATCTGTTAATTTTTTATTTGACCTAACATTAACTGTGGTTTTACCACCAGTATTAACTATATCCCATACACCAAGACTTTGAACTTTTTCACAAACTTGTACGCATCTCATACATTTAATACATTTTGTAAAATCACGAATAAGTGGAATTGAGTTATCCCATTTTTTTTGCTCATATTTTATATTGTAAGGTGTATCAGTGATTCCAAATTCTTTTGTGAGTTCTTGAAGTTTGCAAATACCATTTCTAATACAAGTTGCACAAGTAAAATTATGTTGTGATAAAATAAGTTCTAAATTAAGTTTTCTTGCTTCTCTTGCTTTTTTTGAATTAGTGTGTATAACCATTCCTTCTTGAACTTTATTATTACAAGCCGTTACACATTTTTCAATTCCTTCAACTTCAACAACACAAACTCTACATGCAGCAATCTCATTTAAGTCTTTTAAAAAGCATAATGTAGGTATGTTTATACCATTAATTTTTGCTGCCTCTAATATAGATGTTCCTTCTTTTACTTGTATATTTTTTCCATCAATAACTAATTTTACCATTTTGTACTCCTTCCGCCTCTTATTGCTCCGAAGCCAAAGTGATCACATCTTAGACATCTACCACATTCTTGACATGCTTCTTCATCACTCATAGTGTTTTCAATAGCGTCAAAATCATTTTTTCTATCTTGTGGTTTTCTCATTGATAATTCAACTCTTCCACAAGGAACTTTATCATCAAATGATACTTCAGGAATATCAATATCTTGAACTATTTCATGGTTAAATCCTAAATATTCATCTATGTTTGCTGCAGCAACTCGACCTGCAGCGATTGCTCGTATAACTGTTGCTGGACCAGATACGCAGTCTCCACCAGCAAATACTCCATCCATATCTCCTACAGCCGCAGAATCAAATGTTGAAATATTTCCTCTCTTTACTGCAATACCTTTATCTTCAAAATGCTTACTGTCTATACCTTGTCCTATAGATACAACAAGTATATCGCAAGGAATTAAAACTTCATCAGTATTTTTATTCTTTGGTGATGGTCTTCTTGATTCTATGATACTTGTCATTTGAGGTTTTACCCTAAGACCTTTTACAGTTCCATCAGGATTTTTTTCTATAGCAACAGGAGACATAAGTTCTACTACATTACAACCTTCAGCCTCTGCTCCTTCTACTTCTTCTGCAAGTGCAGTCATGTCAGCCTTTCTTCTTCTATATACAATATCAACAGATTTTGCTCCAAGTCTTACAGATGACCTTGCAACATCCATAGCAACATTTCCACCACCTACAACTATAACTCTCTTTCCTTCAAAACTTGTAGGATTGCCATCACCTATTGCACGAAGCATTTCAACAGCAGACATAACACCCTTTGCATCTTCACCATCTATACCTATCTTTTTATCAGTATGTGCACCAATAGCAATATAAATAGCATCAAACTTTTTCTTTAAATCAGAAAACTCTATATCTTTTCCTATACTTACATTTAATTCTACTTTAATTCCAGCAGAAAGTAAGAAATTAATTTCTTCATCAAGTCTTTCTCTTGGGAATCTATAACTTGGTATTCCATATCTAAGCATACCACCAAGTTGTTTTCTTTGTTCATAAACTGTAACTTCATGGCCCATAAGAGATAAATAATAAGCGCAACTTAATCCACTTGGTCCTCCACCTATCACTGCAACTTTTTTATTAGTAGTTGCTGCTTTTGGTGGCAATTTTGGATTCTTTGATTTTTCTATTGCAACTCTCTTTATTCCTCTTATATTAATTGGTGCATCAATCAATGTTCTTTTACATCTATTCTCGCAAGGATGTTCACATATATATGCACAAGTAATTGGGAATGGGTTCATGTGTCTTATCACATTTACTGCATCATCATATCTACCTTCTTTTACTAATGCTATATATCCAGGAATATCTACATGAGCCGGACATAAATTAACGCATGCAACTGGCTTGTTGCTATTACAAGTACAATTTCCATTAACAACATGTTCCTTATAATCATCATAGCATTCTGTTATGCTATCATATGCAAGTTTACCTGCTTCTTGACCTATTGCACAATCAGAGGAAAGATATATACCTCTTGCTGTTTCTTTTATTAAATCAAGTGTCTCAAGAGTTGCTCTACCATCTAATACACTTTCAAGAAGTTCTACTAATTTATTTAAGCCAATTCTACATGGTGTACATTTACCACAACTTTGTGACAAACAAAGTCTTACAAACGAGTTAGTTAAATCTACTGGACATAGCCCAGTTGGACTTGCAATGATTCTTCTTTCCAAATCTCTATATAGCAATTCCTTTACTGACTCTTGCTTGTCCTTTGTAAATACTGTTAATCTACTCATAATTTAATATCCCCTCCTTTCATACTAAGTTAAAAAATGATTCTTTACGCTTACTCTAAAATCATCTTCGTTCATATTATAGTCAAATGGAAAAGTAATTTCCTCGCCAGTTTCTTTTACTTTAATTCCTATTACTTCAGTTTTGCCTGCTGTTCCGCCAACTTTTGCACCACTACAGTCTACTTTACCTAAAAGTTCTTCTTCAATAATCTTAACCATGTCATCTGTTGACATTTCATAGATTTGTCTCATCACATACCTCCAATAAAGATTTGTATGTTATTATATCATAAGTTATAAATTTTGTAATTATATTATATTTAAAAAATATACATTTTTTTTATTTTAGCAGTTACTAATATTTATAAAAAAGGGGGCGGATAAGATCCGCCCCAAATCGGGCTTATATTCTTTCGCCCCATAAGTAATATTATTTATCAAAAACAGTTTGTCCAGTAACTTCAGTTGTAAGAGCATTAAGCGCTTTTTCAACTAATTGACGACGAAGTTTCTTTTCATCTGCTTTATCAAGTGCTGGATTTCCAAGTGGGTGAGGAATTGCTATAGTTGGAACGATTCTATTTGCACCAACTGTAAGTGATATAGGAGTTATAGTACACATATGTACTACAGGTATTCCTGCTCTCTCTATCTCTTTAACCATCGTTGCACCGCAACGTGTACAAGTTCCTCATGTACTTGTCATAATAACAGCATCTACTCCATCTGCTTTAAGTTTTTGTGCATATTCTGCAGCATACTTTTTAGCAGATGCAACTGCAGTACCATTACCAACAGTAGTATAGAATTTATTGTGAAGTTTTCCAATCTTTCCTTCTTTCTCAAGGTCTCTCATAACATCAACTGGAAGAACTCTATCTGGTCTCTCATTTGCATATACTGGGTCATAACCACCATGTGCTGTCTCATACTTATCAGAAGTTAATTCCATAACACCAGTTATATCGTATTCACCATATTTAAGTGCATTTGATGACTCGATATGATCTGGGTTTCCCTTTGGTACAATACCACCTGAAGTACAAAGAGCTATTGTAGCTTTTGTTATATCCTTAATTGCTGGATTTGGTGGTACCTTATCAAATTCTGGCATTGGATACTCAGTCTCAAACTTTTCTCCTTTAATTTTCTTAAGGAGCATTTCAACAGCTCTTTCAGAACCACGCTTTTCAGCAAAGAAGTTAATTCTCTTACCTTCCATAAATCCTTCAACTTTTGAAGAACCTATCTTTTCATGATTTCCAAGTTTCAATGCAAACTTTGCAAGAACTGGAGCTGCTTCTCTCATACCAGCTGCACTATCTTTTGTAGGGAATACATATACCTTATTTTTATACATGTCTGCACCTGGGTTCTCAATATACATACCAGTAACAACTGGGATGTTTAATTTATTTTGAACTGCTTCACAAATTGCTCCACAAGCTGTACCATAACGACCAGCATTAAATGCAGGTCCTGCTATAAATACATCTGGATTTTGCTCTTTAACCCAACCAATAATTTGCTCTTTTGCCTTATCCATATTCTCTGCGAAATATGAATCACCACAAATTATAGTTGCAACTATTTCAGCATTATCTCCAAAATTAGCTTTAAGTGCCATTCCTGGTCCTAAAACTTCGCCTACTCTTAATTCAGCAGGAGTATCCGCTTTTTCTTCACCACCTATACCAGCGAAAAATTGGTTGATATAGTGAACCACTCTTAATTTACTCATCTTCCATCTCCTCCTTTATTAATATGTAGCAGTAAGTTTATTGAAACCTACTTCACTTGTAGCACCAGTTATTGCTTGAATCTCTATCTCAATAGTACCATCTGGTCTCATACTATTTTCATTACCACCAGCAATCTTATTTACATAATCAAGTGTTCCTATAACTTTATCAAGTTTAGGAAGGACAACAACTTCATTTGCATTACCACCAGTTACACATGCATTTCCAAGTGGGTCAGCATCTGCAAGAGATTGTGAACCACCATCTCTTCCTGCATACTCATCAGTTACAAGAACTGTCTTTATACCTTTCTTTTCTATCTTAGTACAGTTCATAATAAGGTCTGCATCTGGATTTCCAAATCCTTCTTCTGTTATGATAACTGCATCAAGGGCTAACATCTCACAAAGTTTTGCTGTGAAATTTGATGATCTTTGCTTATCTGCAAGATAAACATTTTCATTTGTAATTATGTGTGCACAGAAATTGATTTCTTTTCCATGATGCTTAAATAAATCAACTACTACTGGGTTATTCATATGAACATATGTAGGGTTCTTGTCACATGCAGAAACACAGTTTCCTGATACTATAGCACCATCAAATACTTCTGTTGGATACATAAGTGTAGGAAGAATCTTCTTAGCATCTACTCCATATACATAAGTATCATGTAAAAGACCTTGAGATTGTAACATATGTACATATCCTACTCTTGGAAGTCCTTTAAACTTCTCCATATTCTCTTTAAAGTCACATACTTCAAATGTTTCAGTGCTATCTGGTTTTACATCCTTTGATAATTCACCAATATACTTTGCAATCTTAAATCCTGCAAATCTAACGGCTTCCTCGTAATCGTGTTGTTTTAAGCCATCAACTGGTTCAAATACACATACGAGATTTAAAAGTTTTGAGAATGGAGTGTAGTCTGCACCTGGTCCTTTCATATCAATGATTCCCTCTTGGAAACCAACTATCTTACCAGCAGTTACAACTGCCATTCCTTTACATACATGAGTTTTTCCAAAGCCTGCCATCTTTACTGAACCTATAGTTCCTGGGAAGATGTCGCAGTCTCCTTCTACTTTACATCTTGGTTCAATAACATCCTTAACAGGAGTTATACGAACTGATTCTCCTGGCTTTGCTATATCAATAGTCACTGATTTAATTCTATCATCCTCTTTAGCAAGAGCCTCGATTGGCGCTTTATCAACTGTTAAAACACCATTAGATATCTTTGATTCATTACCGAATACAATATCTTTAATCTGAACATAACCTAATTCGAGTTTCACTTTTCTTTCCTCCTTTTATTTTTGTGGGCGCACCCTACGGTGGGCGCACTCTATAATATAATTACAGTGTAAATAATAATAAGTTATAACTCTCTTCTTCTTTAGTTTAGTAAACTAACTAACTGAGCCCATCGCACTATCAATTAGTGTAAAATCTACGAGTTTAAAATCTTCTAAAACTCTTGGTGTCCACTTATCTCTTCTTTCAACAAACTTTGATGCTGTGATAATTGCATTTTCAATTATGTCTATTGACTCCAAGTCCACACTTGCTCTTTCTTTTGAAATCATAATTGACTTATATGGAGTCTCTTTTGGTTTTACTGAACCTGATAGCGGATGAGTCAGTATTTTATGTCCTAATGCAATTTTGTTTTTTACCGATTGTAAAATTTCTTGATAACTCACATCACTAAACTCTACTTCTTTATCCACATATTTTTCTTTAACAAGTGGATTGTTTGTTATGATTATATATTTCATATATCTTAACTATTATAATCTATCGCTATTTATTTTTTTTCTTTCATAACTGCAATAGCGACACCAGTTAATGCAAGAATACCAAGTAAGTTAGGTATTACCATAAGACCATTTAATGCATCTTGTAAATTCCAAATATCATTTGTTTCTAATAATAATGCACCATTATTCTTTAGAGTAGCAAATGCTCCAAAGAATACACAAACTGAAACTAAAACAGCATATAACTTAATAGTCTTTGAACCGAATAAATATTTCCAGTTTGTTGCACCAAAGAAATACCAACCAATAACAGTTGAGAATGCAAAGAATGTAAGGCAGAATGCTATAAAGATATTTCCAAATGATCCGTATAATGATGAGAAACCTGCTTGTGCAAGGTTTGCACCTGTAAGAACAAGTGTACCATCCGGTTTAAATATCTCAGCATTAGTGAGATTTGGAGCTATATAAGAACCTATAACAACAAATGCAGTTAAATCAAGAATTATAAATGTATCAATAAATACACCTATCATAGCAGTATAACCTTGATCTACTGGATGATCAACTTTAGCAACTGCATGTGCATGTGGAGTAGAACCCATTCCTGCCTCATTTGAGAATAATCCTCTTGCAACACCTTTACTTAATGCTTGACTTATAATCCATCCAGTAGCACCACCTGCAAGTGCCTGTCCATTAAATGCACCTTTAAATATTAATGCAAATATTGTTGGAATAGTATTTGCATGAGCAATAATAACTATAAGTGAACCTATTATGAATATAACTGCCATTGCAGGAACAATCTTTTCTGTGAATGATGCAATAGCACTTATACCACCAACAAATATTAATAATGCTATAACAGCTAATACAACACCTATTATAATCATAATCATATTAACTGTTCCCTCATCTAAATTAGCATGCTCAGCAACTGTTCTCCAAGCATCTACTATACCATTAGATTGAACTGCACAACCCATAAAGCCAAGTGATAAAATGATAAGAATAGCAAATAATGCTGCCAAACACTTGCCAAAACCACCCTTAAATGCTGCAGAAATATAGTATACTGGTCCACCAGTTACATGACCATCATCACCGACTTTCTTATACTTCTGAGCAAGAGTTGCTTCTACAAATATAGTTGCCATACCGAAAAATGCTGCTATCCACATCCAAAATATAGCACCTGGACCACCAACAGCTATAGCAGTTGATGCACCTACTATATTTCCTGTACCTACTTGAGCAGCAATTGCTGTACAAAGTGCTTGGAAAGATGACATACCATGCGCTCCGGCTTTTTCAGATTTTTTGAATAATCCGCCGAACACATTTTTCATTCCTTCCCCGAATTTTCTAACTTGGATAAAACCAGTAGCAAAAGAAAACCAAATTCCAGTACCAACAAGTAAGATAGCAAGTGGACTTAACCATCCAAGAAGTGGTACATTCTGCAATACTGGAATTGGTGACCAAAGTAAATTGTCAAATGCTGTAATGAAAGAACTTAAACTCATAAAACTACCTCCAAAACTTATATTTAAAATGCAAATTCTGTCATTGCATTCTTTTAAAGTTCACTATTTAAAATATCTATTCAGTAAAATAATTATTTAATTATTTTTTACTTAAAACAATAAAGAAAAGCGAAAGCAACACGAAGTCACTTTCGCTAAAAAACTATTTTAAATATTTGCAGTATTGAGATCTTATTGATGACATTTCTTTTATAATATCATCAACATTAAGAACCATTTCCATCATAGAAACTTGATCTTCATAAACTGCAGCATCAAATTCTGCCTTAACTTCTGGTTCACATACGTGATAAACTGTGAGTCCTAACTGAACTCCTGTCAATGGACCTGCATAAGTAGGGTCGCCGTTTGTAACTGTTTCAGCAGCGAGACCTGATGCCTCACCTTCTGCTGCTCCGAGAAGTACTACTACATTCTCTGCTCCAAACTTTTCAGCGAATTCCTTTACTCTCTTTTGGTTCTCAAGATCCATTGCTCCTGCGGCTGTTCAGACGAAGCATTCTGTTGATGAAAATACTACTTCTGCACCTGCAGATTTAGCACAAGCCTCAATAGCGGGACCTGGTACGCCATCACGATCGCCAATGATGACTACTTTCTTTCCGGCTAAAATACTCATGACTATTACCTCCTTAATATTTAATTTTAATTCATAGAATGTCCAAAAAAGTGTTTTAACAAATTATCATTATAATTCATAAAAGCACACTTAGATATTCTATTATATGTATAAACTTTTAGTAAACAATTTTATATATCGTTATATCTACATTTTGACTAAGAAATATATCCAGCCTTCTTTAATATCTCACGAGCCTTTGCTTCATTAGCATCGCTCATCATAACAACTGGTCCTGTACATCCCATTCCTGATTCAGCATAAATATTTTCTTTCCAAAGTGTTTTAACAGCATCTTCAAGGTCCATAACTTCAACACCAAGGATTGCTGCAGGAACTGGCTCTTTTGGTGGCATCTTTACTTCTTCAGTAGATGTACCAGCAGATTTATTCTTTGCTCTTATTGCTTCAAGTATATTATCAAGACCTGCTTTTTTTGCTTTTTTATATTCATCTTTTGCTATATCAAGTATATGATTACGAACAAGGTCACCTGCAAGTGTCATAGCATGTGCAAGAACTGGAGCACCTGATGCACGAGATACTATAAATACTAATTTATCATATCCTATTCCCATGCCAGGTCCATACCCAAATCCAGTTGACTCATAATTTCCGCCGCTCATAAAAGCAGATAAAACTTTCATAAGAACATTTCCAGTAAGTGAATCAGTAACTAATATATCTGTAGTTCCTTGCAATACATCATTACCTCTTAAGCACACACCACCATCAGTTCTTTTTGATTCTCCCCAAGTAAACTTATATCCTCCTGCTTTTAATTCATTTAATGCTTTCTCAACTGCTTTTGCACCTTCAACATTTAATATTCCTACAGTCGGGTCAGCGATACCAGTTGCTTTAGCAACTATTATACCACTTATAGCATTTATGACCATTCCTTCAACTCTATCTGTACTTGATGTTCCAGTAGTATTGGCTATAAACATTTCTTTTCCATGTGCTGGAGTAACTACTCGACCAACAGTTGACACTCCTATAGGAAATGGATAGTGCATAGTAACTGCAGCATCTACTTCTTTATTGTCAACCATCTTTTCCATCATCTTGTGTCCTTCTTCATCGTCTTTAACTTTTATAGTTTTTACTAATGGATTTTCATAAGTACCTATATAATAAACATCAATACCACTCTTTGCCGCCATAATTGCAGCCTGCATTGAGTTAGCCTCTCCGTGTTCAGAACCCATACCAGTAAGGGCTACTTTTGGTTTTTCACCGAACTGTCCTGATTCCAAACCCTCTGCCATAGCCATAAATGATTTTGCAATTTGTTCTTTTAATGTACTCATACTCTTTTCCTTTCAATAAATTAATTATTCTGATTTTAAAAGTGTACTTGCAAATTCTTTCATAGCCTTGGCGATTAATCCTTTGATTTCTTCTTCTGATGCTCCTCCACTATCTTTTGAACCATCATTTTTCTCTATAACAAATGATACACCATCAAAAAGATTTGTAAGACGGCCAAGGAAAAGAGAACCTTTACCAATAATCATTGCTCTATTCATCTTACCTTTTAGCATCTCATCTCTAAAATATCCTATTGGTGGAACACCAGATGGTATATGCCCTTGTATAGGAGCATAACCTTTAACACCTTTTTCTTTAGGGAATGTAGCAACTGCTGCCTTGTCAAGGTCACCACGTTTAACTGCAAGTGCTGCTATCATCTTATAGTTTGCTTCTGCAACATCACCTGTTGCTGCTGCTTTCATGATTTCTGCATTTTGCATTTCAGGAGAGAACTTATCTATATCTGTAACTTTAAGTCCTGCTTCTGCAAGTGGGTCCATAACAAGAGCACCTATAACATTTTGTGGAGCACTTCCTGCACCTACTGCAAGTTTTCCATGAATGTCAAGATTTATAACTGGGTTCTTTTGGTCATTTTCAGAAATGATTATACAAAATCCTGCTATAACATCTTCCATGATAGGAAGACCTTTCTTAACTATATTTACACCATTCATACCAAGTTTAGCAGTACATCCACCTGCTGTTACGGCTACAGTTTTATAAGTACCTGCTGCAACAAGTGATGCTGCTTCAATAATAGCATGAGATGGTCCTGCACAGAAACCTCTTGTATCTGCACCAGTTGCATTGTTAAGTCCAGCAATTTCTGCTGCAGCCTTTGCAAAGTTTCCACCTCCACGTTGAAGCATATCTCCACATGCTTCTTCGCAGCAATCTATAACAAAATCAACATCATCTTTACTTATACCAGCATTTTTTACACCTGCGATAAGAGCAAGAACTGATGATGCTTTTGCAACTAAATTTTCATGAATTACGTGCGCTGAAAAGTTTGGGTCAACATCATGTGCTTTCTTTACACATCCTACAAGTTTAAAATCTATATATAAGCCTTCAGCGTGTTCTTCATTTACACATTTTTCAATATCTTTTAAGTCAAACCCTTCTTTAACTCTATTAACGATTGATTCATCTATATATGGGTCTTTTGCAAATTTATCTTTTGTCTTACTTACAAAATTTTTATCAAGCATTACTAAATCAAAAACATCTGAAGCCTGTAAAAGTAAGTAGAACTCATCTTCAGGTATTATTTCACCATATTTACCATATCTTTCTTTGCAATCACAAGTTTTATCATAATATGGCTCTTCAGTATTTGCTAATTCTTCTGGAGTTTTATTACCAATATATACTTGGTGTGGCCAATATGATACTGCTTGATCATAATTTCTTAAATGCTTTGGTAACTCTTTCAAATACTCACTATTAGGATTAACTATTCGTTCTGTAGTTTGAGTAGAACCATTATAGAAAACCATATCTGGAGTATGTGCTAATATGTAACCTGTTCCTTTAATTACACTTTTCATATTTATTTCCTTTCAATATAATTATGCAATATGCTTCTTAATCATTGCTTCTATAGATTCTACTGTAGCATCATCTTTTACAACTGAATCTATCATCGCTCCATTTTCATATATAGCCATAACTGGAAGTCCTAATATCTTTTGACTTATAGCGAGTCTTCTTGCTTGAGTAGTGTTAAGTGCACAAAACTTCATCTTGTCACCATATTTTTCTGCGAACTCATGAACATGTGGCATAAGTGCAGCACATGGTACACATCCATCTCCATAAAAATCTACGAATACTTTTCCTGTTGCTTTTAAAACCTCTGGTTCAAATGTTTCCTTATTAACTTCTAACATTTTATTTTCCTCCTATTAATTTAATTACTATGCATTTATAAACTTTTCTGCTTGCATTGCTGCGATAGCACCATCTGCAGCAGCAGTTACAACTTGTTTTAAACTCTTTTTTCTAATATCTCCTGCTGCAAATACACCAGGAATATTGGTGTGCATATTCTCATCAGTTAAAATATTTCCACCTTCATCCATATCTATGACACCTTTAAATAATTCTGAATTTGCATTGTAACCAATAAATCCGAAAAGTCCAAAGATGCCATCATCTGGGTCTGCTTCTATCTTTTTTGTCTCTCCAGTTTTTACATTTTTAACTATCATATATTGCATGATTTCATCGCCACCAACTTCATCAACTACAGTATCCCACATGAAAGATAATTTATTATTTTTAAATGCTTTCTCTTGAATAGATTTAGCAGCACGAAGTTCATCTCTTCTATGAATGATAGTTACGTGTCTTGCAAAACCTGTAAGATACATTGCCTCTTCAACTGCAGAGTCTCCACCACCTACTACATAAACCTCAAGGTCTTGATAAAAGTTTGCGTCACAAGTTGCACAGAATGAAATTCCCTTTCCAACATATTGACCTTCATTCTTACAACCAATTGGTTTTGGGAAACATCCAGTAGCGATAATCACAGCCTTACTTTCATATGTTCCCTTTGCACATTCAACTTTCTTTACATCACCTTTTAAGTCAACGCTCTTAACCATATCTGATACTCTATCAGCACCAAACTTTGCAACTTGCTCTGTCATTCTCTTTATAAGACTTGGTCCTGACTCACCTTCAAGCATTGCTCCAGGATAATTTTCAATTTCATTAGTTATTGCTATTTGACCACCATCTTGACCTTTTTCAATAATTAATGTTTTAAGTCTTGACCTACCGGCATAAAGACCTGCTGCAAGACCTGCAGGACCTGCACCAATAATTATTACGTCATATTTATCAGCCATTTTGCACCTCCACAAATTTTTTATTTTAATAAAAAAACCTTCGCAAAATTAGCAAAGGCAATATTATAGATAAAACGAAACTAAACAATTTCCTAATCTTAAAATAGGATTATAACAAATTAAAACACTATTGTTTTTCTCTCTGTAGTTAGATGCAACATATTTCTCCGCATTTAACTTTTTACAATCATTAAAATACATATTCCCCCTCATTTGGCATAAAGCCAGACAAAAATTAGAAATTTGCAATTTATGTTAGTATATTAGGTTATACCTTACATAACAAATATTAGCATATTTATAATATAAAATCAATAGAAATTTAATAAAATTATTAATATTTTTATATTTAATTGTCACTTTCCGCCCATTTTATTACATAATCTCTCACTAATTCGTTGTTTTTTCGTTCATGTCCTATACTTGTTCTAAATCCATGTCCAGGATATACCTCTACATCATCATTTAATTTCATAAGTTTCACTGCGACACTTCTAACTATCGCTTTTGTGTCACTCGTTGGTAGGTCTGTCCGACCATAGGTTTCACAAAATAAGGTATCCCCAGAGAATAATATCTTTAGTTCTTCAATATAGTAACAACAACACCCAACAGTATGCCCCGGGGTACTAATAAGTTTTATAGTAAGATTTAATGCATTTAATACACTATTGTCTTTTAAATAAGTTATTGAATTTTTCGTATTATCTTTTAACTCATGCTCCATAAGACTATTTGTCATATTTTCTATGACTATTTTTTCATCATAAAAAGCATATATAGGTATGTCACTATACTTTTCATGTAATAAATCAAGTGCTTCTATATGGTCAAAATGTCCATGTGTAAGTAGTATTGCCTCAAGGTGCAAATCATTATTTTTTATATATTCATATAATATTTCCCCATCGCCTCCTGCATCAACTAAAATAGCATTATTATCTTTACTTAAAAAATAACAATTTGTCCCCATAATAGGAATAACTATTGTTTTTAATTCATAATCTCCAACTTTCATAGATTCTATTATAGCACAATTTAATTTTTTTTACATATATTTTTTTAACCCATAATAACTTGACTATATTACCTTAATTTCAAGTATTGCGATTTTTAATTATTTAGTTTATAATATACTGAATATGAAATAAAAGTCAAATTTTATGTTCTTACAATGTAATGTTTGATTACATTTTCATATAATATCAATATAAGGGGTTTAATATGAATAATATTTTAGTAATTAATTGTGGTTCTTCTTCACTAAAATACCAACTTATCAATATGGACAATGAGGAAGTTGTAGCAAAAGGTCTCGTAGAAAGAATAGGAATTGATGGTTCAAAACTTACACATAAAGTTCCAGGAAAAGATGATTATGTAATTGAGAATCCTATGAAAGACCATAGTGATGCAGCAAATGCGATGTTTAGTGCATTGACAGATAATACACATGGTGTAATCAAATCACTTGATGACATTTCTGCAATAGGTCATAGAGTTCTCCACGGTGGAATAAAACTAACTGAATCTACTCTTGTAGATAATCACGTAAAAGATGTTATTAGAGAATGTTTTGATTTAGGTCCTCTTCACAATCCTGCAAACCTTATGGGTATAGAAGCATGTGAAAAAAATGCTCCTGGCAAAAAAAATGTTGTAGTATTTGATACTACATTTGGTATGGGTATGGAGGAGAAGGCATATTTATACGCTATCCCTTATGAATATTATGAGAAATATTCTATTCGTCGTTATGGTTTCCACGGCACAAGTCATATGTTTGTATCAAGAGAAACAATTAAATTTGGCAACCTTAAGCCAGATGCAAAAGTTATAGTTTGTCATCTTGGCAATGGTGCATCAATATCAGCATCTGTTGGTGGTAAATGTGTAGATACTTCTATGGGATTAACTCCGCTTGAAGGACTTGTTATGGGAACTCGTTCTGGTGACGTAGACCCAGCAGTTCTACAATATATTTGCAATAAAGAAAAAATAGATATAAATGAAATGTTAAATATTTTAAATAAGAAATCTGGTCTTCTTGGTTTAAGTGGTATTTCTTCTGACTGTAGAGATGTAGAACTTGCTTATGAAAAAGGTGATGCTGGTGCTAAAAGAGCCATGGAAGTAATGAAATATAGAATTGGTAAATACATTGGTGCCTATATGGTTGCACTTGGTGGATGTGATGCTATAGCATTTACAGCAGGTATAGGAGAAAATGATATTAGTATTCGTGAAGCAATATGTAATAATCTTTCATTCCTTGGAGTTAAGATTGATAAAGAAAGAAATAATGTTCGTGGAAAAATGCAACTTATATCTACAGATGATTCAAAAATAAAAGTATTTTTAATTCCAACCAACGAAGAACTTATGATAGCAAGAGAAACTTTAAGACTTGCAAAATAATAAAATGACTGTCAAAGAGTATAAAAATAGCATTGAAAAATCTTTGCCAGATCCATTAAAAAGAGTATTAAGAATTGTTGTAAAAACATTTAAATTATATTTGTATAATGACTTACCTATATTTGCCGCAAGCACTTCATTTTTTATGATAATTTCTGCAATACCTCTTTTTATGTTATTGTTTTCAACTATATCACTTATCCCATCTATACACGCTGAAGATATAGCAAAACAAATAAATCTTCTCTTTCCAAATATACCTTATGTATTGGAAATAGTCCGTTATGTTATGCATATGGCAAATGAACTTTCTACATCAAATGTATTATATGTAAATATAATAACTGCATTAATTTCTGGTTCAACTTGCCTTTTTGCTTTTATAGTGGGAATAAAAAGGGTTCATTATATTACAAGAACAAGTAACTATGCACTTATAAAAATCATGACAATTTTAAATATATTTGTCCTTTATGCCACTGTAATTCTAACTCTTATACTCTTCGTTCTCGGAAAAATGTTTTTAAATTATGTTACCCAGTATTTCCCATTTGCAACAAATATCTTTACCGAAATATTGAGTTATAGATATCTTGCTATAAGCATTTTGTTAATAATACTCACTATGTCATTATACACTTGTTGTTCTAACTTTCAAAGACACATGCTTAAAAATATATATGGTTCTGTTTTTGCTACTTTTAGTTGGCTAATTATTTCAAGATTATTTTCTAACTATTATATAGCACACCCTATAAGTCAAAATGTATATGGTTCACTAACTGGTTTAATTATAGCCCTTCTTTGGCTATTCGTATGTATAAATCTTGTATTTATAGGTGCATGTGTAAATGAAGCAATATATCCTCAAAGTGTAATAGAAATGGAAAAGAAAATTAAATCTGATGAACTTTCAAAACAAATAAAAAACTAAAAACATATAAAATAAAAAGGGTTCGTAATATTTACGAACCCTTTTTTTAATCATTAAATGGAACATTCTTTATACTTCTTTCTAATATTCCATTGACATATGCTATAAATATACCATAATTTGTAAATGGTATTTTTGCATCATTAGCGCATTTCATACGATAGAGCATTTCTCTATCTGGTGTCATACACCCTCCACAGTGAATAACCATTTTATATTTAGATAAGTCTTCTGGGAATTCAGTTCCAGATGAAGTTTCAAGTATTAAATCTGCACCTGTTTTTTCTTTTAACCATTTTGGAATCTTATATGTCCCTATATCATAACATTGCCTATGATGAGTACAACCTTCAGCAATTAATACCTTGTCACCAGTTTTAAGTGAATCTACTGCCTTAACTCCTTTTACAGCAGTGCTTAAAAACCCTTTATATCTTGCAAGTAATATTGAAAATGATGTAAGTGGAATGTCACTTGGAACTATACTATCAACAAATTTAAATACTTGACTATCAGTTATAATGAAATTAGGTTTTTTACCTGCATTTTCTAATACTGTTTTCAGTTCAGTTTCTTTAGTAACTATTGCATATGCATCATGATTTAATACATCTCTAATCATTTGAACTTGTGGAAGTATCATTCTACCTTTTGGTGCCGATTCATCTATTGGAGTAACTAAAACTATAAAATCATTTTTATTAGCAATTCCATCAAGCAGTGATTTATCAGAATCTTTAGGCTTTAATGTGCCAAGAAGATTCTTTAAGTCTTCAATTCCATCTTTTTTAACAGCACTGACAAATAAAATATTATTTGAATTTAAAATGTTGTTAGCAGAATCTTTAAGAGTTTTCTTTTTGTTCTCATCTATTAAGTCACATTTATTAAACACAACAATATAAGGTATATTTTTATTTTTAAAAATTTCTATTAGTTCTTTATCATAATTATTGATATCATCCACAGCCGAAACCACGAGAACAGCAATGTCTGATTTATTTAAAATCTTTTTTGCTCTTTCAACTCTCTTTTCACCAAGTAACTTATCATCATCATCAAATCCAGGAGTATCTATTATTACAACAGGTCCAAGTGGCAAAAGTTCCATTGCTTTTTGAACTGGGTCCGTTGTAGTCCCTTTTACATCTGATACTACTGCTATTTCTTGATTTGTTACCGCATTTACTACGCTTGACTTACCTGCATTTCTACAACCAAAAAAACCAATATGCAACCTATCAGCATTTGCTGTCTCATTTAAACCTGCCATATAATACCTCCATATATAAATAATTTAAATATCATTACTTTTATAATTGTATAAAACTAAAATATTAATCTTAATCATTATAAACTTTCTCAACAATTTTAAAAGTACTTCTTCTATCAAATTTATTAAAATCTACATTTACATTCATCCTATTTTTATCAACAGTATTTACATTAAACTCATTCATACTTTTAACAATACTATCAACCCATAATTTAATATTTGAAATTGAAATGAAAGTAGTTATATCCGAAATATTGCACTCTCTTGTAACAGTATCTGAAATTAAGCATTGCAACCCAGAAATTTGTGCTTCAATTGCAGTAACTGGCATTCCTTCATAAAATGATGGCATAAGGAAAATATCAAACGCACTATAATACTTATATGCATCTAAAACACTACCAGTAAAAATAACATTATTATCTAATTTCAATTCTTTACATTTTTGTTGTAATGATTCGTAATATTCTCCATTCCCAGCAATCATTAACACAACATTTTCATTTACTTTAATAATTTTATTTAAAATATCTAACAAAAAAAAGTTATTTTTTTCAAAACTTAATCTTCCAAGACTTCCTATTAAATATTTATTGCCGATATTATATTTATTTCTTATTTCATTCCTATATGCATTATTAAATTTAAAAATATTTATATCTATTCCATTGTAAACAATAATCGGTTTACTTGAATAATAATTCCCAAACTTAAAATTAGCCGCATCTTCACTACATGCAAAATATACATCTACATATCTTTTTAAAAGTATATTTAAAATAAATCTTCTAATTCTCATGGCGAGGCTCACCTTAAATCCAGTTGTATGAGAATGAACAATAACTTTTTTAATGCCATATTTTTTTGCATTTTTTGCGTATACATACATAGTGGTAAGAGAACCAGTATGTATATGAACTACATCATATTTATTATGAGTTTTAAAAAATGAATCAACTAAACTGTTTAATCTAAATCTATTGTCGTTTAATTTAAATTCTATATCATCATGATACACTTGCCCTTTATTATTCTCTACTAAGCCTATAAGTTTTTCATTATCAGCATAATAAGGTGTATAAAGATTTATATTATAATCTTTATTTAAATTTAAAGAAGAGAGCATATTAAATACAACACTCTCTTGACCTCCATATGTAATTGGCTCCCCAAACATTTCAAGTATTCTTTTCATATTATGAAACTAATTTAAATCCATGCTCAATAATTTTACCTTTGACAATAACATAATATACGGTAGCAGTTCCTTGCAAAATATATAATAGCAATAATAACATTATAGCAACAAAAAAATACTCAATATATTTATCTATCAAAGTATAATCTAAATATCTTTCTATAATTATTAACATAATAATCAATGGTGTGATAATTATAGATGTAGCATATGATAGTATTACAAAAGTAAAAAATGATGAAAATAATAGTAAAAATAAACAATACATTAACTTAAGTTTATATGTTATGTCTAATGTATTATTACAATTTTTAATTGAATGCATTATCACTAATACCATCACAATAAAAACAGGCATAGTAAAATATAACAAAAAATATCCATTTCTAAACAAGGCAAACAAATATCTTGAAAATGGGAAAAAATCAAATGGTATAAATAAATTCTTCTCTAAATTATAGCGAACAAAATTGCCAGGAGCAAATAAAAGGAAACATAATCCTAAAGTAAATCCAATAGCGCCAAATATTTTAAATTTAGAAATTTCAATCTTGTTTTTTATTGCATAACAAAAATACAAAGTTATTGACAAAAATACAACTGGGCTTATTGCTTCATGTCCCCATCCAACAATAAAAGAAAATAGTAAAAACAATATACATATTAAAAAGTTATTAATTATCATATTATCATCATGCAGTGAAAAAAACAGTTTAAAAAATAACAATGAAAAAAATGCTGGCCAACCATAGTTAAACGAAGCGGATTCCCATATGAACACTCTATATAAGTCTCCACAAAAGAACCAAAATGATAGAAATATAAACAACAATAATAATAAGTTATTCTCTTTTGTAAGTTTAAAAGAATATATCAAATATATAGTTCCAGTAAAAATCATTGAATTAAATATATCAAAATATATCTTGTCATGCATATAAAAAAACTGAGCAGTTGCATTTATTATAGTTCTTCCACCCCAAAAAAAGTATTGACGAAATTGAGAATATATAATATCAATCAAACTCTCAATTCTTTTACTCGAGTCATAACTAAAGTGCATATAAGCAAAATCATCTCCATTTTTAAATGTTGTTATGTGAGTAAATACAAACCAAGATATTGCAATTAAAACTAATGACAAATATATCAAATACTTGCTTTTATTAGCATTTAAAAGTTTTATATTCAAACTTTTCATAATAATTAACTAATTAAAAATTAATATCACTATCTTTTACTATATATTTTGGTCTATGTTTTATCTCAAGATACATTTGAGCAAGATATTGTCCTATAATTCCAAGAAGCATAAATGTAAGTCCAAAACAAAATAAAATTACAGACATCATTGAAGCATATCCTGCTACTGCTTCCTTAAAAATTAATTGTTTCATAACAGTTATTATAAAAAAAACAAATGAGCCAAAGCAAAAAACAAAACCTATTATTGATGCTATAAAAAGTGGTGCAGTTGAAAATGATACTATACCCCTTATTGCATATGTAAAGGCATTATACATAGGTAATTTAGTTTTTCCAGCCACTCTTTCTTTATTTTTAAAAGGTAACCACTTGGTTTTAAATCCTACCCAAGAAAATATACCTTTAGTAAATCTTTCACTTTCTTCAAGAGATATAACTGCATCAACCATTTTTCTTTTCATAAGTCTAAAATCTCTCGCACCATTTACCATATTTGAATCTGATATTTTATTCATCAAATTATAGAACCATTTAGCAAGTATAGACCTTAAAAATGGTTCTCCATCACGAGTTTCTCTAAAAGCAGCAACACAGTCATAATCTTCGCTCTTCAAAATATTATACATATCTATAATAAGTTCTGGTGGGTCTTGCAAATCAGCATCAATTAATGTGACATAATCTCCAGTGCTTGCCTTTAGCCCTGCATACATAGATGAATCTTTACCAAAGTTTTTTGAAAAACTTATATAATGGAATCTACTATCAGATTGCTTTAACTCTTTCATTAAATTAAGCGTATTATCAGTTGAACAATTATCGACCATAATAATCTCGAATTCAACATCACTAATTGAATTAATAACTTTATAAAGTTCATTTTTTAAAAAAGGTATTGATTCTTGTTCATTATAACACGGAATGATAATTGATATTCTATCCATAATCTCCTCATAAAGCAATTATTTTAAAGTATTAGACAAAACTTTTACCGAAAAGTCTACTGTTTTTTGTATCCCTTCTTCTATGCTAACTTTTGGTTTCCATCCATAATTTTTAAATGCATGTTCATTTGACAGACAAGTGTACTTTAAAACCTCATGTTCCATCAATTTATTATTTATTGGATAAGGTTCTTCATACAATTCAGGATAGTTTACCCAATAGTGCGATACATCAGCATATTTTGTATCAATATTTGTTTTTTTCATTTTTTCTTTAATAATTTCTGTTATTTTATTTATTGTTATTGTTTTGCCTGTAGATACATTCACTATGTCATACCTATCATTTTTTAATACCAAAATTGCTAAATCAATTAAATCACTTACATATATAAAGTCTCTTTCTTGATTTCCAGTAGAATGCAATACTGGTGACCTATTATTAAACAATTCTCTTATTATATATCCCATAACAGGTGGTTGAGTTCTCAAGCAATCAATGTGAGGTCCATAAACATTTGCAAATCTAAAAATAGTTATAGGAATATTATATGCATCATAAAATGCTTTGCAAAACTGTTCTGCGGTATATTTTGTACTTGGATAAATTAGGCTTGGTTTTTCAACCTTATTTTCTACAGATGGGAAATCATTATTATTTTCATAAACTGCTGAAGTGCTTGCAAATATAAATTTCTTAACTCCATATTTTCTAACTAATTCAAGTAATATTACTGTGCCACGAACATTTACATCTACTGCAAGCGCTGGATTGTTCTGACAATCAGGAAGCGGCGTAATTCCTGCAAAATGATATACAATGTCAAATTTCTTTTCTTTAAACAAATTGTCAAGAAACTCACTATCTCTTATATCTTTTCTATATATCTCATCAGTAAATGTTTTATCGTCAAATATTAAATTATCTTCATAACCATAAGAAAAATTATCAAGAAGAGAGACATTGTGACCTTCCTTATATAATTTGTATGAAAGTTGCGAACTAATAAATCCTGCAGCACCTGTTACTAAAATATTCATCTTATCCTTTCAAAAGTTTACATAATATATACATCATAGTATGATTAAATATAATATGCACATCTTCAGTCACTTGCATATTATTTAATGGCACATGTAAACTTATATCTGACAATAGTTTTAACTTTCCTCCATCATAACCAGTAAAACCAATAATTTTATTTCCTTTACTCTTTGCATACTCTACGGCTTTTATAACATTTTTTGAATTGCCACTACCAGAAATTGCTATTATCACATCACCTAATTTAAGTCTATTCACAAGTTGATTATAAAATACATTTTCATAACTATCATCATTTGCTATAGCCATAACAGTAGCAAAATTATCACACAAACAACAGAAATTATACTTTTTCTCTAATCCTTCAGAAATTCCTTTGTTAAAATCATTTTGCATATGTGATGCAGTTGCTGCACTTCCGCCATTTCCAATCAAGTAAACCATAGTTCCATTTTTTCTTGTTTCTTCGAGTACATTCATTGCATCATTAATAGCAGAAATATCTAAATTATTAATTATTTCTACTTCTTCTTTTAAATAATTTTTAATATCATTTTTAAAATCCATATTTTTCTTTCAATATAAGTAATTTAATCTACAAATACTATTCTACTTCCTTCATTATCAACTTCAAAAGGTATTTCTCTATAATCTTTAAGTGAATTTCTTACTTTTTCCTTATTTTGGTCATTTACATAAAATAACATAAAACCTCCACCACCTGCACCTAATACTTTTCCACCAACTGCTCCTGATTTTTTTGCCAAATCATACATATTATCTATATTTTCATTTGATATTCCATTTGATAAAGATTTTTTTATAGTCCAAGTCTTATCAAGTTCAGTTCCAACTATTTCTATATTTTTATTATTGATTTCTTTATAAACCTTATCAACAGTTAATACTAATTCATCAAGTTGTTTTCTTTTGTTTTCAATGTTGTCTGATTGTTCGCTTAATATTTTTCTTGAATCTCTGGTATTTCCAGTAAAAAACATCATAAGATTATTATATAAAATTTTTTTATATTTTTCATCAATAACAAACGGAGTTACAGATACAGTTCCATCGTTTAAAAATCTATATCTATTAAATCCACCATTAGCAACAGCATACTGGTCCTGTATTCCAATTCTTTGGCCAAGTAAATCTATCTCTATATGGCAAGCCTCTTTTGCCAAAACTTCAGGTGTCACAAACTCACCTTTATATGCATGAAGTGCATTTAAGACCCCAACTGCAAGTGCAGATGAAGATGCAAGCCCTATTCCTGCGGTACTCAATGGGATATCAGCCATGTAAATAACTTCTATTCCTTTTGTTATACCTGTAAGTTTTAATGCCTCACGAATTATATTATGTTTTAATTCTTCTATATCATCTACTAATTCATTTCCATTATAGACAACTCTAATTTTATCATCAAATTTTTTATTTACTGTAATATATACATGCATATCAAGTGCTGCACTTAAAACACTTCCGTATCCCATAGTGCTTGTTTCAAAGTATGCTTTGAAATCTGTTCCACCCCCAAATAATGATGCTCTGAGTGGAGTTTTTGAAATAATCATTAATCTCTCCTGTTTATATAATTAATTATACCTTAATCTTATAATATTTTGTATTCTTTAATAACTCCATTAAGCAAATCATTTACTGCATCAATAAACTTATAATTATCATCAACAAGTATGCCCTTCATATCAGCATTATTTGCAGTAATTATATCCCTTTCATCATCTCCAATCATAACACAATTTGATAAATTTATACTATAATCTTTTTGGGCTTTATATATTAAACCAGGTTTTGGCTTTCTACATTCACAGTTATCATCCCATCCATGTGGACAAAAATATACTGCATCAATATGTGCTCCAATAACTTTTAAATCATCACCCATCTTCTTTTGTACTTTATAAAAATTATCTTCAGACATAGCACCCCTTGCTATACCTGCTTGATTAGAAATTAAAATAACAAAATAACCTGCATCATTTAGTTTTTTTATAGCAGTTTTAGCACCATCTATCCATATAAAATCTTCTGGATTAACTATATATTCTGCTTTTTTAGGTCTTACATTTAAAGTTCCATCTCTATCTATAAATATATACTTCTGATTAGACAAAAACTTTTTAGTATATTCAATTCTTTCAAAAGAACCAATAGAATAATATCTATGTTTTGTAACCGTTGCATATAACTTTTTTTCATTTAAAACTTTTGGGTACACGATAGACTCAAAATTATTATTTGCATTATCCATATAGTCAATTACCTTTTTTGAAACTATTGCATAACCGATATCTACATATTTTAAATTAGGTGTTAACCTTTTTTTATCATATATTATTACTTTTCCTGATTTAAAACTATCATTAGATTCTTTAGTTTCATTTATAACAGCATTACTTATTTTATTCTCTTCAATAATTATATTACTTTTGGTCCAATTATCACTATTATCATAAATAGATAATTCAATAAGAGCATCATGACTAAAGTAATTATCACAAAGCCTTTCAAAATTAATTGGGCAAATATTATCACAATACATCATAAGAAATTCATCGTTTAATATATCTTTTGCACCTTTTAATCTTAATTCAGTGTCACATTCAACAGGTGTAACAACATATCGTATATTTACACCAAATTTAGTTCCATCACCAAAATAATCCTCAACTTTTTCATGTAAATATCCAAGCAAAATAATTATATCAGAAATGCCAAATGACTTAATTTGCTCAACTAAATATTCAATAAATGGTTTGCCATTTATAGGATACATAGGTTTTGGATTATTTTCAGTAAAAGGTTTAAGCCTCTCTCCAAGTCCCCCTGCAAAAATTATTGCTTGAGTTACTTTTTTCTCCATACCATTTTATCCACTATACTAGTATAACTTTGTATAATATTTACAACTTTTGTTGAAACATCAATATCTTTATAATCCGGAACTTCTGTACCATAATTTCTATCGTTTTTAAGTGATACAGCCAAATCAACTGCATTTAAAAGATTTTTTTCATCAATTCCAGCAAGAGTAAATACTGCTTTATCTAATCCTTCTGGTCTTTCAGTTGATGTTCTTATACATATTGCCGCAATAGGCGTTCCAACTCTCAAATAAAATGATGCTTCTTCAGGAAGCGTTCCAGAATCTGATACGATACAAAATGAATTCATTTGAAGATTGTTATAATCAGTAAAAGAGAGTGGAACATGCATAATAACCCTTTCATCTAATTTAAAATTAAGTTTCTCTATCATTTTTTTAGACCTTGGATGGCAAGAATATAAAATCTTCATATTATATTTTTTTGCTAAAGCGTTTATAGCACTAAATAAAGATTTAAAGTTTTCTTCTGTATCAATATTTTCTTCTCTATGTGCTGACAATAAAATATACTTATTCTTTTCTAAATTTAAATAATTAAGAACTGAACTATTTTTTATTTTATCTAAGTTTGCTTCAAGTACTTCAGTCATAGGACTCCCTGTTTTATATACTCTTTCTTTTGGCAATCCACATTCATGAAGATAAGTTCTTGCATTCTCGCTATAGCAAAGATTTACATCAGAAATAATGTCAACTATCCTTCTATTAGTTTCTTCTGGCAAACACTCATCCTTACATCTATTACCTGCTTCCATATGAAATATTGGTATGTGAAGTCGTTTTGCAGAGATAGCAGAAAGGCAAGAATTAGTATCTCCTAATACTAATAAAGCATCAGGCTTTATATCTTTCATAAGTTTATATGATTTATCAATAATATTTCCAATAGTGCTCCCCAAATCATCTCCTACTGCTTCTAAATATACATCTGGCTTATCAAGATTTAAGTCTTCAAAAAATATTTCATTTAACTCATAATCATAGTTTTGACCAGTATGTGCTAGCACACAGTCAAAATAACTACGACACTTTTTTATAACTTCACTTAGCCTTATAATTTCTGGTCGTGTTCCAACTATTATTAAAAGTTTCAGTTTTCCATTATTTTTAAACATACATACCTCTTAAACTTTTTCATAAAAAGTATCGGGTTTTTCTTTATGAAATCTCTCACTTATCCACATAATTGTAACTAAGTCCTCAGTTTTAGATAAATTTAATATACTATGTGTATAACCTGGGAGCATATGAACTGCCTCAATATTGTCACTTGAAACTTCAAATTCAATAATCGGATATTTATTGCCATTTTCATCTAACCCAATTCTTCTTTCTCTTATAAGTGCATGACCACTTACAACAATAAAGTATTCCCATTTAGTATTGTGGAAATGGTTACCTTTTTCAATTCCTGGTTTGGATACGTTTACTGAAAACTGTCCATGCTCAAATGTTCTCATTAACTCTGTAAAAGAGCCCCTATCATCAATGTTCATATGTAATGGCACTTTTACTCTTTCTTTAGGTAAATATGATAAATATGTTGCATATAATTTTTCTTCAAACGAATCAATAGGGATAAGTGGCATATCAAGTGTTTTTGATTGACTGTTAAACTCATACAATTTATCTACAATTTCACCTAAAGTTCTCTTATATGTTTTGTTTACATACAACACCTTACTTGTATCGTATTTATTAACATCGGACAATACATTAATCATTTCTTCAACTAAATCATCTATATAGAGTAATTCAAGTTCAGTGTTTCTATCATTTACTTGTATTGGTAAATTATTTGCTATATTATTACAAAATGTAGCAACGGCTGAATTATAATTAGGCTTACACCACTTACCAAAAAGATTTGGGAATCTATACACAAAAACTTTTGTATTAGTTTCTCTGCTATATTCAAAAAATAATTCTTCTCCAGCAAGTTTTGATTTCCCATATTCAGAATTTTTGAATCTCCCTGTGAGTTCTGCCTGAGTAGATGATGACAACATAACTGGTGCAGTATTATTATATTTTTTTAATGTATTTAGTAATGTACTCGCAAATCCGAAATTGCCATCCATAAATTCTTTTTCATTCTTTGGTCTATTAACTCCTGCAAGATTAAATACAAAATCAGCATCTTTGCAAAACTTTTCCAAGTCACTAAAATCATTATCTTTATCATATTCAAAAATCTCATCAATCATCCCTAATAACGATTCATGAACCTTGTCATTGCCATTTTTAATTTGATTAAGTGCAAGACAAAGATTTTTTCCTACAAAACCTTTGGCACCTGTTACTAAAATATTCATATTATAAGCCAACACTACTTCAATTCTTCTTGTATATATTTTAAACTTAGTAATTTCTTTTTTACAGCATTCACATCTAAAAGTTTAGTATTATTTGAATTAAACTCTTTCAAAGTATTTCTCTTATTATCACCTTCTTTAATATATTTATCATAGTTCAAATCTCTCTTATCACAAGGAACTCTATAAAAGTCTCCTAAATCTATTGCATGTGCACACTCTTCATTTGTAAGAAGTGTCTCATACATTTTTTCACCATGTCTTATTCCTATAACTTTTATTTTAGGTGCTTTTGCACTAATTTTTTTATCTTTAATATAACAACCATATTTATCTTTGAAAATTTCTACGACTGCCTTTGCAAGAATCTCTATTGTGCAAGCCGGTGCTTTTTGTACTAATATGTCACCAGACTTTCCTTTTTCAAAAGCAAATAAAACTAAATCAACAGCTTCTTCGAGTGACATAATGAATCGTGTCATATTTGGTTCTGTGATTGTAATGTCATTACCATTTTTAATTTGGTCTATCCAAAGTGGTATTACAGAGCCACGTGAGCACATAACATTCCCATATCTTGTGCAACAAATCTTTGTATTTTTTTCATCAACTGTTCTTGATTTTGCTACTATAACTTTTTCCATCATCGCTTTAGATGTACCCATAGCATTTACAGGATATGCTGCTTTATCTGTAGATAGACATACAATATTTTTTACGCCTGCGTTAATTGCAGCATTTAAAACATTTTCTGTTCCAAAAACATTGGTTTTTACTGCCTCAATTGGGAAGAATTCGCAAGAAGGAACTTGCTTTAAGGCAGCTGCATGGAAAATATAATCAACACCATACATTGCATTTGCTATAGAATTTTCTTCACGGACATCGCCAATATAAAACTTAATTTTATTTGCTACTTTAGGCATCTTTGCTTGGAACTCATGCCTCATATCATCTTGCTTTTTTTCATCACGAGAAAAAATCCTTATTTCTTTGATGTCAGTTTTTAAAAATCTGTTTAGCACAGCATTTCCAAATGAACCTGTGCCGCCAGTAATTAACAATGTTTTATTTTTTAACGAACTCATAATTCCCTCACTTAATATATATAATCAAACTGCAGAATTAATTAAATTAATATCTATCCAGTAATGTAATTCCTTTGCAATTTCCATACATTCATTTAATTCTTTTTCTGAAGTAGCAAAAGAATTAATATATACTGCTTTTGTATGAAAATCACATATTCTTGGTGCTTTAATATCAATTTTATCTAAAATTATTTCTAATTCGTCAAAGCCATTTATATTATTTTTGTGGTTTCTCAACAATAAAGTATTGTCAACCAATAAATGAGTGTGTTTATAATCAATTCCTATTAATAATTCGACTAAACCTTTTATACACAATTCAATACATTCTTGAATTAATAATGCCATTTCTCTCAATGCATAATCCTGTTCTTTCTCACTAACTTTTTTAAACTCATTCATCAAAGAAGTAAATCTTTTTAGATAATATCTTGATTGAGCAATAAGATTAAAATTATCTTCCATAAAGTTTTACGCTCCTATTTAAAATATTATCTTTTTGATTTTTATTCAAACAATTTTCTATTTCATCATCCCATAAAATATCAAAGTCTGAATCAATTATTTTAACCAATCTACTAAATACATCTTCTTTGCTCATATTTAATTCTTTCTTGCTTAATAATAAGTCAATATCGCTTCTTTCATTACAATCCCATCTCGTGGAACTACCAAATACACGAAACGATGGAATCTCTTTTAATATTTTTTCAACAAGCCTTTGTTTCCTTGGGTGTATGTGTTCTATATTTTTAATTTTTTGTAATCTTTTTTCAACAATAGGAAAGGTATACACAATAAAATATCTCCTCAATGAATATATATATTATACATATAAGAAAAATCTAATTATACGAGTATAATTAGCAATAATATATTCAAAATTAACTACATATATTATACAACACTGCTGGTGTTTTGTTAATATCTATTAATCAACTCATAAAAACACTTGTCGAGTGTAAACTTAAATAATTATTTCTTAGTTTCTAAAGTACTACTGCTTATTATATCAATTATATGCCAATTTTTCAATAAAATTAGGTTTCATAGTTTAACATTTATTATCACAATATAATTATATATATAATTAAATATTGTGTTTATTACAAGTAATACTGATATTGTGAAGTTAGGTTATGTGCATAAACTATGATTAATATATAAAAAGCTTGAAATTAGCAAAGAAAAATGGACTTTAAATTCAAGTATAACCATCCACATTGACGATACCATAAAAAAGAAAACTATTTATAGTTGAAAAGAAGTTTAAAAATGTTGCCGGAGAAGATTAAAAGCAAATATATAAAGAAATTATATAAATATTGAAAAAGTAATGAATAAAATGAATGTTTTAAATTATATTATTGTTAATAAATTATGGTCCGAATGAAAAAATTGATATTACATATATTCCATCATCTCTTCTATAACTAAACGGCGACCCAGTAAGTACTGCCATAAATTTAGGTTCTTTCATCTTATCAGTATTAATTTTATTCCTTAATTTCTTTAAATTTTCAGCGCCTACTTCTATTCCTTCATCTGAATAAAGCTTGATTTCTACAAGCGCATAGTCTCCATTTCTTCTATGTATAACAGCATCACATTCCAAGTCGCTTTTGTCTCTATAATGATATACTTTTGCATCAATTAATTCTGAATATATTCTTATGTCTCTTACACATAAATCTTCAAACAAAAATCCAAAATATTTAAAATCATTAATCAAATCATTTGGGCCTATCATCATGCTTGCTATAGCTATTGATGGGTCTACAAAATGTCTTGTATTAGAAGTTCTAATTGCTATTTTACTTCTAAGATTAGGATTCCATGCCTCTAATTCCTCAACAACAAATATCTTTTTTAATGCATCAATATAGTTTGTTATAGTTTGTGTGCTTAATGACTTATCTTCGAATTTCGACATATCATCTTTTATAGTCTCATTTGAACATTCAGTTGAAATATTTCTTGAATAAGATTTTAGTAACAAATCAACTTTTCTTGGGTCTCTTTCCACATTATCAACTTTCGTCATATCTGAATTTATTAATCCGTTGTAGTATTCGAAAACTAATTTGAGTGAATCTTGATCATTTTTAACGCACGCACTAGGCCAGCCACCTCTACAAGTGACAAAAGCTACATCGTCAATATCCTTTTGAACTTTATCTGAAACAGAATAGTCGTCACTATTTAATTCAAACAGTTTTTTCAAAGATATATTTCCATTTGAATCCATTGATTCAAATAAAGACATTGGTCTCATTATTATTCTTGAAATTCTTCCAGTGCCAGTATGTGAAATTTCTGACTTATCAACTGGCGTAGTAGATCCTGTTAGTATAAACTGACCTGTTGTTTTTCGTTTGTCAATTTCAAATCTTATTGCATCCCAAATAAATGGTATGATTTGCCACTCATCTATAAGAACCGGAGTTTCACCAGTCAAAAACTTACTAGAAGCATTTTTTGCCAAAGCCTTATATTGATCTCTTTTTTCTGGATCTTGCATATAAATAACTGTCTTAGCAAATTCTTCCGCAGTAGTTGATTTCCCACACCATTTTGGTCCCTCAACTAAAACAGCACCTACTAAAGACAGTTTATCCATTAAAACATTATCTGCTATTCTTTTTAAATAACCTTCCATATGCCAATTATAATATTAAATATAGGATTTGTCAAGTATTTAATAAAGAAATTGGTAGTGACAGTTGATCATCTTTTTAATAAAGTAAAGCGTTTGTAGGTAAAAACTTTAAGATGAAGGAATCAAAAGTTCTCATTTAGAGAGTTTTTCAAGGACAGTCGCCTTTATTGAAATTAATAGTTAGTCTCCGTCCCATATATTCCGTACCATTAAATTCATAATCATATGCTTTATATTCTATTTATAATTTTTACTCTTTGTCAACAACCTCATTCAATAAATTCATAGCATCACTACAAAAATAATAAGTATCAGCTTCTTTCTTCATTTTGATTATATCAAATACAGTTTTTAATTTCTCTTTATTAATATTAAATTTGTTTGCATTCCAAAATGATTTAGCATCCCAAGATTTACCAAATTCATAACCAACATATCGTGATACATTAACAAACTGATCAATTATATAGTCTAATATTAATTCTGGAATTGACGAAAAATTAATATCATTAATAAGGATTAAAATAATTTTAAGTTTTGTTTTATATGCTGAAAAATTATAAGGTTTACTGCTTTCTACATCAAGCGAATCAAAAACCGAGCTAAAGAAATTCAGTACATACGGATAATTGGATTGAGCCATTTGGTTGGTATCACATATCACTGCATTAATCTGATTCCGCTTATCATTATCTTTAATATAATCATCAATCAATTGTTGGTCGCCATCCAGCATTTTCTTTACTATATCATTACTTTTTTGCGCAGTATAGTCATTTTTAAATTCACATATTTCTTCAAATAATTTAAAAATATTGTTTGATTCTAATACCCAGATTCCATCTTGTAAATACAAATCTTCTTTGCAAACTTCATTATCTCTTATATACTTTATTTGAAATATACTTTTATTTAAATTCTTATTAATCTTATAAAAATTATTTGCAAAATCAATTGCATGTAAAACATTGAGATCATGAATAGAATACCCAAAAATAATCACACAGTTTTCAGAAAAAAGTAGCGGCAATCTATTCAGCGCATAATTACTAGGTCTCAAATATTTAACATAATCCTGTTGCGTTGCAACAATAGATTGTGAATTTGTTCTTATACCATGAATATGATAAATAGGTATAGTATCATTTCTCTTTATAAAGGCATCTTCAATTGATAACGAAATACCTTTCCCACATAATATCTTTTCCAGTGTTGTATCATAATTTGTTGTTACTATAAAACTTGGTTTTAGATTTAAAAAGATTTTGGTATACTTTTGGCAATTACTTACACTATAATTTGTCAAATCTGAAATTATATCTTTGACTCTCAATTGAGCATCTTCAAATGTTACACTATTTTTATTAGCAAATTCATCGGCAATAATAGAAAACTTCACAGGCTCAGAAAAATTATTCCATTCATCTTTTAATTCAATCTCAAGATTTTTAGCCGTCTCTTTAATTAATTCATTCCAAGTCATTGCACTCTCGCAGAAAGATTTAACAAAACCAGATCCTGTAAAAAATGCAAGTGTCCCATCGTTTGAGTTTTCAGTAACAATCTTATAAAATTCTTCTTTCTTCATAATATTAATAGATGGCCTCCTATAAAAGTAAAAAGATGAACCAATAATAATTAATGCTGTTATGCAAACATAAAATCTAAAATCCTTTAATAAATTTATTAATGTGCTACAACATTTATCTTGTCACATTATAATTACTCTTTACTCTTATCAATAACTTATATTTAACACAACAAATTCATAGATTAAAATTAGATTTCTTTTTATATTCCGCAATCAGTTTATCAAGCACCAGTCTTTCCATATCATTTAACCTTAATTGAAGTGTAACATAATCATAATTCAATTTTATTTCATTATTTGGGAAGGTATTTATCAATCCACTATTAACATATAAATCATCAAAGTCTCTAATCTGTTGTCCATAACCAGCAACATCAATCTTTTTTTGAATATCTTTTATTGCACCAAGAAGTATTTCTAATTCTAAAATGTTATTAGGAATTTTTGTATTCAATATTTGTTTCCCTTCTTTTACTATTCTCATATCAGTTTTAATTGTTGATGTTACTATTCCGTCTTTAATAGTAATCTCGCTAATTGAATACTTATTCCCAAATGTTTTGAAAATAATTTTTTTGTCGCATAATTTAGAAACCGTATCTGTTAATTTCTTACTAATGAACTTATATCCCATACATTTTGATATTTCAGTTATATTTAATGGCATTTGCCTTAAAGAATTTACCACTCTTTGCTCATATTCAGATAAATCTATATTTTTACTGTTTATAAATAATTGGTTTATACTTATAGTTATAGATACATATCTTCTTTCATCATCCATATTAATTTGTAAGTCTTCTGATTCATTATTTTTAAGTGCATCGTAAATTCTCGGATACCCAGTATTTCTACCTTCAATCAGCTTTAATTCCTTTAAAAAATCTCCTATTCTACGATTCCTATAAATTTTAGACGAAATATTATGATTAATTATATCTTCTCTACTGATACTTCTATCAAAACCTGGAAAACTTGTTATTTCAATCCTATCATTATATACTGTCATAGTTATAGGACAATCAATCTCGTACGATTTATGATATACTGCATTTGAGAGTAACTCTTCAATAGCAGGAAATGGATAGTTATAATAAACTTTTGATTCTGCTTCCATATCAAGCTTTATATTTTTTTGTTCAATAACGAATCCTTTTATATATTGCAGTGCATTCACAAGTTGCCTTTGTATAGGCCCATCAAACCTCTTTTCAATCATATTCTGTCCGTCTAATGATGGTTTGATTACTATTTCTATAACTGCTCTTTTAAAATACTTTTGTGGATTTTCAGAAAATAAAAGTATGCCAGCATTTAAAGGTACATTCTTAACTCCATTTCCAGTTATAATATTTAAATTTGATGCCAACTTTTCAAGAGAAAGGTTTTGACTATCAATATAAAGTTTGCTATTTACTTCTTTTAAATACTCACGCATCAATCCAATATCTAAATCAACAATGTCCGACTGATAACATGGTGAATCATCAAATGGTATTCTTTTAGAAACTTCAATCAATTCAATTTCTTCTTCTTGGCTTGGAATAGATGTACAAACATTTTTTCTTATATATTTATATTTCTCTTTATTTTTTGATGTTACTTCTTTTGGTGCTGTATATGGTCTATTATATCCTCCATATGCATAAATCACAATTAAGTGAACATTTTTATATATCATATCTTCAATAACAGGTTGATACGATGGCTCTATTGCATGACAATAATCAAATATTTTTTTTTGGATTTCATCTATTTTCTTTATATCAATGCCTTTAATAGGTTGCTTAATAACACCATCTTCTTGTTCCACACCAACGACAATATACCCCCCTCCTATGTTATCAATATCATTCGCAAAAGCGCAAATCGTTCTTATAATTGCGTCAGGGTTAAAACCAGTCTTAAACTCAACCCTTTGAGATTCAATAATCTGATTTTCAATCAAATCTTCAATTTTAACATTAATTTTCATACCAATATTATAACAAAATCGATATTATCTGTCAAGTCGCTCGATAATATCTATCAAATTGTTTTATACATAGCATCTATATGTATCTTTCTATTATTTCATACTAAAATTAGCATTTTTTATGTATAGTTCAATTAAGTATTAACAATTAACCATAAAGTTAATATATAGAACAACTATATTTAATGTTTTAGCGAATGCACATCAATAGACTGTTATATCATTCAACAATAATACCAATACATGGAACATCTTATAGAATTAAAGAAAAAGTACAATAAATAGAGACAAAAGATACCTTATACAGTTAGCCAAAACCTACATAAATTATTTAGCCAAAACCAACATTTTATTATTGACTTAATTAATAAATTAATTTATTAGCAAAAACTACATTCTCATTTTAGTATTTATACATATCAATGTATAAAAATTTTATACAGTTGAAAGATAAATCAGCCTAAAATAATGTTTAACACTCATCCATAATTCTGCATTTTTTGTAGTAAATTATATATAAAACCAATAGAGATGCTATTTAAAACATCTTAAAATAAAGACATTACTATATCTAATGCTTAAATTATTAAGAATGTATTAAAATTAGCACTCATCAATTGGCAATGCTGATATTATAGTGTATAATCAAGTTATGTTAAATTGCACAAAAAAACGGAATATTTACATATTCCTTTTAGACACATTAACGCAAGTTTTATTATATTATAAATATAAATAAATGTCAAGTGTTTTGTAAAAATAAATATATAGATGAGAAAGGCTCTGTATACTACTTTGTGCAGTTAAACAAATATTAAGAAAGGAACTTTTTTCATATGGCTAATAAACACGTAGTTCGTTTAAAAAACGGTAACTGGGGTATAAAAAACGAGGGAAATCCAACCCCAATTTATCAGTCAAAAACTCAAGCTGCTTCAATAAAAAAAGGTGTAATCCTTGCAAAAAAATCTCATACCGAATTAGTTATTCATGGTGTAGACGGAAAAATAAGAGATAAGGATTCCTATGGCAATGATCCACATCCACCTCGTGATAAGAAATTTTAATTTGAAAGGAGAAAAATAATGTATTATAACTTACTAATAAATAAAGATGGTCTCAAAAATGCAATTATGAAATTTGATCTTCCAAAAGATAAAGTTGATAAGAAAATCTCTGAATTTAAAAGCGGTGATGTTTTCAATGTTGATGGATATCAATTAAGAGCAGATCAAATAACAAGAATCAAAATAGTTGAAAGCGAATTAACATCAGCGCAAATACTAGATAAACTTAATGCATCAATACCTGCAGGGTGCTTGGTGTTTTATACTAATAAAAGTATTTTTGAAGATAATAAATTTGTTAAAGATGTTACAGACGACTTTTTGGATTAAATTTAAAGTTTATAAGCCATCACAAACATGTGATGGCTTATTTTTATTAACAAATTATTTATTTATAAATTATAATCATAGTATAATTATATAGGAATTTATAATTCTTTATAATTCGAATTTTGCCCCAGCAACAAAAACATACTAAAAACTTGTTATTAATTCTTAATCTTTAATATAACTATATAATAATGCAATGTATATATTTTGTCAACAAACAAATCATCAAATATCACATTAAACAATCATATTCACAAAGAAAAATGTTATTTAGCTACCATGCTTCACCCCTGGCATCTCATTAATGAACCTACTAATACAAAGAATATTCATAAATATACCTATTATTACTTCAAAATTAACAAGATTAATCAGCAGCTGGCCTTCAACATTTTCAGTTCCGCTGCTTAACATAAATACTTTAAAACTATAAAAAGGTGACATAGAAATTGCCGGGTTATCATATATAATGCTTAAACACCCAAACATTACCGAAAACTGAAAAACATATTATATCATATTTAAAAAAATCATTATTATAGTACTTTTGTAAGAATTAATAACATATTCGTTATACTTTTACAAACTTGCATTTGGTTCAGCCTATACCGCTTTCATTAATCATATATACGAATAAAATCTTTGAAAAATTTAACATTTTCTATAGTGAAAATTATAATTTTAAAAAAAATCTAAAGAACGTCACTTTTATTGCAATAATTATCACCGCCCATATATTTCTTAACATTCTATATCTTTAATATCTTTCCAATTATGTGGGAACCCCATGATTTTATAAATTTTACTTATATTTATACTTTTCAAGTGTTTTTCAAAATTATCACATTCTTCAATTAATGAATTGAAAAATTTAATAAAATAATCATTAGTTAAAAAATATTTAAAAACAATGACAATTGAAAACAAATCATTTTTGCCACAAACATAGTTTCCACTCACATCTTTAGGAATACCTAGGTTGAAATGCAAATCAAAATCAGGAATATATTTTGGCTTATTTGATTTATTTAACACTCTAAAGGAGTATATTCTTTCACTGTGTGCACATGCATTTCTAAATTCTGTCAATATTTTTAAAACTGATTCAAATTGATCTGGTTTTATATTATAATACTTAGAAACATTATTTTTATCTCTATCTTTCATCAAATAATAAAACTTGCTAATTGTACCAAAAGATAAAATGTTTACTAAAACCCATAATGGAACATAGCCATGATTTATAATATAATGATTAATCATTTGATTATTATTTATCAATTTATTTGAGATTTCTTGATGAATTTTAGAAATCAAATCTAATATTTGTGCTTTTTTAAATTCTAATGTTATATGCTGATTTAAGGAAATGGTATTATTAAAATTATCTATCAGTAAATAATTTTTGTGTCCATATTCTTTTGAAAATTCATTTGCTATAATACTTTTTACATTGTTTTCAATCATCAATATATATTCAAAAAATATACTCTTAATCCTTTGATCGAATTTATATAATTCATATATTTCATCAAAGTCCGAATCACTTATGTATTTTTCTTCTTTTGAATTGCTATCTAAAAATGGATCCTTATAGCGATTAAATATACCATAATAATTTGAAAAAGTAATTATTTTTCTTGTTTTTTCATCATTAATAATATTCAACCCTCTATCCTGTTGAATACTAATTAATTCATTTATGTTTTTATAAACTTTTTCTTCCATCTAATATAAATAAACTCCGGGCCCGTAGGTAACCGGAGTAAGTTCCAAATTTGTTTATTACTGTATAATCTGTTTGTATGACAGATTATACAGTAATAAATCTAAAAAGTCAAGTAAAACTTTTATTAATTTAAATGACAACTTAAATGCTAAATTCCTATATTTTACATAGCATTTAGTCTGTCACATATATATCTAAAATTTATTATAATAATACTATGACTAAGGGTTAGAAAGAAGGTATATATGTCTAATTTAATTCCAGGTAACGGAAAACATCTAACTCTTAAAGATAGAACTGATATTGAAGTAGAGCTTAATAAAGGTACTTCATTTTCTAAAATTGCCAAACTGCTATGTAAAGACCCAAGTACTAAAAGCAGAGAAGTATTTAATCATAGGCTTAGTACTCCGAATAATGCTTATAATCGTTCTTTAAATCATTGTACGTTAAAAGATGCTTGCAAAAGGCAACATGTATGTGAAAAATGTTTTAGAAGTGTGTATAACGGCATGTCATGTAAAAGCTGCAAAAGATGCAATACAAACTGCAAACACTTTATTCAAGAATACTGTGAAACTGTTAAATATGCTCCTTTCGTTTGAAATGCTTGTTCTAAAACTAAAAAATGTCGATTTACAAAATATTTTTATAAAGCAACTTCTGCAGATAGGCTTTACAAAGAAAAACTTGTTGAATCTTTACAAGGTATTAATATCTCTTAAATAGAATTACTCATATTGGACGAATTAATAAAGCCTTTGATTATGCAGGGTCAGTCACCATATCTAATTTGTGCTAATAATAAAACTGACATTCCTGTATCTCCAAGAACAATTTATAGATAAATTGAACTAAATGCTCTTTCTGTTAAAAACATTGACTTATCAAGGAAAGTACGCTACAAACCAAGGAAACATCGTAAAGTATTAAGAGCCATTGACAAATGAATTTATTCTTTACTTAATTATAACAATAAATTATTTTTCATAATTAATTAATTATATTTAAATTTCTTTAGCTGTTTTAAATATTATTCTTTCAGCGATTATTCGCATTAAAGGTATTTCTTTATTTAATGCTTTTTTATCATTTTCATTTGATGGATGATAAATAGCTTCTGAATAATTAGATTTATTATGAACAAGTGCATTTCTTGTTTTATAAATTCTATCAGAAAGAGTATCAATGAAATTTTTATTATCATTACAATCAAAATCTATTTGCATTCCACAAGAAAATGATACTTTTTGCGTTCTATAATACTGCATAAGATCATCATCAAAATCATTAATATTTGTAATTAAGTCTTCCTTTAAAATATACTTTTCGATGACAAGCTTTAAATCAGATAATTCACTACCTAATGCTTCAATCTCATACATCCTAGTATTCTTCTGCACAATTTTAACTAATGCCTGAACCTTGTCATCATTTTTATATGAAAAATCAGGCTTTTGCAATATTTCTTTAGTATCATTTAACATTTTTTCTTTTGAAACTTTGTTAAAACAATATTCAATAATTTGATAGTAAGAAATAAACTGAATATATGGTTCTTTTGATTCTAAAGCAATATTATATCTTTCAATTAAATCATCATTATAAAACAATTTAGGAGCAATAATTTCACTAGGTTTAAGTCTTAAATACCTTTGTTTGTTGGAACCTTTATTCAAATACAAATTTGACATACTATCAATCGGATAAACAAATAATTCAAATTATATGCAATGTTATATAAATATGATTTTATATGTTTTTTAAAATTGTCCAACGAAATTTTATCAACTTTAGCTTTTACCTTGATAGAACAATTTATTCTCAATATTTGTAAAATAAAATCATATAATTTAATTTGAGGAAATCTTGAATTATATAGGACTTCATGCTCTAAAAAATATCTATTTATACTGCAAATTTCATTATCAGATAATAAAGATACCAATGAAAGAATTAATTCATGTGAAGGAGTTTGAATAGAATACTCAAAGCTTAAACTTATTACACTAAAATCATCATAATCATATTCTCTTCTAATTTTATTGGTTGAATCAATAATAATTCTTTCAATTTCATTTTCATTATATATATATGTTGAGTTGCAACTAAATGCAGTTAACTTATTTTGTATCTTTTCAAATTCACATTTATAAAAAACCAAACTATTTTCAACGTAATGTGTATTATCATTATGCAAAACTATCTTTTCTCTGGCATCTTCAATGCGAAAAAATCTTGCACCCTCAAATATTTTTTTTAATTCTTTTAACAAGAATATTCCATTCCATATATTAAACCTCATAATTATCTTAGATTAAAAATTTATAGATTCATAATAATAACACTTTACAGCTCAATCATTTTAATTTATTAAATATTAAATTTAAATTTAACTTTATCATTTACTATTTAAAAATTTTTATAGGCATTCTCATTCAGATTCATAATTTACAAAGAAATTATTTTTTAATATCATTTTATTTTTTTTACTTTGAAATATATCTAAAAGATATTTTATTGGGATTGGTTTTGCTATTCCATATCCTAGATCATCATAATCTCGAGTACTTTCGCCATAATAAGGGCTTTGGCAAGCAAAACCAACTACATACCCCGCACAATTAATTACTGACCCTCCACTGTTGCCACCTCTAATCTTTGCAGTAATTAACATTGCTTCAATAGCAGATGTATTTTAGTTGCCATATGCTGCGACACAGTCAATCGTACATTTGATTTACTTGATACTGTGATAAGCTCTGCTGTTAACAAGTCTGTATACGTTGGAACTTTGTGGTATCCTAGCACTAAAATCTCATCTAAAATTTTAGCATCACAAATCAATTCCATACCAGTGACTTGCTCATTTTTTCAAAATATGCCAAATCTACATTCTTATTATCAGATACATATATATTACATTTATTTAAAAATTCTGAATCATATCCAATTATACTTGCTTCTTGCAAATCTTCAAGACAATGTTTTGCTGTAACTATACCATCACCAAATCTAATGTATGTACTCATTTTGACATCAGCATTAGAACCTATATACACTATTGGTAACATATTTTCTAGAAAGAATTATAAATATATTAGAATCCATATACAATTGAATTTAAATGTATATTAAATTATGCCTGCATTTTTGATATATACCATTGTCTTTGGACAAAAACAAATAAACTCCATTATAAGAAACTCCAGTTCAATACTTTAAGCAAATAAGTATTCCAGCAAAACACAATCTAACACAAATTTTTTTAATATATGAAGAATCAATAATTAATGAATTATCATTAGAGTAATAGGTTATCGCAAATTTAAATACTGATTTCTCATTTATCACATCAGTCTTATTTGATCAATCAAAATAATCAATTATTTTCATTATCAATCTGGATACTTATCCCACATATTTTCGCTCATACTTTAACTTATAAATGAAGAAATACTCTATTCACATTATTTCCTGTTAAAAAAATTTTTTACTTTTATCATATTGTACTCATTAGCAAAATAACAATTATTTTAATATTAATTTGTTCGAGTAAAAGATTCTAATTATCAATTTGCCTCATATTTGGCATCTCATTAATAAACCTACTTATGCATAGTATATTCATAAATATACCTATTATCACTTCAAAGTTGACCAGATTAATCAAAAGCTGACCTTCTACATTTTCAGTCCCACTACTCAACATAAATACTTTAAATCTGTCAAAAAGTGACATTAAAATTGTTGGATTGTCAAATATAACACTTAAGCACCTAAAAATAACTGAAAACTGCAAAACATATTCTATCATATTTAAAACAAGCATTATTATAGTCCTTGTTGCTGATTTAAGAACATACGAATCATCCTTTTGCCATCACTTGCTTTGACATTAGTTTCATCGTTCTCTTCTATCCACATGTATTGATTAAGCCTATGGAAGAAAAGTACATTAATCTGATATACAAACATATCAACTACTCTTAAAAATGAATATGCAAATATAACAATTACAACATTTTTAGGAAACGCAGAATTAATTTTAATTAAATTAATTATTATAATAGCAAAAGATATATTAAACACAACCCAAATTTATGAAAATATATATGTATCAGTAATAGGTTTATTATCAGCTTTGCCAAGTTTTTTCCAAAAACACTCTAATCCAATAAAAAACCGAAAACCTTTCTAATATAAAAAAATTCAAGTACAAAACTTGTACAATAAAGCCGTCATTATTATTAATTTTTGAAAAATTAAATTTAATATATAAATTTCACCTAATTAAAAAAAGTTAAATACTTGCTACCAATTTTTCCAAAAAGCTTTACCGCTTTCCCATAATTCATTTAATTCTTTTACATCATTTGCTTTTTCTATCATTCGCCATTTATCATCGTGTCTAAAACTATTAACTTCACCAATTTTAAATAACTTAGGAAATACATCTTTATCAAGTGCTGAATTGTCGCCATCTATATAATCCAATATATTTTTTTTGCTAATC
>JAGBKB010000060.1 GCA_017934175.1 Lachnospiraceae bacterium | reverse complement strand
TTGGTACTGGGGAAACCCTCTTAACCACAGGGGGTATCGTAGGAGCGTTATTTTAATTAATTCTGGCTTGTACCTTGCTTGAGAAAATAGTTGGAGCAAGGTATAAGCCAGAATAGCAAATTAAAATAAAGGTCGTAAGTAATAAATTATGAGAAAGAGCACAAGAATAGTTAAGAGATTATTGGCACTATTTTTAGTTGTGCTTATGAGTATAAATTCATTTGGAGCAGTGGTGAGTGACAATGATGGTTCAGCCTTTATCACAAAGGCAGAATTTGACAGCCTTAAAAATAATTTCCAAGCACAGATTGACCAATATAACACATCAATAGATAGTAAGATAGATGGGGCGATAGCAAGTTATCTTGCAGGTATAAATGTTGCTAAAAAAACAACAAAAAAAATAGTATTGTCAGATTTTAAAAATATAACTATGATGAATTATGCATTGTCAAATGAGTGGAAAATACCTAATTTTAATTTGGCTGTAAGCATGAATGGATCGACAGCAACTGTTGCATCTGGGGCATGGCCTGCAACATGGTGGGCACAGGCACAAATAAATTATAATAGAGCTTCCAATCAATATTGTAAGAGACTAAATGTTGATGCTGGAATTGAAACTAATTCAATGCCAACATATGTATATTGGATTGGGAGAGCATTAAATCAAGTTGATAGTATCAAGTGTAGTAGAATGCAGTACACGAGTGGCCTCATTCAATCTGATTTGGGACATATAGGGGGGAGTACCACTGCTTATTTTAGATTTACTAATATTACAAAGATTTTAGCCGGCTATTTCCCAACGTTAGATACAGAGACAACAAATGTGTGGCAGCCAAGATTTTTTTGGCACGGGCGTGATGATGACACTAGTGCGGATGGCTATAAAAGTCCATCAACTATTTTGAATAAAAGTAATTCATTATCAATTGAATTGAAAACAGTAAATAATAAAATTTATGAATACGAACATATTATGAATTGGAATAATTATACTTTCCCACAATTAACTGATACTGATTGGATTAATACATTGAGATATATAGAAAATGCTACAATAACGAGGAAGCAAGCTTTGGATCAAGCAACTAAAAATAGTTTTTGGACGGGCCATACTAACTCGGCAAAGAGTCTTGATGCGAGAAGAGTTGGAGAATGTACATATGCCCAAACTACACCAAGAGCTTTTAATGGATATTATTCAGGAGATAATGGTTCCAACGATACTAGTGCTTTTGTAGGGGTTGGTATACTTAATGCATCATATAATAGCGAACATATTTATCAGTCAAGTACTGAATTTTCTGATAATATTGGTAGCAAGGATTTAAGATCAGGTTATCTTAATTTGTTACAAGGATTCCCAATTCTTGCAGCAAAGGAAGAAGAAAAAGTTACATTGGAATTAGAGTTTGATAACTTATATAGAGATGGTGTTCAACAAACGATAATGGAGCAAGATGTATATCTATCTACAATTCCATTTGGTGCTGGTGCAACACTTACAGATGAAACTAAAAGAATTAAGTGTGATGGCCAACCTACTGGGCAAAACTATATGACAACAACAAATAATAAAATAAAATTAAATTTTGAAATGGATGAAACAAGTATAGTATATTTAAAATGGAAACCACATGATGATTCTGGCAAATGGTCGTGTGATTTAAATTTAACCAAGAATCCAACATATATTGTAGAAACTACATCTTAATGGAAAGAGTACATTTTTGATTAATGCTATTGTTAATTTATAAATATAAAGAAAACACTGATTAATATTAAAATTTAATAGGCTTTATTTATGAAATGTTGAAAAATAAAGAAGTTCCCATAAAGAAAAACAAAGTTATTGGTCAAAAACAATTAATAAGTAGTTTCTTAACTCTATGGTAATATTCATACTTATGAATAACAAAGATTTATAATTTAGAGAGGCAGAATTAGTTCTTTTTTTAATTATTTCTTTTGTGTAATGGTGTATGGAATGTTATAGAGTTTTAATCTCTATTATATAATAGCATTTGTATATCCCTTACTACCTATTTTTGAAAAATTAGTTTGTTAGACAATTAATGGAAGTAACAATTATGCCATCAGGTCTTACATATGTTGGACCAAATGCTGTAAGTATCATTTTAAAAGAAGGTTTTATAAATTTAGTATAATCAATACGCTTGTCAAGATTATTTAGATTTGTTGCTGCTACATTTATCGCATCACTACTTCCGAGTTTGATTTCAATCATTCCCCATCTACCATCATCAAGATGAATGATTGCATCACACTCAAGACCATTTGCATCTCTATAGTGCATAACTTTTCCATTTAACAAACTGGCATATACTGATAGTTCTTTTACTGCAAAATCTTCAAAGAAAAAGCCAAATGTTTTAACATCATTTAATAAATCGTTTGGAGATATGCTTAAAGCCTGACATGCTATAGAGGTATCATAAAAGTGTCTTGTATTAGTTGACCTTATAGCAGTTTTGCTTCTTAAATTTGTGTTCCATGCTTCTATGTCTTCTATAATAAAAATATCTTGAAGTGCTTCTATATATTCATCAAATGTTTTAATGTCAAGTTTTCTATTTTCATTTAGTTCTATATCTTTAATCATTGTATTATATGATGCTTCAGTGGAAATATTTCTTGCATAACTTTTCAGAACCATTTTAAAAATGTTTTTTTTCTTATTACGAAATTTTTTATTTGGGCTACTTTCAAATTCAAATAAACCATTGTAATAATCTTTGGTAATCTTCAAAGAGTTTTCAGTATCAGAAATAACTGATTTAGGCCATCCACCCCTACATATGTAAAAGGCAGTTTTTTCAATACTATAGTCATTGTTATCAAAAAAAATATTTTTATCAATTCCATCAAAAGATTTTTTTAAAGATACTATATTTTTACTTTCAAGAGTTTCTGTAAGAGTTAAAGATTTCATTTTTAATGTTGTTATTCTTCCTGCACCAGAATGGTAAATTTTTGTTTTGTCTGCTGGTGTAGAACTGCCAGTCAAAATATATAGACCAGGTAAATCTTTCTCATCTACTAATTTTCTTACTTTGTTCCAAATATCAGGAACAACTTGCCATTCATCTATTAATCGAGGGTTAGTACCTTGGAATACAAAATTATCATTAATTTTTGCAAGTTCTATATCTTGATTAGTAATTAGTTTTACACTACTTTTGGCAAAAACTTCGGAAGTAGTAGTTTTTCCACAAAATTTTGGTCCAGCGATAAGTATGGCACCTGAATACTTTAGTTTTTCCAATATTTGGTTTTCAATAAGTCTTTTATAATACATATTGATATTTTAACAGCAAAACAGAGTAAAGTCAATAAAAATCCCACAAAAGATGGAAATAAAATCATATAAATATAACATTAAAAATCCCACAAAAAAGTACACATAGGTACCTCCAATAATTTCTAAAACTTGGCATTTGGTACTGGGGATACCCCCTAACCTATAGAGGGTCGTGAGATACAAATTATGAGAAAGAGCACAAGGATAGTTAAAAGAGTTTTAGCACTATTTTTAGTTGTGCTTATGAGTATAGAGAGTTTTGCTGCCGTAGTTAGCGATAACGATGGTTCAGCCTTTATCACAAAAGCAGAATTTGACAGTTTAAAAAATAACTTTCAAAGCCAAATTGACCAATATAACACATCAATTGATAGTAAGATTGATGGTGCAATAGCATCTTATCTTGCTGGAATTAAGTTGGCTGGTCAAGAAAAAAGAACTCTCGAAATGACTCAGATCTCAAATGATGGATATATCTATTCATTGCTTACAAAAGATATGGGGATGACTGCAGGATATGCTGATCTGTTGGTTACTCTTAGCTACTCGTTCGGGTCAACCAATTTTGGGGGAGCGTACCTAGCTTGGCGTTCTGGTGGTTTTGTTGTCAATTTTACTAAAAGTAGTGACGATGTAAATCAATATAGCAAGAGATTGTTTTACAGGAAGAATAATGGGGACATCATTTATGACGGCTATTGGACTGTGAATGAATATTACTCTGGAGTGTTGGGTATCAATAAAATAAATTATGATGCCGGATTTAATCAGGATGCGACAGGGGCTTCTTTTGGTCTCTTTTGTTGGTGCTCCCATAATACGGCTGGTGGGACAAAAGCCTTAAATAGTTGGTGGGGAAATCTGTGGACCAAATGGGGACCTGTACAGGATGGGGATATGGATTACAGGAAGTATTATGTAGTTGATTTTTCTAACATTAAATCGGTTACCACTAGAACTAAGAACATCTATCAGGCTTTATTTCTTTATGATTATGATGATGAACATCAATATCCCTGTTGGAATATAAATGAATTAAGTAATAATGTAATAGAGCCACAATATAATGCGCAAGATTCTCTTAACACGCGTATTATTTCACAAACTTTGGAAACATTATGGGATGCTAGCACTAAAACGCAGAGTTGGAATCAGACAGGAAATGACGTTAGTGTATACAAAGTTTTTGAACAACCTACTCAAATCAAGGCGTCATCTGTATCTCAAGGTGCTACTGGTCGTAGCGGGTATTTAAATCGGAAGATTTGTGTTACAAATCCAGAAATGAAAAAAGTTTCTACCTTTTTACAAAATGATTTAAGAACATTGGAATGGACAAACTCATCTGAAGTAAAAGAAACTCTAAAAGGATATTCATTATCTGCAGGTGTCCCTGTAACAAGTGTGAAGGATGGTGAAAAAGTTGAATGGACCCCAAAGATTATAAAAATTTCAGATCGCACTGTTGCCGATATAGATATTGAGTTTTATTATGGTGTATATAATGGAACAAATACTAATAGAGTTCTTGATGTAAATAAGAGTGCTTCAACAGGAAAATATACATTTGAGGCTAAAGAAGGAGCGATGATTTTTGCTAGATGGCAAAATGGCTATGCTTTAGATTTGGATAATTCAACTGAATTATATGTGACAACAAATTAATTATATAACTTGGAATGGGGTATAAAGTCAATATTTCATAGAACTATTTTAGGGGGATTTAAGCCTTATTTAGACTTTTTTCAAAGTCAATAAGACTTAAATTCCCTATTTTTGTGTGTATTCGTTTTGTGTTGTAAAAATTTTCAATATAATCATAAATTTCCCTATAAGTCGTTTTGTAATTTTTAAGTTTATGTAAGTATAGCCTTTCACGTTTTAGAATGCTATGAAAAGATTCTTGACAAGCATTTTCATCACAATAGTGATTTATTGAAGTGTATGCAAATTAGGGGAGCCTGTCCAAAAATAACATAAATAAATGTTAAAAACTGAAGAAAATTATAAAAAAATAAATTAATTTTAATAAATTTTGTTATTTAAAAAGTTTGTAAATATCTTATAAAAGAATAGAAAATATGCTATATTATG
>JAGBKB010000059.1 GCA_017934175.1 Lachnospiraceae bacterium | reverse complement strand
TTTTTTCATCATAATCAAACATACACACACTTACACAATCTTCCCCTTCTATCAAACTAAAATGCTTTAACAAGTTTTCTTTGAATTTTTCTTTAAAATTATCAGTTACTGGGCAATCATCAAAATTAATTCTTTCTTTGTTGAACAATGAATTAAATAAATGCGAGTAACCATCTACTTCCATTTCTCTTAAAGCCGCTTTCCCAGTTGCATTATTATTATAGCCATATAAATTTATATAATCATAATCAATAAAATCTTTTAGTTTATCTGATTTTATATATGTTTTTATTTTATCCAAGTATTCTTTCTTTACATTGTCATTTTTAATATTATATTCGTTAATTGGTCTTTCAATACTATATTTATTACTTTTAGTTTTGATAATTAAAACAACTGTTACCAAAGATAATACAATTATAGTTGCAATTACAATCATAATTATTTTATTTGTATTTTTCATCCCTTTAATCTCCTTTAAATCTTATTACCGTCGTGTATGGTGTCCCTTTATCACCTTCATAATCACTATAAAATTTATTGTTTGTCATTGTTAGTTTCTTTTTAATTGTATAGCTTTTATTAATATGACCCCAACCTACATATTTATTATTTCCAATATAAAATTCCACATTGCCAGCTACATTTTTTTCTTGATGTTTACATATTAAATCACCAACAGCTAAACTAAATTTTTCATTTGTCTCTTTTCTTTCATATTTTTTGTTTTCTTCTAATATATCTATTTCGCTAAACAATGCAAATTTTCTTGATATTTTGATTAGTTTATTTAGTATGCTTGAATTTGGAAGTAAATAATCTGTTGTTCTTGTCCCCCACAAATCAATACCATAAGCTATCCTTTTATCTTGTTCTTTGTTTTTTAATATATCTTTATTTATATAATGGTAATAGATAGCCGCTGCAAATTTTGAACTGTCATCTACTACACAATAGTTTTTCCATTCTTTGTCTATTTCTTCTCCTTCTGCATTCTTAAGAGTAACCTGTCCTGATTGAGAGTATCTATTATCACCTTTACCATAACCTGCATCTTTAAATAAATCACATCTATATGTTACCATTTCACTATACTTTTTGTGCTTATTATCATATATTACTGGTAAAATCTTTTTGTTTTCATTAAACTTATATTGATTACCATATAGTGTTAGATAATTCCGCCATTTATTATATGCCGCTTCACTTGCTTCTACTTCTGCTATGTCATCTACTTCTCTTGCTGTTTTTTGTCCACCAAGTTGGGTATAGACATTGTTGACATACCAGTTACCAACCTCAAAAATACATATTAAAAATTTTTGTGTTTCTGTATCAAGTTTGCCAAACTCATACATATTCATATAGTGTTTTATTAGATTTACTTCATGGTTAGAAATGTCTACTTCATCATTACTTATATTTCTATCACTGGTTTTATATTTATCTAAATTTAATTTTAAGCCCGCATAACAGTTTAGACATATATCATAATTCTCATTTTCTAAAAGCTTTTCTATATCTTCATTTGATTCTAATTGATACTTATCGCTGACAACTTTTATTCCATGAGTGTAACTATGAATTTTACCTGTCCTTTTATTTATAATAAACCTACTCTCTTCCACATTTGCATTTGTGCTATTAGTTTCTATATATGATTTATTTTTAGTTACTTCATTTTTTATTATTTCACTTCGCTTTTCTTTTGTGCAAGAAAAACACAGCACTAACATTGAAACTATATATAAATATTTTTTTACTATTTTAGCTTGCATGTTATCCTTTTAAATTTTTGATAAATTCTTAGTGTCACAAAACTATGAATTTTAGTGCTTAGTATCAATGTTTCTTTTCTTTTAAAGTTGACATTCTTTTAATCTATTCTTCTGTATAATCAAATACCACATCATCCACATTTCCATCACTATCAAGGGTGTAGTGGAAGTGGTGGGTGTTTTGATAGGTTGGCTCTGTATTTTCAAAGTTGCCATAAACTTCTACAATAACTTCTTGTTTATCACGATTTAGCAAACAGTTACTTTCGCAGTCTTCGCTTGCTATTAAACTAAAATATTCTAATAAATTTGTATTAAACTTTTCTTTAAACTTTTCAGTTACAGGACAGTCATCAAAATTGATGCGAGTTTTGTCAAACATTGACTTGAAAAGCATTTTATAACCGATCATATTTGTTAATTGTAGCACATCTTTTATTGTTGCATCTTCATTAAATACACTAGTACTTACATATTTACTATCTATAAAATTTCTAATTTTTACTGGTTTAATATCTTGTTTTAAATAATCAATTAGTTTTTCCTTGTTTTGATAAACGTTTAAATCATATTTTTCAATTCTATCTTCTAAATTATAATTTTTTTGTTTTTTGCTTAATAAAATCATGATGGCAATGATTATTACCAAACCAATAACCATAACGATTTTTAGTTTATCTTTTTTCATTTTCTCCTCCTAAAAATCTTATCATTGCTGTATATGGTTTCCCTTCATCTTCAATATTGTAACTATAGAATTTATTGTCTTTCTTTCTAATATCTTTAACAACAATATAAGTTTTATGAACTCGACCCCAATTTACTACTTTATTATTTCCTATGAAAAACTCAACATTTCCTTTCCTATAAAGTAAATCTCCTACTTGTAGTTTATCTTTTTTATTATTCACTGAATTATCTATATCCATAGAAATTATCTCAAATTTTTCTGATTTTAATATCTTATTAGTGAAATTGTTAACATTTGAAAAATCATTTGATTTTGTTTCCCACAAATCTATTCCATAAGCTATTCTTTCATCTTGTTCTTTATCTTTCAATATTTAATCATCTATTATTCATACAATTCTCTTCCGCTAATTAGTTCAATTTTATTATCTTTAAATTCAAATCCGCTACTACTAACAAAACCTACCTCAGTGACATTTAAATCATTTATACTATTAATCTGTGATAATTCTTTGTTTATCACTTTTTCGCTCATTTTATTTTTAAGTCTTTTCACTTCATATACTTTATATCCATTATTCATTTTCAACACACAGTCAAATTGTCCATTCTTATGATTTTTTTGATCATCATACCAATAAGACCCAATATTTTCTATATTGCGGAGTTTTCCATTTTTACTTAATCTTTTAAAATATTGCTGTACTATTTTTTCAAATCTTTTATCAATATAACTATCTATACTTTTTTTTACAACATTTTCATAAAATGCATCTTCCCCTATGCTTTCAATTTTGCTCATATTGCTAAATATAAACGCAAAATAAAATCTCATAAGATTATCATTTATTTCATAAAAAGTTTTCTTTTTGTCACTTTGCTTGTTTATCGGATTAAGTTTTGATATTGTTTCCATATTGATTAAATGTTTGATTTGCTTGTCAAGGTAGCCATTGTCTTTCTCATTAAGAGTTGTAAGAATCTCACTATACTTCACTTGACCATTCCCTATGGCTTCAAGAATTCGAACATCAAACCATTTATTTATTTCTGAAAGCATTACATTTTCTATATGTGTTCGAAAAAGCCCATTTTGTCTTATAATTTTTTGTTTTATATTATCGGCAATACTTATGTCATAATCAATATTTTCTAATACATATGGTGAGCCACCGAAAATGCTATATAAAATTATTTTGTCATCAATATTTTTCTTTTTATAGAAACTGGCACTATCATAATAATCCATTTCTTCAAGATGTATTATTTCTGTAAATCTTCCAAACAGAGGGTTGTCTTGTGTCAGCAATTCTTTCATCATTGAAATATATGAACCACACATTACTAGTTTTATATGAGGGCTTAGTTCATCACAAATTTTTTGAAAATATGAATCTACCTCTCCATCTTTCATTGTTTCTTTTAAATACTGATACTCATCTATAATAATGCATATTCTTTTTTTCTGTTTTTCTATAAATAAAAATGCATCATCCAATGTGTCAAATTCTACATTTGGAATATCAAAAGTTTCACAAATACTTTTTGAAAATAATTTTAAATTCCCTTTAAAACTACTTTTTACACAGGTATAATTTATATAAATTCCATTAAATGTTTTTATTGCTTCTTTTATCAGTGCACTTTTACCAACTCTTCTTTTACCATACAAAAGTATAATAGCCTTTTTGCTACCATTGATACTTTTTCTTATTGTGTTTAACTCTTTTATCCTATTATAGAACATTTTACTGAATAATTTTTCACTTACTTTTTTTTCAGTATATCATATAATGCTTAAATAGTCAATTTTATTTTTTCGAACCTCATTCCTCTGTATAATCAAATATCACATCATCCACATTTCCATCACTATCAAGGGTGTAGTGGAAGTGGTGAGTATTACTATTAGTCGGTTCTGTATTTTCAAAGTTACTGTAAACTGTAACTTCTAATGTTTTTTCATCATAATCAAACATACACACACTTACACAATCTTCCCCTTCTATCAAACTAAAATGCTTTAACAAGTTTTCTTTGAATTTTTCTTTAAAATTATCAGTT
>JAGBKB010000058.1 GCA_017934175.1 Lachnospiraceae bacterium | reverse complement strand
AATTAAAAGAGTTCTTAACTAACGGAACTATTGATTGCGGAACATTTTAGAATAAGCCTCCACCATAATGGTGGGGGTATTTTTAGGAGCGAACATGTCAAATAGAGTTTTAATAAAAAGAGGTTTGTCAACAAATCTAAACAACGCTGGAGTTGTAGCTGGAGAATTAAAGTATGCAATTGATACTAATAAACTTTATATAGGGACAGGTACAGAAAACATCGAGATTGGTGGTGGTGGAAGTAGCAGAGTCATTGAGATTGAGTATGAGGATGAGTTACCTGAATTAAGTGAGACACTTCTTGGCAAGATATACTATGTCAGAAACACTCACAAATATTATTATGTTAGAGGAATCAATGGCGAGTACAATTTTAGTGCATATTACTGCAAGCCAAATAGCCAACTTGAAACAAACATATCATATGAGTATCAATATGTAACTCCTGAAGACAAAGTTTATAAACTTAATATTGATTCAACTGGCTATGACTTTATAAAAGAGGCGACACAAGACCCAGGGGCTAAGGGTCGATTTGCTGATGGCACTTATATTATTTGTACTAGCTCAAGAAAGCTCTTTATAGCTGATTCAACAACAGAAAGTGGATATAGAGAATTAACAAATTTGACTTATAGCTACTACACAAGAATGAATGGCAGTAATGCTGTAGTAGGTAATTACTTCTTTTGCAATAGTTACAATCAAATTTATTACATTAATAGTGTTAGTTGGAATGAGTTTAGTGAAGTGATAAGAGCTGAAAGCAGACCGAATGCTGAAAAGAGGTATGCAGGCAAGTACTACTTTGTACCAAACTATATTTATTATATTTATGCCACAACACCTGAAGTTTTATCTTGGGAACAATTAAAAACAGATGTTGACTTAAGAAATCTTAAAACTGATATAGAATATTTGTTATCAGGAAGACTTGAAGTGGTAGAGTATAGTTACCAACAACCTGAAGCATGTGAAGAGGCACTGGGCAAACTTTATATGTGGAAACAATATGGCGAATATAAGATTTGTGTTCCAGGGGATACTGTAGTAGCAACAATAGCCTCAGTAACTCAAGAAGAAAGTAGCGGAAGCACTGGTTCTGATGATGGTGGATTAGATGTTCTTATGCCTATCGGAGGTAATTACGAACAATACATGGAAGGCACATATGCAAATAGACCTCAAGCAGGATATGGATGTAATTGCTATTATGCGACCGACCAAAATAAGTATTATATCTCAATGGCATCAACTGGTGGTTATTTGACTTACTATTGGACGGAAGTAGAAATGAAGATGCAATCTTACAAACCTACTACTGACCAAACAAAAGGTTACTATAAAGTCGTAAGCGGAAACACTACCACAATTTATCAAGTTGTCACTTATTACCATTGGGTTGATTTAGCAGAAGACCAGCATCCATTAGTAGCTTGTCAAAAAGTATCAGGTCAATGGGGCTATGATAATTTTAGATTTAATCGACTACAACTTGAGTATACTGAGAAAGATTTAAGTTCTATGGAAACAGGATACATTTATGGGGTGATTGAAGATGCTTGAGTTTAAGAGTGATGGAAAAAAGAAAAGAATAAAAAGTTTATATTTTATGTCAGATGGAAAGAAAAAAAGAATAGTAAGTCTTTACATAAAATCTGATGGAAAAAAGAAATATATTTTTAAAGCACTAAATCCATACATTGAGTTGACTATAGCTCAAAGTGCTCCTGTTGATTTTAGTGAAGTAAGTGGAATAAATATGGATTCTATCGATTGGGGAGATGGAATAGTCACTACTGATACTTTAAGTCATACATACGAAAGTGCAGGGACTTATAGAATAAAAGCAAACTTTAATGATGTGGTAACACTTGGAAGATCATTTTTGAATAGCACATTTTATGACTCTAAAATTGTTTTTAATGATTTTGTTAATTTGGAAACAATAGGTGATTCACTATTATATTTTCATCAATATTCAACTGGGATTGAATTTAAAGGAAAAACAAAAGTTAAAACAATAGGCAATGGTTTTTTAAGGAGTAGTTTTAATAGAGGATGTAGTCCGTTTATTTTATTTGATTTAAGTTTAGTTGAATCAATAGGAAATGAATTTTTAGGTGGATGTGTGAAACTTGCTTCAATTGATTTATCTGCACTTTCAAAATGCAAGACCATAGGGTCTTATTTTATGTTTAGCACAATTATTACTTCACTTGATTTAAGAAATTTAACTTCGCTTGAATCAATAGCTACTAACTTTTTGCATAATTGTAATAATTTAACTGAACTATGGCTACCTGAAAGAACACCACCAACGCTTGTTAAATGGGGTGATGGATTAACAGCACTTACTAAAATTCATTGTGGGTCATACTTAAATCAATATAAATCAGCATCAGGTTGGAATACCAAATCAAATCTAATGGTGGAATAGGAGGGGATATGAATATTTATCAAATTATCAGTGTTATAGGATTACCAAGTGTCTTAACAGTTGTAGGTCTTATTTACTCAAGAGAGAAATCATTAAGACTTGGTGTTCAAGCACTTTTGAGAGCTCAAATGATTAATGATTACTACAAATACACTGAGAAAGGGTATGCACCACTACATGCTAAGGACAACTTTGAAAACTGCTACAGGCAATATCATGCACTTGGTGCAAATGGAATGATGGATAAGTTAAGAGATGAGTTTTTATCTCTACCATCAAAAATAGTTAGAAAGAAAATTAAAAAAGGTCATTAGACCTTATTTTTTTAGGAGGAAAAAATTATGGTTAATTTATCATTTGTTTTAGTTTTGTTAGTTTTGATGCTTGTGGTTTCTTTAATCACAGCACTTTTTATCGAGGCAATCAAAAAGATTGTAAGTGAAGATGCTCTTATTAGAGAGTTTAGGTCTTTAGAGATATTCTCTCTGGTATTCACTATGCTTATTGCGACAATCACTTATTTATGCTTTTTGTTATTTGCCAATGTTTCAATTAGTTTATTAAAAGTCATAGTCGCGGGAATATTATTTGTGTTTGCCTGTGGCTGTGGTTCGCAAGTTGGGTATGATAAAGTAATAAAAACAATTAAACAAATTATAGGCTTGCTTGGAGGCTCAAATGCGATTCAGTAAGAAAGTCCTCATTGGGCTAATCATATTTATCATTTTAATCACGGTGGCATACACCGTGATTTAGTACTATAAATGTGTAGTAATATTTACTTACTACACTTATTATTTTATGATAGGAGAGTAGTTGGTCTAACGTACCGTGATTTGGATTATAGCATCCGCACTAAAAACTGTTAGCCATCTCCTATTATAAAAATTCGATTAAGTAGGTTGAAACTCATATGAGCTTTCGTGTAACGAACTAAACTGAATAGTAATAGGTGTAGGTGGTTGTTAACAACTACAATAAATAATTGGGAGGATCATATGGTAAGTGTAGGAATTGATGTTTCAAAAGGAAAAAGTACAATATGTATTATGAAACCTTATGGAGAAATCATTTTTAGACCTTTTGAAATACAACATAATGAAAAAGAATTATCAGAGTTGTTATCAATCATTAAAACGATTGATGATGAAGTAAAAGTAATCATGGAGGCTACTGGGATATACCATTTACCGATGCTAACTTATTTGCAAAAAAATGGAATTTTTGTATCAGTCATCAATCCTTTTAGAATGAAAAAGTTTAGAACTCAATCTATACGAAAAGGAAAAACTGATAAATTAGATGCGATTACTATATCAAACTATGGTATTGAGCATTGGTATGCATTAGAAAATTATATAGGGCTAAAAGATAGTTATGAGGAGTTAAAGTTATTAGAACAGCAATATAGACATTATATGAGATTACATGTGGCATCTTTGCAATCATTGACTCATTTATTGGACTTTACTATGCCTGGAATTAAAGAGTTATTAAATGCTTTTGATAAATATAATGGGAGACATAAATTAGGCGATTTTGTTGAAAAATACTGGCATTTTGAGTTAATAAAATGTAAAACAAGAGAAGAATTTATCAAAGAGTATAATGAATGGGCTAATGAGATGAAATACCAGCCAAGTCAAGAAAAAGCAAATAAAATTTATGACTTGGCTATTAGTGGTATTTCATCACTACCTATGAGCAGAGGTTCTTTTAAGACTATTATTTTAGAAGCAGTAAGAATCTTAAAAGAAATAGATAGTACTATATTTAATATTTTATCACAAATGAGAGATATTGCAACTAATTTACCAGAATATGCTGTTGTTCGCGAAATGGGTGGTGTAGGTGATGTTTTGGCAACAAAACTTATTGCTGAAATAGGTGATGTTAGAAGGTTTCATAGTGGCAGTGCTTTGATAGCATATGCAGGAATAGATGCACCACCTTACCAATCAGGAAAATATTTTGCTGTAAATCGTAAAATATCAAAACGAGGATCAGCATCATTAAGAAAAGTTGGATATGAAACAATGAAATCATTAAAAACCCATAAGTATAAAGATGATGCTGTATATAATTTTATCATTAAAAAGGAGTTGGAAGGTAAGCCTAAAAAAGTTGCAAAAATAGCTGGGCTAAATAAGTTTTTGAAAATTTATTATGCAAGAGTAAAAGAAATATATAATCATTAACATTTACTAAAATAATAATTAAGTAATTTAAAATCATCTTATGATGGTTTGTTTTTGTTGTAATAAATTTTATAATTTTTATTTTCAAAAAAAAATAATAATTTTATTAAAAACCTATTGACAAAAGTTAGTAGGTTTTTTGTATAAAAGGATCATATCCAGTAGAGATGTATTTGGCACTTGTACCAACTTGTGTCACGGAACTAATACTTTTATATAAACTAAAAATCAAGGAGAGTGAAATCAATGACAAGAGTGGAGTATCTGAGACAACAGATTGATGAAATGAGAGAGAATGGTGCTGAACCTGAAGACATATCTCAAGTAGTCCAAGAGTTAAATATGGAAATAACGAAATCAAAAGTTGTAGCACCTGAAGCATTAAAAGGCGGTGGCAAAGGTCAAAGGAGGAGCAAGAAGAATGGTTAAAGAGTTCTCATTAAAACAAAGTGCCGACTTAAAACTATCAGAGAATTTCAAAGTCAAGGAGTTCGCTTGTAAAGATAACTCTGATAAGGTTTTAGTTGATGTTGACTTGATAGACAAACTACAAAGATTAAGAGATTACCTTGGTAAGCCTATCACTATTACAAGTGGTTATAGAACCGATAGTTATAATAAACAATGTGGTGGTGCTGATAATAGCTATCACTTAAAAGGAATGGCAGCTGACATCTATTGTGATGGTGTCAAACCTATAGTAATTGCTCTATGGGCTGAGTTTAATGGAATTGGTGGCGTGGGTATTTATCTTAATCGTGATAGAGAGTTTGTCCATTTGGATGTAAGGCCAAATAAGTATCGATGGGTTAATAAGTCAGGCACCAATCAATCAATTAATAACATTGTAGACCTCTTGTAAAAGGGGTCTTTTTTTATTGATTTTTAGAGGTTTCGTATGCAAGCGGTGAAAAAAAGTGTATAGGGGGAATTTTTTTCATAGTAATAGGAGGAGCAAACATATGAAACATTCAGTAAAAGTATTAGTTGAGACAAAAAGTGGTAGAGAGGAGTTACTAAAAAGTCAACATTTAAAAATAAGAGAGAAAATAATGAAGTTTTTATTTGGAGATTTTTGTGAAGTCATAGTTCTTAATCCATCTAAAAAAATAAAGAAGATTCAACTTGAAGAAGTAAAGGAGTAGGAATGGGAGATTGTAGCATTGTAAAAGTTAAACCCTTTAATCATCAGATTAAAGGAATGGAATTGGCTATAAATAGATTTAATAATTCTACTCTATATAGTAAGGGTTTTGCGTTACTAATGGAAATGGGAACGGGCAAAACATTAACAAGTATATTGATAGCAGGGAAACTTTATCAAGAAGACAAAATAAATAGAGTTTTAATTGTAGCACCACTTTCAATTCTTGGTGTATGGGAGCAAGAGTTTATAAAGTTTGCGAACTATGAGTATGATTTAAAAGTTCTTGCAGGTTCACTTGCTAACAAAAGAAAGCAACTGATGTCATTTAAGGATGATGAGAAATTAAAAATTGTGATAGTGAATTATGAGTCAGCATGGCGAATGAAAGAAGAGTTATTTAAATATAATGCTGATTTAATAATTGCAGATGAAGGTCACAAACTTAAAGATAATCGGAGCTCTCAAAGTAAAGGAATGCATGAACTTGGTGATAGAGCGAAGTATAAACTTTTACTTACAGGTACTGTCATAACGAATAAAGAAATTGATATTTATAGTCAGTATAGGTTTCTTGATAAAACTATATTTGGTGACTCGTTTTACAAATGGCGAAATTATTACTTCACAATGGGTGGTTATGGCCTTCATACACCAATATTTAAGAAACAATTAACTGATGAATTCCAAAACAAATTTATGTCAGTAGCATATCGGGTAAGAAAGGATGAATGCCTTGACTTACCACAAATAACAGAAGAAGTAAGATCTCTTGATTTAGAGCCTGAAGCAATGAAAGTTTATAAGCAACTTGAAGATGAGATGTTTGCAAGATTTAAGGATGACAAAGAACTAACGGTCACTAATGTTTTAACTAAAATATTAAGGCTCTCTCAGGTGACAGGTGGATATCTTCCAAATGATAATGATTCACAGTCCACAAATATTAGCACAGTAAAAATGGAAGCACTTATTGACATTATTGATTCAGCAAGGCAAGAAGATAAAAAAGTAGTAGTAATAGCAAGATTTAATGAAGAACTAAATGCTATAGAAAATATGCTTAAACTCAAAAAAATTAATTACTCTGTTGTAAGAGGAAGTATTAAAAATAGAGATGAGCAGATTAGTGAATTTCAAAACAATCCTGAATGTAAAGTGTTTGTCGGACAAATTGCTACTTGTGGGCTTGGCATTACACTAACAGCCTCAAGCATTATGGTTTTCTATTCAATGGACTACTCAATGAGCAATTTTGAGCAATGTAAAGCACGAATTCATAGAGCAGGGCAAAAAGAAAACTGTCACTATATTTATCTTGTTTGCAAGAATACAGTTGATAGGAAAGTTCTACGAGCATTGAGAAATAAAATTGATTTAGCAAAATCGTTAGTTGATGATTTTAAAATAGGCAAAAAGACTAGTGAGGAGTAGTTATGGAAAAAGTAATTGAATTATATAATCAAGGGATAAAGATGTCAGACATTGCGATTAAACTTCAAATTCCATATAACACTGTTAAATCTTCAATAAGAAGATATATACTAAAAAACAAAGGGGTTTCAGAGTCAATAAAACAAGTTGATGATAGTATTAGAAGATGCAAGGTTTGTAATAGTCCAGTTAATGAAACAATAGGTAAAAGAGATAAGTATTTTTGTAGCTCAAGATGTAGGCTTAAATATTGGAGAAAGCACCATGACAAAAAACGAGTTTGATAGTGAGTATAATTATCAAGAAATTAAGAGAGTGCTTAAATTAATGCTAAATGAAAAGCTAATATCTAAAGATGAGTATAATGAGTTGTATTCATTAGAAAAACAAAAATATAATCCGATATTCGACATAATTACTTGATAAATTGCAAATATTAGAATCCTAAATTACTTGACTTTACACGAGGTTTGAGTGATATATACATACAATGAAAAATATAAAAATAATTGAAAAGAAAAAGAAAATAGTTGAAGGTAAAAAACGAGTAGCAGCATATGCAAGGGTATCAATGAATAGTGATGTGTTGAAAAACTCATTCGCTAATCAAGTAAATTACTATAGTAATTTAATCAAAAACACGCCTAACTTTGAGTATGCTGGAGTATATTCTGATTTTGCTGTATCAGGCACAGGGACAAAGAAGAGAGATGGATTCAAAGAATTAATTAAAGATGCTAAAGATGGGAAAATTGATATTATACTTACTAAGTCAATTAGTCGTTTTGCAAGAAATACTGTTGATTTACTAAATACAGTTAGAGAACTAAAAACATTAGGCGTTGAAGTTAGATTTGAAAAAGAAAGAATAAATTCTTTGACTTCTGATGGGGAACTAATGATATCACTACTTGCTGCATTCGCTCAGTCTGAGTCAGAAAATATGTCTACAAATATTAAGTGGGCAAAGAAAAAAAGTATGGAGCAAGGGAAAGATCAATATAGACCAACTTTTGGTTATGATTATAAAGACAATAACTATATAATAAATGTAAAAGAAGCTGAAATAGTTAAGTATATATTCAAAGAATTTATTAATGGTAAAAACTATGCTGATATAGCAAGAGAGTTAGCAAACAATGGTATTAAAACAAGAAAAAATAATCCATTTAATTATGCTCAGGTAAAATGCATACTTAAAAATGAGAGATATACTGGTACAGTGATAATGCAAAAATGCTATATCAAAAATCCACTGACACATGAAAGAGCAGTTAATAAAGGTGAGAGGCAAAAATATATAGTAAACGATATGTGCCCTACAATAATTAGTAAAGATGAGTATGAAAAAGCACAAATTATAATAAAAAAACTGTCTGATAAATATTATAAAACAAAGGAAAAGAACTATGGAAACAATAAAAAAAGTCAGAACCATACCGGCAAAAACTAAATTTGAGAGTGACATAAAATATCACAATAAAAGAAAAGTATGTGGTTATGCGAGAGTGTCAACTGATTTAGATGAGCAAGCTACATCGTATAAAGCACAAGTTGATTATTATACAAGTTATATAAAAAGTAATCCAACTTGGGAGTTTGTGGGGCTTTATAGCGATGAAGGAATATCAGGTACGAATACTAAAAAAAGAGATGGATTTAACAGAATGATTAAAGATGCACTTGAAGGGAAAATAGATTTAATAATTACCAAATCGATTAGTAGATTTGCAAGAAATACAGTAGATGCTTTAGTAAATATAAGAAAATTAAAAGAATCAAATGTTGAAGTATATTTTGAAAAAGAGAATATATATTCACTTGATAGTAAAGGAGAGCTAATGCTCTCACTTTTAAGTTCACTGGCACAAGAAGAAAGTAGGTCTATATCACTGAATACAACATGGGGCAAAAGGAAGAGTTTTGCAGATGGGAAAGTATCAATAGCATTTTCTAATTTTCTTGGATATGATAGGGGAGAGGATGGAAAACTGGTAGTGAATAAAGAACAGGCAGAAGTTGTAAGACTCATATATAAGTTGTTTGTTAAAGGTTTATCTAGTTTTCAAATTAAAAAAGAATTAGAACATTTAAAAATAAAAACACCTATGGGAAAGACAAATTGGAGGACATCAACCATACTTTCATTGCTTAGAAACGAGAAGTATAAAGGAGATGCATTATTACAAAAAAGATATACAGTTGATTTTTTAACTAAAAAGCAGAAATTAAACGATGGAGAGATACCACAGTATTATGTTGAAGATAATCACGAGGCAATTATTGATAAAAGATTGTTTGACTATGTACAAGTAGAATTAAAGAAAAGAGGAGATGCAGTTCGTAAAGGTCATAAAATCACAGGTAAAAATATATTTTCGGGTAAAATCTTTTGTGCAGAATGTGGTGCAAATTATGGTAGGAAAATCATACATTCAAATGATAAATATAGACAAGCAATATATAGATGTAATGAAAAATATGATGGTAAAAAGTGTAGCACAATGACAATAAATGAAAAAATGGTTGAAGAGGCATTTGTAACTGCATACAATAATCTTGATAAAAAAGAGATAAGAGAAAACTATAATATGATAATTGAAAAACTTACAAATATAGTAGAACAAGAAGAAAAACTCAAGAAGTTAAAAAAACAGTTAGAGGAAGTAATAAAGGAAAATGATAAATTGATACTTAAAAATACAAGAGAAGTGATAAGTGAGAACACATTTAATAAAAAGAGATTAGAAATTAGTAATACATATTATAAAATTGAAGATAAAATTAAATCATTAAATAAAGAAATAGAAGATAGAAAAAATAGAGCTACAACACTAAAAGTTTTTTTAAGCAATATTAAAACTAAAAATCTACAAGAATTTGATTCAGATCTATTCGCTATTTTAGTTGATAGGGTAGAAGTTAGTAAAGATAAAATCATCATCATTTGGAAGGGAGAGAATTAAAGGTGCAGTTCGGTGCAGTTCGGTGCAAAATAGGTGCAGTTATCCTTGTATCAATTATGTCGTTGTGATGAAAGCTGAATTTGATTCATTAAGGAACGATTTTCAAAGTCAGATTAATCAATATAACACAAGCATAGATAGTAAAATTGATGGTGCGATAGCAGGCTATCTTGCAGGAATATCACTTGCTAAAAAAGAAGAACAGTATTTAGATGTTAATTCAAAATATTTGTTTCCTTTAAAAATGATTTTAAATCGGGAATGGTCAACTAATGATGCTTACTATGATGTTGCTATGCCAAGAATTAAATATTATCAAGCAATAGTAAGATATCGTTTTGACCCTAATACACGACCTGATCCTACTACTGGAACATGGCAACAAACGGATGGTGGTACAGTTACAATGTCTTCTAATATAGCAATCAATGCTGATACTTCAATTTTTCGGTTAGGTAAATATGAAAACTATTTTGTAATCGATGGGCAGAAGGGAGTATCAAACGTAATTGAAGATAGTGGTTTAACTAAATCAATTGATGGTTCACAACATAAAATATGGATTAGAAAACAAGTAGGTAAAGGTCAATATAGTGGTTATTGGAGAAAAAATATGGAGATATTACCTTTTACTTCTGGATATAATGGTGGAAGAACACAACCACTATATATTTATTCATTTTGGGTTGGCCTTCCTGCTGCTGCTCTTGTAAGTCGGAATGGGACATCAGGAACAGCTGCAGCAGCTAAAATTACTTGGAATGGTTCTAGTAGTAGATTGAATTGGACAAGAACTGGTGGTATGGGTGGCAATACAAATAATATTCGTGCGGAGCACTATAGTACTTACACAATAAATGATGCAACAACTCTTTCTGGTCAAATAGCTAATTGGAATTCTACAATGGATTCTGGTATAAACTCCATAAATGGTACTTTTGCATATGATGATGCTGCTACAATATTGGGTGAACCCGATGAACTTGTTATGGATTGGGAACATACAGATGGTACAAATCAAGTATATAGTGGTACTGCATATATGCCTGCGAATGTTGATGGTTATTGGAGCTTGACTGCACCTTATGAAACTGATGCGAATAAAATAGCTATGGCTTTACATAAAAAACTAGCTAATGGTGGTAATGAGGGTATAGCGTGGAATTTATATTCTGGGACAAGAGAAGTTGGATTTGATAATATGTGGAATGAATGGTTTATTCCTCGCCTTGTTCCTACTAAAAATGATAATTTTCAACAAGATAGTTCTAATAATTTTTCAGAGGTTCGTGCTTCTTGTGTCATATATGAAGATAGCAATGGCAAAACTCATTATATGGATGAAGGTATGTATCTAGGTCATTATGGAAAAGAAGGTAAAGTTGAATTTGTAATTAGATTTAATGGAAATAATGGTATAAGGGTTAATTTTGCACTTAGCAAAAAACCATTTGGATTTAATAGATCAGATGCAGACAGAATAAAATTTAAATTTTCAGATGCAACTACAACATCTTCTACAAAAGTAGATGTTCCTGATGGAGGATATGGATATATAAATACAAACAATTCTATAAAGATAGAAGTTGATGATATAGAAAAAGGTGATGAACTTTATATGATTTGGTGGCCACAAACTTCTACTGATTATGTAGAACTTGATTCTATAACAGATTATTATATAGAGACAACAGGATAATAATATTTGTACTTGACATATCATCATTTTTGAATTACAATTTAATGGAACTTAATTAAATAAGTTCCATTTATTTTATTTTGGAGCAAATATGGCAAATGATAGAAATGCTGGTAGAAAGCACAAATATAATAATAATGATGTTGAAGAGATGATTGCAATGGTAAAGGATGGGTATCGTATAGATGAGATTGCAAAAAAATTTGATACATCAAGACAGGTCATAGGTAGATATATTAATAAAAAGCCTACGAAAAACTTTACACATAAGATTACATATATGTTTGGCCATAAACCTATGACTATAATTTATGTTGACTTTTTAAATAAAAAAATTCAAATTCAAAATAGAACTGATAATATATATGATAGGGCTTTTGGAAAAGTACTTAATCCTAATTGGAATCAGTTTGAAATATTTATAAATGATAGAGTTGTTCTTAAAGAAAGAATTGATTTAGATAAGGCACTTAAAGTTATAGGGGTAGATTATTATGACCCGTTCTTGATTATAAATAAAACAAGAGGAAGAATGGAAGGAGATAAGTTTTGGATGCGAATCAAAAGAATAGCATAATAAACTTTGATAAAGAGACTAAAAGTTTAGTTTCATATGCTACATCAAAAGGCAATCTACCAAAATGGCATATTGGTGGTTACTGGTATAAAACGGATGCTTTTGGCTATGAAAACTTGTCAGAGTGCTTGATATCAGATTTACTGAAATATTCTAATATTTATAATTATGTTGAATACAACATGATAAAAGGAGTATATAATTCAGAAGTAAAGAACTTTTCGGTGAGTAAAAACTTCTTGAAAGAAAACGAAAACTTGTTGACACTCTATAGATTATATTTTTTGGAAACAGGAAATGAATTAACAAAAGAAATATATAATTATAGCGAGGTAAAAGACCGTATAAAGTTTGTCGTAGATTTTATATCAAAAACATATAAATTGAATACAGCGGGCAGAACTATAACTAGTATTTTAGAATTAGATATGTTCTTTTTAAATGAGGACCGCCATTTTAATAATCTTGCTTTAATTAGAAACATTCAAAATGACACATTTTCGTTTGCTCCATTATTTGATAATGGGTTAAGTCTTATATCCGATGTAAATGAATATGATATAAAGGCAGATGTATATAAAAATATGGATAAGGTTAAAAGTAAACCATTTAGTAATTCGTTTGAAGAACAGTGTGAATGCGCCGAATCATTATATGGCAATATTTTAAAACTTTCATTTACTAAGAATGATGTGCTAAGTGAAATCAAAAAATATAGAGCATTTTATTCAAATGAGATAATTGAGAGAGTTATAACCATTATTTTTGAACAGATGCGTAAGTATAAGTATTTATTCATAGGGTAATAAAAGTTGCAATATGGCATTGTTTTGTTTTTGCGTTTTTATATAGTATAGAGAGTATAGTAGCAGGCTTAAGCCTGCTATTTTAATGTCGTAAACATATTTATGATATTGACAAAATATTAGTCAAGATTTTTATGTTAGACACAAATATCTGCATTTATATATTAAAAAAAAATCAAAAATTATTGCAAAAGTTTTATAAGTGTAAATTTGGGGATATTGGCATATCAAGTATAGTATATAGTGAATTGATATCTGGTGTAGAAAAAAGTTTAAAGCGAGATGAAAATCTAAAGAATCTTTTAAAATTTTTATCAGCAATTATAATTTGTGATTATGATATTGGCGCATCAAATGAATATGGAAAGATACGATTTGAATTAGAGAAAAAAGGCAATATTATTGGGCCAATGGATATGTTGATTGCGGCCCATGCAAAATATAATGGCTCAACACTAGTGACAAATAATGAACATGAGTTTCAAAGGGTTAAAGGCTTAAAAGTTGTAAATTGGGTGACATAACACTTTATAATTAGCACTATCCTTTGTATGTTGCGATTTGTTATAAAAGTCTAAAAACAAAAGGGGTTCAAAGCATATAAATTATTAATGGCAATTATAAAAACCATTATTTAAAGCGGAAGTTCATTCTTATGACTTCCGTTTTTTTGTTGTTTATCTACCCCGTAATCTAACCCCCTATAGGCACCTCCAGTGATTCCCATAATTTGTCATTTGGTACTGGGGAAACCCTCTTAACCATAGGGGGTATCGTAGGAGCGTTATTTTAATTAATTCTGGCTTGTACCTTGCTTGAGAAAATAGTTGGAGCAAGTTCCATATTTTCTTCAAACTTTGCGAAGTTTGAGTTTAGTATTCGACGTACTGTCTGAGCGAAGCGAGTTTACGCCGATACTTAACGAAAACGAGCAAAGGCTTGATAGAAAATATAGGGTT